>CAZROR010000077.1:0-8225 GCA_964601765.1 uncultured Zetaproteobacteria bacterium
CAGCCAAGGAGCTTAAGGCATGGACCAACAAAAAAACATTATCCTGGCGTTTGCGCTTTCCATGATCGTACTGGTTGGCTGGGGCATGCTGTTTCCTGAATCGGAGCCCGTTCCCGCTAATAAGACAACGCTGCCGGTCGAGCAACCAGAAGTCAGAACGACTACACCAGCACCTGAGCCGACTCCCAAAGTGCAGGCAAAGGCTCCGGTTACCGAAAACCAGAACATGCCCGCCCAGGACAGAAAAGACTTTCTTCTGAGCAAGACAGTATCTGTCAATAATGATGTGCTGCGTATTCAGGTCAATGAGCAAGGCCGGATGGTAACAGCCCTGCTTCCCAAATATCGTCAGAGCCTGGAGCCGGATTCGGAGCCCACGCGGGTGCTGGAGCTTGGTGACCAACATGCCAGGTATGTACGTACAGATGTGTCGGGATACAAAGGAGTACCCACGTTTCAGGTTGTGTCCAGGACAGAAAAAGGCAATGCCGGTCAGCTTTTGCTAAAAGGCAAGCTGGATGATGGACGGGTTTGGCAGCGAACGATCCGCCTTCAGCCAGGCTCTTATGTTGTCGAAGTCGAAGACAGGATTTCCTCAGGTACCGGCCTGAAGATTTTCCGTCAGGTGGTGGAGAGAAACCCTGATAAAAAGGCGTCCACATTCCAGCAGTATGAAGGCCCGATAGGGCTTGTGGACAACAAGCTTAAGGAACCGGGCTATGATGAGCTCGACAAGCAGGCCATCGCCCCCCTCATGGCAAAGGGCGGTTGGATCGGTATTATGAATCGCTATTTCATTGCGGCCTTCATTGGTGAGCAGTCACGTAACTACAAATATTACTTCCATGGCGATGGCAGCACCTACCGTGCCGGCATGCTGGATGAGGGCGAGATGGACGGTACAGATGCGGTGTTCAGAACGCGGCTGTATATCGGTCCCAAGTCCATTCCTATCATGAAGCAATTGGGTGTTGGTCTTGAGCGCTGTGTTGATTTTGGCTGGTTTGCCTTCATTGCCAAGCCACTACATGAGGTGCTGCTCTGGTTCAACAAGTATATCCCGAACCTGGGGCTGTGCATCATTCTTCTCGTGGTGATCATCAAGGCCCTGTTTTACTGGCCGACGCAGAAATCCTACGAGTCCATGGCTGGCATGCGCAAGTTGCAGCCAGAAATGGCTCGTATCAAGGAGCTGTATGGCGATGATCGTCAGCTCATGGGCCAGAAAACCATGGAGTTGTATAAAAAACACAAGATCAATCCACTTGGTGGCTGCCTGCCTGTCGTAATCCAGATACCAGTTTTCTTTTCACTCTATAAGGTGCTGCTGATGTCCATCGAAATGCGCCATGCACCACTTGGTGGCTGGATTCATGATTTGTCAGCCCAGGATCCCTACTACATTCTGCCTGTTTTCATGGGCGCCTCGATGCTCGTACAGCAACGGCTGAATCCACAGCCTCCTGATCCGGTTCAGGCGAAGGTCATGCAGTTTTTACCGATTATCTTTACGGCTATGTTCCTGTTTTTCCCTTCCGGCCTCGTGCTTTACTGGCTGGTTAACAACATGCTTTCCATCGTTCAGCAGTACTTCGTGCTCAAATCGAGAAATGCGGTAACCACCTGACCGCACGCCTGCTGATGATGAGGTGCATCGCACCCGGATGAGTACCATTGCCGCCATTGCCACACCTCCCGGCAGGGGAGGCGTAGGGATTATCCGGATTTCCGGGTCTGAGGCTGTCACCTGCGCCCGGCGGCTAGCGCGTCGAAAAGCGCCGTGGCGCCCCCGCCTGGCACACTGCTGCACGTGGTATGATGCTGACGGCGTTCCGCTGGATACGGGCCTGGTCATCTATTTCCCCGCACCAGCCTCCTATACGGGAGAAGATGTTGTTGAATTGCAGGCCCACGGCAGTCCGGTGGTTCTCCGTGCCTTGCTGGAAAGGCTTTACGCTCTTGGTGCTAGTCCGGCCGGGCCGGGTGCGTTTACGCGCCGCGCCGTGGAAAACGGAAAGATGGACCTGTCCCAGGCTGAAGCTGTGGCCGCCTGTATCGATGCTGCCACGCTGCGTGCCGCTCGCCAGGCACAACGGCACCTGCAGGGAGCATTTGGCCAGCAGATTCAGGCGCTCATGTATGAGTTGACCGGTGTGGTCGCGCATGTCGAGGCCTGCCTGGATTTCCCGGATGAGGACATCCCGGCGCTGCTGTTCGATCAATTGCGGGAGACGGTGGCGCGAAAGCTTGTTCATCCTATCGACCAGATGTTGCAGCGTGCAGCGTTTGGCGAGCGGCTTTTCAATGGTGCGAATATTGCGATCATCGGTGCCCCGAATGTTGGGAAGTCCAGCCTGCTGAACCGACTAGCCGGCCGTGATCGCGCCATCGTCAGCGATGTGGCCGGGACCACGCGGGACCTGATCGAGGTAGACTTCGATATCCGTGGCATTCCTGTGCGCCTTGTTGATACAGCGGGGCTCCGTTTGGCGGGGACGGATACCATAGAGCATGAGGGCATCAGCCGTGCAAAACAGGTGGCGAGCACGGCGGATGTTGTCGTTTTTGTTGCGGATGTGACGCGCCCGGAAACATGGTCCGATACGCATGCCGCGGGCATGCGCGTGATGAACAAGGTGGATTTGAGGCCCGGGGTTCCTATGCCGGATGGGTTTCTGCCGGTCAGTACGTTGACCGGCGCGGGGCTACAGGCATTCACAGATCGGCTGGCCAGCATGCTTGGTGATATGCCGGCCGGTGAAGAGGGGCTTCTGGTGACGAGGGAGCGCCACAGACGAGGCCTTGAAGAGGCGAAGGCCGGCCTATTGCGAGGTATGGAGCTCCTTGGCGATGAAAGCCAGCTGGAGCTTGTTGCCCTCGAATGGCGGCACAGCTGGTCATGCCTTGGTGAAATTGTAGGCGTTGGTGATATCGAGCACGTACTCGACCGTATTTTTTCCGATTTCTGTATCGGCAAGTAGTTGAAAAATAAAGGGTTTATGAGGCGAATCCTTTTCGCTTGAAAACAGGGCGCAAACCACGCCATAATGATTTGCCCGGTTCATGCGTGCTGGGGGGAGTGGAGTGGCCTTTTGTGTTCCCGAGGTGGCCACCTAACCTTTTGATATCATTGACTTTTCGGAGGAAAATATGTCTGTCAAGCATCCGGTTATCTCGATTACGGGCTCATCTGGCGCAGGCACCAGTACGGCGAAGGTGGCCCTGGAGCATATTTTCCGCCGGGAGAAGATCACGCCAGCCATCGTCGAGGGCGACTGCTTTCACCGGTATGACCGCTATGAATTCAGGGAAAAGGCCAAGGAGTTTGAAGCCCAGGGCAAGCGCCTGAGTCACTTTTCGGATGAAGCCAACCTGTTCGACAAGATTGCCGAGCTGTTCAAGTCCTATGGTGAAACCGGCGAAGGGCTGGCGCGGCACTATGTGCATGATGAGGAAGAGGCGAAGCTGTATGGTGTCGAGCCTGGCCGGTTTACAGACTGGGAGAAGGTCGGCAAGGGGTCGGATATTCTTTTCTATGAGGGATTGCATGGCGGCGTGAAGGAGGTCACACCGTATATCGATTTGCTCATGGGCATCGTGCCGGTCGTCAATCTGGAGTGGATCCAGAAGATTCATCGTGACACGCAGATGCGCGGCTACTCCACGGAGGCCGTTGTCGACAACATTCTCCAACGCATGCATGACTACGTGCACTTCATCACCCCCCAGTTCACATATACGGACATCAACTTCCAGCGCGTGCCCCTTGTGGACACGTCAAACCCGTTTGTTGCGCGTGATGTGCCGACACCGGATGAGAGCGTGGTCGTCATCCGTGTCCGGCAGCCTCAGAAGTGGGGGATTGATTTCCCCTGGCTGCTGTCGATGCTGAAGGATTCGTTCATGTCCCGCCGTAATACGATCGTGGTGCCAGCTGGCAAGATGATGTTTGCCATGGAGCTGATTCTGTCTCCCATCATTCACGACATGCGCAAGGCGCAAAAGAAGGCCGGCTGATTCCCCGGCCGCCTGGCCGGCAACATCTCGTTTGCAGTGAGGTCTTCTCTGGCTCTGCTTTCGGTGGATTTTCTCGCGTGGGAAAATTAACCTGCGCCACCTATGTCGGTAACGATGTTTCACGTGAAACACCCTGACGGGCCGGTGGATGTACTCGTCGTGGGCGCGGGACATGCCGGGTGTGAGGCCGCCATGGCTGCAGCCCGGCGCGGCGCCCGCGTCCGTCTTGTGACCCAGAATATTGATACCGTGGCCAAGATGTCCTGCAATCCGGCCATCGGTGGCGTAGGCAAGGGGCACCTGGTGCGGGAAGTCGACGCCCTGGGCGGGGCAATGGGCATGGCCGCGGATGCTGCCGCGTTGCAATATCGCGTGCTGAATCGCCGCAAGGGGCCTGCAGTTCGTGCCACGCGCGTACAATGCGACAGGCACCAGTACCATACGACTATGTGGCAGCTGCTGCAGCGTTACGACAGCCTTCAAGTGTATCAGGGCACCATCAAGGAGCTTGTTTTCAAGCAGGATAGGGTGGTGGGTGCTGTTGATGCCCTGGGTGTCCGGCATGATACAGGTGCGGTCGTTTTGACCACAGGAACCTTTCTGGGCGGTATGATCCATGTCGGCGAGCGGAAGATACCAGCCGGACGCGCCGGTGACGCACCCGTTACCGGCCTTACAGATGAGCTGTATCAACGGGAATTCAGGCTCGGCCGTCTGAAGACGGGCACCCCTCCCAGGCTGGACGGCCGGAGCATCAACTGGGAGGTGCTCACGGAGCAGCCCGGTGAATATGATGCCCTGCCGTTCAGCGGGCTTCATGATGCGGTTCCGACGGACCAGGTGCCCTGTGCGCTGACAAGAACATCGGCGCGGACACACGATATCATCCGCGACAACTTACAGCGCTCTCCACTGTTTTCAGGTCAGATTCAGGGGACCGGGCCGCGTTACTGTCCGAGCATTGAGGACAAGATCGTGCGCTTTGCCGACAAGGAGAGCCACCAGATCTTTCTTGAGCCGGAAAGCCGGGATCGGCGTGAGGCCTATCCGAATGGCATTTCCACGTCCTTGCCGGTGGAGGTGCAGTGGGCGTTCGTGCGCTCCATACGCGGCCTGGAACATGCCGTGATGACGCGTCCCGGCTATGCGATCGAGTACGATTATGTTGATCCAACAGAGCTGAAAAGCTCTCTGGAATGCAAGCGCGTGCACGACCTGTTTCACGCCGGCCAGATCAATGGTACGACAGGCTACGAGGAGGCGGCTGCACAGGGCCTTGTTGCAGGCATCAATGCAGCGGCTGTCAGTCTGGGGATGGAGGCCTGGGTGCCGGACAGGTCCGAGGCCTATATCGGCGTGATGCTCGATGATCTGGTGAACAAGGGGGTAACAGAGCCCTATCGCATGTTCACGGCACGCGCAGAATTCCGCCTGCATCTTCGCGAGGACAATGCGGATATCCGGCTGGGCGAGATAGCGATCAGGCTGGGGCTATACAACGACGAACAACGCTGCAGGTTCGAGGCCAGGTATGCACGCCTGCAGCGGGCTGAATGCGAGATGCGCAGCCTGAGGATTGGCTGCAATCCGGTATGGGCGAAACGCCTTTCAGCCATGGGGCTGCCGCTGCCCCAGCGCGACATGGCCTTTGCCGCCTATGCACATCGGCAGGATGTGGATGTGGATCAGGCGCTTGTCCTGTTGTCGGATGCAGAGATCATGTGTCGCAGGGACCGCGAGAGCCTCAAGGCCCTGATTCATTACGATGGCTATTTGCAGAAGCAGGAGCAGGAGGTCGCTCGCTTCAGGCGGTTTGAATCACAGGCTATTCCGACACATTTTGATTATCAGGCTGTGCCTGGGTTGAGCACGGAGTGCCGTCAGCGCCTGCAGGAATACCAGCCTGGCAGTCTGGGTCAGGCAGCGCGCATCCCCGGCGTGACTCCTGCCGCGATTGCCTGCCTGCTCATTCACTTCCAGCAATCAGGGAAGGCTGGTGCCGGAAGCAGCGCTTGATCGGTATATCAGAGAAGTTCTTCGGTTTTCGAAAGCCCTGAACCTAACGTCCGTCCACGATGCGGATGCCTTTCGAGCCCGCTTTGTAGAGCCATCGCTGGCTATGCAGCCACTATTGCCGGAGACGGGCAGGCTGCTGGATGTTGGCAGTGGTATGGGGATCCCCGGCGTTCCTCTGCTCCTGGCCGTACCGGGGTTGCACGGCCTGCTGGTGGAGCGCCGGCAAAAACGTGCAGAGTTTCTCAGACATGTGAAGCGGGTGTTAGGGCTGGATGCGGAAGTGTACGATTCGGATGTGCAGGCACTTCCGGACCTGGGCGCAGATATCATTGTTGCCAGGGCAGTTGCCGCACCGGAGCGGCTGTTGCGGTTGTGTGACAGGCATTGCCGCACCGGGGCCTCCGCCGTGTTGGCGGTTCCCAGGGCGGCGCAGGCAGCATGTGTGTCCGGGTGGAGATTTGAGGCAGCCCGGCATGTAGAAGCGGGTGGGAATGTGATGCTCGTGCACAAGTACATCAAGGGGGATGTTTCACGTGAAACATGAAGGCCTCGGACAGGTTGTTGCCATTGCCAATCAGAAGGGTGGCGTGGGGAAGACAACGTCCAGCATCAACATGGCTGCTTCGCTTGCCGCGCTGGACAAGCGGGTGCTGCTAGTGGACATGGATCCACAGGGAAACAGTACGACGGGACTGGGTGTAGAAAAGTCCAGTGTAGAGAAAAGCACCTACGATATCCTGCTAGGTGAGTGTGCTCTCCAGGATGCGGTGATGGCAACGGCATGCGAGGGGCTTTATCTGGTACCTGCCAGCATGGACCTGGCCGGCGCGGAGGTTGAGCTTGTGTCCGTTCCCGCGCGCGAGCACAGGCTGGATACTGCTTTCAGCAGCTATGAAGGGAAGCCGTTTGACCATGTGTTCATTGATTGTCCGCCTGCACTGAACCTGCTGACCATCAATGCCCTGACGGCTGTCGACCGCGTACTTATCACCCTGCAGACAGAGTTTTATGCCATGGAGGGGCTGACCCAGCTTATGGATACGATCCGGCTGATCCGCGGGAATCTGAACCCGGCGCTGGTGATTGACGGCATTCTGCTGACGATGGTGGATCAGCGAAACAACCTTTCGGCCCAGGTTGCCCAGGAGGTACGGGAATATTTTGGCAGTCAGGTTTATACGAATGTTGTTCCCAGAAATGTCCGGCTTTCCGAGGCGCCGAGCTTTGGCCTGCCGGCTATGCACTATGATGTACACTGTAAGGGCGCCCAGGCCTACCTGGCCATAGCCCAGGAAATGCTGGAACGGGAGCAGATGCGCAGGAGAGCATTATGACGCAGACAGGAAGAAAGAGAGCCCTTGGCCGAGGCCTGGATGCGCTACTGGCTGATCACGCCACTCCGGAGCTGCTTGCCCAGGCAGCACCCATTCCGATATCCAAAATTCGGCCGAACCGCTTCCAGCCAAGGCGTGTATTTGCTGATGCCGAACTGACGGCATTGACGGATTCCATCCGGCAAAAGGGCGTGTTGATGCCTGTACTCGTGCGTAGTGATGGCACGGGCTTCGAGCTTATTGCCGGTGAACGGCGCTGGCGTGCAGCCCAGGCTGCCGGCCTGCTCGAGATTCCTGCCATTGTGCGGGATGTAGATGACCAGCAGGCCCTCGAGCTGGCAATTATTGAAAATGAGCAGCGGGATGATCTTTCTGCCATTGAGTCCGCACGAGCCTATCAGCGTCTTATGCAGGAGTTTGGCCTGACCCAGCAACAAGTAGCAGAGCGCATTGGCACCTCGCGCGTGCATGTGAGCAACCTGACTCGCCTGCTGCAACTGCCGGAGCGCGTGCAGCAGATGATCGAGCGTCGTGAACTGGACATGGGCCATGCCCGGCCACTGATTGGCCTTCCTCCCAAGCGGGCGGAGACACTGGCTGCGCAATGTGTTGCCAAGGGCTGGAGTGCCCGTCGCATGGAACAAATGGCAAGACAGGAAGTGCGGGATGGCAAGCGCCGGCAAGCGCCGGCCCAGGATGCAGATGTCGCTGCCCTGCAGGAAGAATTGAGCCGGATGATCGGGTTGCCGGTTGTGATCCGGGCACAGGCCAGGGGTGGTGGAGAACTGATCATACGTTATACGCAGCCGAAGGAGCTTGATGGTGTCATCGCGCGTCTGCGCCGCCCGCTTTCCTGAT
>CAZROR010000078.1:0-8021 GCA_964601765.1 uncultured Zetaproteobacteria bacterium
CTAGACTTTTTTCATCATCGCTCCCATCCAGAAAATATTTTTGTAATGCGAAGCTTCTATCCGGATGCTGGCAACACGCTTATTGCGCGCTGCCGGTCGCAGAAAGGACATTGGCGGTCAGCATGGCGACAGGGTAAGCGAATGTCCCGGCTATCATGGTCATCACAAGGCTTTTCATTTGTTCCTCCTTAAAAGCATGTTGCTTCTTGCGGCGGAATCCTGTCGGCATGGTGTGTCACCACGATGTCAGTCGAGTGACACGTGACTTATTTTGGTGCTGAGTTAGCCTATTTCGAGTCGGTGCCCAAAGACCGACTCGAACCATGCAGCCTCCTTGCGCAGGGCCCAGCGCTCGAGCAACAGGTCGCCCTTTCCCTTGATATGCAAGTGACTCGTATTTTTCTGATGGGATACGTGAATGGCACGCACGTTGCCACGCCGTTCCCTGTCCAGTGCAATGGCCAGCCGCAGCAGGACATTGAGTTGCCGGACGCGTCGTTGTTCAGTCTGGCTCAGCTCCCGGAAGGGGAGGCTGTCAGTACTCGGCGTCCGCTTGCGGTGGTAGCGCACTACCGTGGCCACAAGCCTCTTTTCGATGGTGTTCAGGCCCACCATCGGTGAGGCGGTGATGAGATACCAGGCGTGGCGGTGATGCTTGTTGGGTCGCACGGTGATGCCGATTTCGTGTACGAGGGAAGCTACTTGCAATAACAGCAAGTCGCGCTCATCCAGTGTGTGGATGCCGCGAAAGCCGGAGAAAAGCTTGCGGGCCAGCACCCGCACGTGTTGGGCATGGACAGGATCAGCGTGGAACTTGCGGGCCATGCTTTTTGACCAGGCGATGGCCTGGTGCGCCTGAGCACGTCCATCTCCGCTTTTTCCATAGATCAGGTCAAGCAGTACGCCGTCGGCCAGTCCCGCAAATGGCACCAGCAGTGGCGCCGGGCGTGCAAGCCGCATCATGGCTTTCAGCACGATGGCTGCAGGCAAGATAACATCAGCCCGATCCGGCCTAAGCCCCAGCCGCTCCATCCGTTCATCGCAGCTCATGGGTTGCAGCTGACGGACCAGCTTTTTGACATCCTTGTAGCGTAGCCGGTTGCATGATGGGTTACCGAGCAATGATACGCCAAGCTCTCCGAGTGCTTCGATGTTGCCGCCGGTACCGATACAGAAATCTACCCGTATTCCGCCGATTTCCTCACGTACCTTTTGCTGCATGGAAGCGATGTATTCGTTGATGATTTTGGGGGATTGCGCATTTGTGTCACGGAACATTTCGAGTAGTCGCACCGTGCCCATTCTGAAGCTTTCCAGGGCTATGATATCGCCGCACCTGGTCAGGGTTATTTCAACGCTGCCACCACCTATGTCAATCAGGAGGGTTTTCGTTTTGGCCATTTCCGGTACGTGGCGATGAACAGCCAGGTGGATCAGGCGCGCTTCCTCCTCTCCGGATATCACTTCGATATCAATACCTGTTTTGCCTTTGATATGGCTGATCAGCTCATCTGCGTTGGCCGCGTCGCGCAATGCACTCGTACCCGTGGCCCGGACGGACTGCACGGGATGACGATCGATGATGCTTCGAAAGGTGGTGAAGGCTTGCAGTGCCTTTTCTATGGTTTCGTCAGAAAGTCGACCGCATGTGAATGCATCATGGCCAAGGCGAACCGGTTCCCGGTGATAGTGAATGGCCTTCAGTCCGCCTTCGGCACTGGGGGCGGCGATATGCAGGCGCATCGCATTGGAGCCAATATCAATGGCGGCAGCGAGGGGAGCCTCACGGAGAGAGGATATCACTTGCTTTGTCTGAACGGGTAATTTTCTTTCTGTGTACCAGTACTCAGAGCGAGAGATGGTGCGCCAAGGCTCCATACTGATGCCGCACATTCATGCTGGGGAGATACGGTCATGATGGGAGCAGATGATCCATGAAGCTCCCAAATACATTTCCTTTCTCTGTACGCGACTTTCTGATGGCGACAGGCGCAGGAGGAAAGCTGAAAGGCAAGATTAATCTTCTTCGCCGTCACCGTCCCTGAGAATGCGGGCGGCCTCGTCATGGTCCACATGGCGGATATCATGCCCCCTTACCATATAAATTGTCATTTCCGAAATGTTGGCAGCATGATCACCAATACGTTCCAGGTTGCGCCCAATATTCATAGCCATAATGCCTGCAGAAATCCGCCGCGGATCCTCGATCATGTAGGAAAGGTGCTCGCGCTGCATGGCCCGGAACAGCTTGTTGACCTTTCGGTCATTTTCCACGGTAGCCAACGCCGTATCCACATCGCCGCGTGAAAAGGCGTCGAGTGCACTGTTGACCTGTACAATTACTGCTTCAGCCAGCGAATTCAATGATTCGAGATTCGTCAGGGGTGTGTCCTTGGTTTGCAGGGTGCTTTCCGCAATGCCTTCGGCCAGGTCACCGATACGTTCCAGATCGGTAACGATCTTGATGGCGCTGATGATGAAACGCAGGTCGCCGGCGGCAGGTTGACGTAGCGCCAGCAGGGTACGCGTCATTTCATCGATTTCGACCTCAAGTGCATTGATGGCCTTGTCGCGTTCGATAACCTTTCGGGCCCGTTCCATGTCAAACTTGTTCAATGACTTCATGGCCCGGCGAATAGCGCGCTCCACGAGTCCGCCCATGGCCAGTACACGTGCCTTCAGTTCATCAAGTTCCTCATCGTAGCGTCTGAATGTATGTTGTGTCATAGCTGTTTTCCTTTCTGTTCTTCGCAGACCGATTAACCAAAGCGACCGGTAATGTAGTCCTCAGTTTGCTGCTTGGCCGGGGAGGTAAAAATCACATTGGTATCATCAAATTCAATCAGCTTGCCAAGGTAAAAGAATGCCGTCCGGTCGGAAACGCGCGCTGCCTGCTGCATGTTGTGCGTGACGATCACGATAGTGAATTTCTGTTTCAGCTCGTCGATGAGTTCCTCGATCTTGGAGGTGGCAATGGGATCGAGCGCCGAACAGGGCTCGTCCATGAGAATCACCTCCGGCTCGATGGCCAGCGCCCGGGCAATGCACAGACGCTGCTGCTGTCCCCCGGACAGTGCCGTACCGGGCTGATCCAGCATGTCCTTGACCTCATCCCAGAGTGCTGCTCCGCGCAGGGCCTTCTCCACCCGCTCTTCCATCTCGCTTTTACTCAGTGAACCGTGAAGCTTCAGGCCGTAGGCAATGTTCTCGGCAATGGACATCGGGAAAGGGGTGGGCTTCTGAAAAATCATGCCTACCTTGTGCCGGAGTTCCAGTGCCGGAATCTTGGGGTCGAGGATATTCACCCCGTCCATCAGGATTTCACCCTCAGCACGATGCCCCTTGTAGAGATCGAACATACGGTTGTAGGTACGGATATGCGTGGATTTGCCACAGCCGGAGGGCCCGATGAATGCTGTTACCTTGTTCCTGGCGATATCCAGCGTGTTGTCGAACAGCACCTGCTTGTCACCGTAATAGAAATTCAGGTGACGCACGGAGATCTTGACATCATCGCGTGCGGCCGGCTCCTCATGGGCCGTTGTCGTACCGGTTGCTTCATTTGCTGTTTTGGGCAAATCCACTGTCTCCTGTAGAGCACTTTCCGGGGTCAATGTCTGCTCCTTTTGCGCAGCACGAGGCGCGTGGTAATCGTTGTTGCCAGCACAGCCATGCTGATCAGGAACGCCGCACCCCAGGCCAGTGCATGCCAGTCATCGTATGGGCTCATGGCATAGTTGAACAGCGTTACCGTCAGGTTGCCCATCGGTTCGTTCATGCTTTCCATCCAGTAGGGACTGCTCATGGCTGTAAACAAGAGAGGTGCGGTTTCCCCGGCGACACGCGCAACGGCCAGCATGATGCCGGTGAGCATGCCGGCGGCTGCGGCACGATAAATCACCTGGGGCATGATCTTCCAGTAGGGTGCTCCCAGGGCAAGGGCGGCCTCGCGTAATTCGTGCGGGACAAGCTTGAGCATTTCTTCGGTGGTGCGGGAAACAACCGGCAGCATGATAATGGCCAGTGAAACGGCACCGGCCCAGCCGGAAAAATGTCCCATTGGCCGAACCATGACAAGGTACACGAACACACCAATCACAATGGAAGGAGCCGAGATGAGGATGTCGGAAAAGTAACGGATGACCTGACCGGTTTTCGTCTCACGTCCAAATTCTGAAAGCCATGTGCCGGCCATGATGCCAAAGGGTACGGCCATGCATGTGGCCGCCACGGTCATGAGCAAGGTGCCGACGATGGCGTTGGCCAGCCCGCCACCTTCCATGCCTGGCGGCGCGGGGAGCTCGGTGAAAAACTCCCAGTTGATAGCGGAGGCACCGCGTACAGCCACATCACCGAGAATCCAGGTGAGCATAACAAGGCCCAGCACAGCGGCCAGACCGGAAACCGTGAGGATAACGTAGTTGACGAGTATTCGCCGCTGCGGGCGCATCATTTGCCGCCTCCCGGCTGGCCACGGCGCAGCCAGAGCTGGGCAAGGCCCAGCACTGTGAACGTAATCAGAAATAGCACCAGCCCCAGCTCAACGAGTGAGGACAGGTACACTTCGTTGTCCGCTTCGGTGAACTCGTTGGCGAGCGTCGAGGCAATCGAGTTGCCGGGTGCAAACAGCGACCATGAAAGATGATAGGCATTGCCAATCACAAAGGTTACCGCCATGGTTTCGCCAAGTGCCCGGCCCATGCCGAGAAAGACAGCACCGGCAATGCCCTTCTTGCCATACGGTATCATGATGTCACGCACCACCTCCCAGGTTGTGCAGCCCATGCCATAGGCCGCCTCTTTCAGGTTGTGCGGTACCATCAGGAATACATCACGTGTCACCGAGGCGATAAAGGGCAGAATCATCAGGGCGAGCACAAGCCCTGCCGTGAGCATGCCGATACCCATCGGTGCGCCGGTAAAGAAGGGAAGAAAGCCGAAGTGACTGGCCAGCCATGGCTGCACGTGATCGGCCATCATCGGGGACAGGATGAAAAGTCCCCACATGCCATAGACGATGCTCGGAATGGCTGCAAGCAGTTCGATGGCCGTGCCGAAGGGCGCCTTCATCCATTCCGGGGCAAGTTCGGCGAGAAACAGTGCCACGCCGATGCTGACCGGTACGGCGATCAGCATGGCGAGAAGGGTGGAAATCAGCGTGCCACCAATCGGGATCAGTGCACCAAAGTCATTTTTGACAGGGTTCCAGGCGCTGCTGGTCAGAAACGAGAAGCCGAACTTGTGAATCGAGGGCAGGGACTCAATCCAGAGGTTGACAATAATAGCTGCAAACAGCGCCAGGATACCCAGCGCGAATGCGTGCGTAAGTCCCCTGAAGGCCACATCGCCCCATGCCCTGTTTTTTGTCTGCATGTTTTTATGACGCTCCCTCATCCATTGCAAACTGCACATGGAATACTTACGGCAAGCCCGGCATCACGCAATGGAATTCAATGGGTGGTGTGGCCGGTAATGGAAGGGCCGGGAAAACCCCGGCCCTTCACGTGGCTTCTCGGCCTCCCTGCGGGATGCCGGAAGCGTTACACTATTTCCAGATGGGGTGTCCGGCACGGTCGCGGAGCACCTTCTTCCAGGTGGCACGCACCATGTTGGCCACAGCCGCCGGCATTGGCACGTAATCGAGCGATTCTGCCATCTTGCCGCCGTTCTTGTAGCTCCAGTCAAAGAACTTCAGTACTTCGCGGGCCTGGGCCGGGCGTGTCTGCACCTTGTACATCAGGATGAAGGAAGCACCGGTGATCGGCCAGGAATTTTCACCTGGCTGGTTCGTCAGCACTATGTAATAGCCCTTGGCGTGTTTCCAGTCAGCACCCGCCGCAGCAGCCTGGAAGCTGGCCGAGGTCGGGGCAACGAAATTCCCGTAATGATTCTGCAACCGTACGGAAGCCATGTGGTTCTGCAGTGCATAGGCATATTCGACGTAACCAATGGAGCCACTCACCTTTTTGACAAAGGCGGCCACGCCCTGGTTGCCCTTGCCGCCCAGGCCGACCGGCCACGGAACGGATTTGGCATTGCCGAGCTTGTCGGCCCATTCGCCACTGACCTTGGTCAGGTAGTTCGTGAAAATCCAGGTTGTGCCGGAGCCGTCGGCACGGTGCACAACGCTGATGTCCTGATGTGGCAGGGAAAGTCCCTGATTGTTGGCAGTGATGCGTGGGTCATCCCACTTGGTAATCTTACCCATGTAGATGTCGGCCAGATTGCGGCCGGTGAGTTTCAGCTGACCTGCCTTGACACCGCTGATGTTCACGACCGGCACCACGCCACCCATGATCATCGGCCACTGCATCAGGCCGAACTTGTCCAGTGCACTGGCCTTCAGCGGTGCGTCCGATGCACCGAAATCCACAGTGCGAGCCTTGATCTGCTTGATTCCACCACCGGAGCCGATGGCCTGGTAGTTCAGCTTCACGCCCGTTTCCTTGTTGTAGGCATAGGCCCACTTGGAATAGACGGGGAACGGGAAGGTGGCTCCGGCACCGTTGATGGTAGCCGCCTGCGCGGCGGGGGCGGTGCTTATGGCGCCGACTGCAAGCATTGCTGCTGCAACGATTGTTTTTTTCATCTGATTTCTCCTTTTGTTGTTGTTCAGGATGATGCCGGGGGCGAATGCCGCCCCCGGCCTGGGCTTTCTTAGAACTTGACCTGCGAGTATACGCCATACTTGGCGATATTCCGCGTATCGGTCGTTACACCTGCCATGTTGTCGACACTCTCGAGGTCATAGACGGCAGAGAAGGCAATGTTCTTCACCGGGGTATACTCGAGGCCGATAACGTAGCGGTTGATTTTTTCATCCGCCTTGGTGGCCATGGCAGCAATCTTTCTCGGCTTGTTTTTCAGGTATTCATAGGTGCCGAAGACGCCGAAGTGCTCCATCGGCAGCTCACTGCGTCCCCAGAAGTAGTAACCCGTGCTCTCCAGCCGGTCGTTGGAAGCGGCCAGGGTATATGTGGTTACACCGTGCTTCTTCGTGTAACTGGTGGCGTCCTTGGCTTCATCCTTGTTGTTCATGTAGCCGAAGCCCACACCATACTCATGCGTGATGTAGGTAATCTGGGCCTGCCACATCGTGGACTTTACGCCGGCGACGGTCGTCCCGGACTTGAAGGTCTTCGTGGCGCGGAAGCCACTCACGTACTGGAAGTCCAGGCCGACGTTCTCCATCGGATACAGGCTGATACGGCCATCATAGTCCAGGCCGTTGTTGCCGGACTGCACATTGCCCTTCGAATAGCCCGTACCATTTGTCACGGTTACCCAGTAGCCGACGAGCCCATCGAGCACCTTGCCCTTCAGGCCGACACCCAGGTCGGATGATGTTTCAAAGCCATAAGTATCCACGAAGGTTTTGAAGACATAGCGATGCTCGTTCTGCTCTTCCTGATGGTCGATCCATGGCGTGTGGGACTGACCCAGCCGCAGCACCATGGCATCACCGAGCAGCTTGCCTTGTACATAGGCGTATTTGACGAACACTACCTGATCCTTGCCCAGGTTGGTCACTGAGCTCTGGTTGGCCATGTCCAGGGTGATGCGGGCCAGCCAGTCACTGTTGTAATAGTACTTGGCCGTGAGGTAGGCACGGTCGACATTCAAACCCGTTGTCTTGGTTTCCTTCTGGGCTGCCGGTGCTACCGTGGACTTGTCACTTTTGAACGTCGTATTGAGGAACAGCTTGGCGCCGAACTTCAGTTTGCCGTTCTTGTTGTGCTTGATTGCCTTGGCCTCGTCTTTTGTCAGCACGCCCTTGGCAAGCAGCACATCGGTCAGGCTGTTATCGTCCACCTGGACACCACCGGCGAAGGCGGGTGCCGAGATGGCCATGGCCAGTATAAGACCCATGGTTCTTGTCGTCTGTTTCATGTGGATAGTCTCCTTTCCCTCTTTTGTGGTCATTTCGACCTCTGATTGCGGCGCACTGTAGGCCTGTTATGTGACATGCGTGTGACATGCACGATATGTCATCAACATGTCATGTTCGTTCCCGATGCTCC
>CAZROR010000079.1:0-7920 GCA_964601765.1 uncultured Zetaproteobacteria bacterium
CCTTTATTCACAATATGTTATAGCGATATCCCTTCACAACGTTGGGACACTAGTGAAATTTGGTAGGAAAAAACACCCCTTTTTTGCCTGAGGGGCATGTGCAACCATTCGCTTATGACATACGATCGCAGCACGCGCATTCTGCATTTCGGCATCGTCATTACTATCCTTCTGCAACTTCTGGGCGAGCAATTCATTGGGCTTCCTGAACCCGGCCAGGTGCGGCAACCTTTCGATACTCTCTTTATCGGCGTCCACGAAGGTATCGGATCCATCGCCCTGGTTCTTGTCTGCGCCTACCTGGTTATAACACTCGATCAGGCTGCAGGCCGAACCAAGTTGTTTCCCTGGGCAACGAAGGATGGCCGTGCCAGCGTGTGGTCAGAAATTTGCCGGGACGTACCAGGCTGGCTTCACGGACAAATCCCCTTACCAGGAACAGGCAATCAGATTTCCGGATCCGTGCACGGCGCAGGCATCATGCTCGCTTCGATTCTGGGCCTGAGCGGCACCTTGCTATTTATCGGCATGGGGCCGCATGGGGAAATGACACCAGATATCAAAGCAGTATGGAAAGCTCACAGCATCATGGCCACGATGATGTGGATCTTCATCATTGGCCATGGTGGTATGGCTATCGCACATGAGGCTATGGGGCATGGTATCATCAGGGCCATGTTCAGGCTGGGAAAAGACTGTGATTAACCAGATAAACATCTTGGCCGTTCATGCCGCACATATCGATACGCTTTAGCCGGGGTGTGCGCGTGCTGCACCTGTCCATGACATTAGGTGTGCTCCTGCAGTTGGTCAGTGAGCAACTGATGGAGGTGCCCAAGCCCGGAGAAGCCATACAGCCTATGGAAGCATTATTCCTCACATTGCATGAATGGAATGGCTTTGTCGTGCTGGGCATTGCATTTTTTTATCTTATGTATCTGGCCAATGACGGTGACGAGTGGAAGCGGCTGTTTCCCTGGCTAGGCGTAGATGGCTGCAAAGGCTTATGGCGAGAAATCCGTACTGGCATCCCAGGCTGGATACAAGGCCGTTTAAGACCTCCCACGGAGGCTCACTATCTTGCCGGCACTGTTCACGGCATGGGCATACTGCTTATGATTGGCTTGGGCTCAACCGGCATCCTCATTTTCATGGGCCTGGAGTCCAGCGGAGAGATGAGCGGGGACATTCGGCTACTCAGAAATCTTCATGCAAACCTGGGCACGCTGATGTGGATTTATTTATTTGGCCACGCAGGCATGGGCCTTCTCCATCAGCTTAAAGGGCATCATGTGCTCGAACAAATGTTCAGTCTGGGGGCAGACAAGCCTGGACCGTGACCCTTCTGTACGTCACCTGCTGCCAGTCCCGGCTGCGGCGACAATCATAGTGCCTACCATGCCATAATGGCCGATCCCGCAGAAATCCCCGCAATGCATATTAAACCTCCCCGCTTTGTGCGGTGAAAATGAAATTGTCGTGACCTGACCCAGCCTGATCCTGTTCATCAACTTCAATTCCTGTACAACCAATGCATGCGGCATGTCCCTGCTGGTCAAATGCAAGCGATAAGGCTGATTCTGCTCCAGTTCAAGGATGTAATCTCCCCACGTGTAATTGCGCCCCAGCAGATAAATATCAGAGCCCGGAGGGGGGTGCACAATGGCCATCTTCCCTTCATGGCGGACGGTGTACTTGGATACCATATGCCTGAGTCTATCCTTGAACTCTTCCAGCTGTGCGCGTGTAATCTTTTGCTTTGTCACCGTATAGCCAGGCCTGCTGGTCACTGTTTTCATGGTAAACGAGCCGATCACAAGCACAGCCAGTACGACGGTCAGGGAAAAAAGCCTCACATTGAACCGCTTCTTTTCTGACATGGAACCTGTGCTCATATGCCACCTCTGCAATATGAATCCGAATACAGCATTTCTTTACCTGCATCAGTCATTAAAATATCATGCCGAAAACAGTATCCCATCAAAATAAAGCCATATAGGAAGCTTTCATGCCACCGGAACAGCCCGCGTATCTCTCCAAAAAGTTTCTTGGAGCCATCCTTGCAGGACTGCTGACCACACTGTTTGGCGGCCTGGCGGTGATGTATTACCTCGGGATGTTCACAAATGTCACGGTTACCCGCATGTCTGCCCCATCCTACCGCATCGCATACCTGTTCCATACGGGTGCCTACAACGACATCCAGCCATCCATCGAAAAGGCTGCTGAATACCTGAAACAAGCAGGTATCAAGGCAGATACCCCCTTTGCCCTGCTGCTGGACAATACCGGCAGCACGCCCGAAAGCCAACGACGCGCCAAGGTCGGCTACCTGCTCGATGCTGGCGGCTTTGCTCCTTCACCCCTTGAGGAAGAAACCTTTCCTGCGCGAGCGGTTGCCATGGCAACGTTCTCCGGAGGTACACTGCTCGGCTCATACAAGGCATATGAGGCCATGAAAGAGTGGGCAAGGCAGAACCACTATACGCTCGTTTTGCCAGCTCTTGAAATTTATCATCCCGATGGCGTCACAGAGTATCAGTTGGGTATTCGCAAATAGCACCCGACACTTAATCCGGATCACGCACCAGTCGGAAGCCGATATAGGACCAGTGCAAAAACGGGCTGTAAATGCGCCGATCGGCTGAGCGCATACCCTTGGGATAAAAATACCAGGCACCTCCGCGCGCCACCCGTAGTGCCTTCGACTTGATACTGCTGCCTTTTAGTTCACTGCCATCATAATCCCGGACATATATCGAGGCCGTCCACTCCCAAACATTACCGTGCATATCATACAGCCCCCATGGGTTCGGTTTCTTCAGTCCCACCGGATGTGTTTTGCCATCCGCATTCGTTGTGTTCCAGGCGTAATCAGGAAAATCCGCAGGATTATTGCCCCAGGAATAGGCCGTCGTGGTGCCGGCGCGCGCTGCGTATTCCCACTCGGCTTCCGTGGGCAACCGGTATCGATGCCCAGATTTCCGGCTCAGCCATTGAGCAAACTCTACAGCCTCATACCACTTGATGTTCATGACTGGCCGGTGGGCACGCCCCCACCCCTCATCAAGGGCTCGGGCATGATGCATTGCCTTGCAGAAGGCATCGTACTGTGCAAACGTGACTTCATACTTACCCATCCAGAAGCCATTCTGGATGGTGACACGATGCTGGTGCTCATCCGGATAGCGGTTCGGCTCGCCTTCCGGGCTGCCCATCATAAAACTACCTGCAGGAATATAGACAAACTGCATGCCCAGCAGGGGCTCTGTCATTTCATCCCCCTGTCTGTGGCTCGATGGCAAGGCTTCCTGTTTGTGACCAGCGATTGTACGGATTCCCGGGGCCTGAGCCTTAGCGGCAACGGCCGGCCTCATGCCTGCAAGCATGACGAAGGCCAGGCAGCATGCTATATAAATCCGGTTCATTTCCATGGTACGTGCACCTTTGCAAAGATGTCCATGATGGTTTGGTGCCGGGTCGCGAGATGCAACAAAAACATCGCCACGTGACCTGCCAGAAATATCCAGACCAGATCGGCAAAAAGGGAATGCAGATCAAGCATGAGTAGGGTGTCCTCCCGCATCGTGCCATCCGAGCGCACACCCAGCATGACATAGGCTCCGGTAAAGCCTTGTGCCAGGATCAGCAGGATACCCGTACCGTGAACAGCACCAGACAGAGCGCTTTGCTCTTCAGGAAGCGGGAAGCGCCCACGCAGCGTGCTGGCAATATCATTCCTCGCTTCCATGAAAAAGACCTTCCGGAAACGTGATGAAAACCATGGCACCATTCTCCCCCAGCCATCTGTATCATCGTACAAGATCACGATGTAAACCGAAGCGACCAAAAAGGCGGCCCAGCCAAAGACCATCATGTGCAGCGTAAACAACAGCGTATCAAAGCCCTCCATTTTTCCAGGCTCCAGCACACGCATGAACTCCGCACTGAGCAATTGGTAAAGTACCGTTACAATCAGACAATAATGCAATACGCGCGTTGTCGCATTGATACGCACTTCTTCATCCTCCTTCTATTTCCATCCGTATTTGTCTCACGCCGTCTCTGAACCATCCACACATCCCTATCGATTAACCGGGCAAATGCGAGATCAGGTAATATAAAAACCAGGCAAACACGATGCCTCCCAGCACCAGGCCACCAATTACCTTGTTTCTCTCTCTTCTTTTTTCTTCCAGCTGTTTGTTTTCCATACTACACCCCTGCTACGGCGGGCCTTCAGTGCATTGCCATCCGGCGTTTGATTTTCATATCGTGTGGCATCTTCTGCCACAAAAGTTTGGCGCGTCGTTTTGCCTCGGTCAGCTCAGCTGATGAAATCTTTCCTGTCATTACCCTGAGGCTGTCCCGTGCATAACGGTCTCCCAGTGTGGTTGCGAGCCAGAACCACATGGTGGCTGTGATGTTATCCTTCTCTCCACCATCGCCAAATGCAAACATTTGGCCCAGATAAAACTGGGCCTTCGGATGCCCCTGCATGGCTGCCTTACGCAATAGCTCTCTCGCCCGGGAAAGATCCCTATCCACACCTTCTCCTCGCGCAAATAAAAGTCCAAGCTGATACTGCGCACGCCTGTTCCCAAGCTTTGCAGCCTGTTCAAAGCGGGCTGCGGCCTTGGCCACATGATGAGCCTTGAGAAGAGCCATCCCTTGAAGAAAGATCTGCTTACCAGGTTCCTCAACAGGCCGCGAGGCGCGTACCGGCGCATCAACAGTAAGCTCATCTCCGGTAGATGTACGCAAAACCAGGTGAATGACATCCCCCAATTTAGGCCTTCTCATCAGGCCATCAAGCATTACATGCATGCCTCCCGGGATCAGTTCCACTGTTCCATGCGCCGGGACGGTCACTATGTTCACAGGCTCCATGTGCATCATGCCAGCTTGTTTTGTTATACGGTGAAAAGCTGCGTTCTCAGCTGTATTCGAAGCTATCGAATTAATAGCTACATCCGTATCACCATGGTTTTGAAGTACCATGTAGACGGCCGCAGTCTTTACAACAGGAGGTGGCAGCCGTACCCAGGCACCCTTCACCTCCAGCTGTGCAGCATATGCAGGGCCCATAGCCAAAAAGATGGCAATAGCGCACACGGATACACGTGCCGTCAAATAGCTCATTGGCCTGATTATTCGTCCCGAAAATAAAGTTGAATATAGAGCGGCAGGCTATACGGAGGGCAGGCTATACGGAGTCGATGACCATCGCACCGAACAGAACAACGAGGTAAACGATGGAAAAGGCAAATACTCGCATATCACAGTCACGCGACGAGCGTAGAAAGCGTACAGCCATGTATAGAAACGCAAAACTCAGCAACAATGCAACTGCCAGATAGACACTGCCGGCCATGCCATAGATGTAGGGCAGTACAGCAACAGGAATCAGCGCGACTGCATACACAGCAATGCGCACCTTAGTTGCCTGCACCCCGCAGGCTACTGGAATAACGGGCACTTTGGCCCGTGCATAATCCTCGCGATACTTAAGGGCCAGGCTCAGGGCATGCGGTTGCTGCCAAATTACCATGATGGCAAACAGTATCCATGCAGGTGCGCCCAAATCACCCGTTACAGCAGCATATCCGACCATCGGAGGAACAGCCCCTGCGATACCACCAAACTGGTTCGCCCACGGTGTTCTGCGCTTCATTCCCATCGTGTAAACGCCGACGTAACCAATAACGCCAATGGCCGTGACCACAGCCGACAGAAGATTCACCTTCCATGCCATGATGACGAGTGGTGGAAACGCTAGCAGCAGCCCAACCACCAACACGAGCCACCCATGGACAAGGCCTGCTGCCAGTGCCCGCGACCGGGTGCGCTTCATCAGCTGATCAATATCGCGGTCGTAGTAGTTATTCAACATGCATGAGCCGGCGGTAGCCAGGCCCAGCGTCAGAAAAGTCCAGAAAATCAAATCCCAGTGTGGCATCACGCCATGTGTACCGAAATAGATGCCAGTGAGCGCAGCGACAAGTGTTAGCCCAACAATCCCAGGCTTCGCCAGCTCAAACAGTACCGCAAGAACTGCCTTCCTGCGTTCGCCTGTTATAACTACTGGATGTTCTGCGCTTAGTTGCTCTTCCTGCATCAGCACCTCCCCACAGACGGGCCAAACCCTTGTTGATATCCTTTTAGGCAGCATTGACCTGAATCAATTCCCCAGTAGAAGAATGCGCACCCGCTCGGGGGGGTGATAGTGAGAAGGTGCGCACTCCCAAGAGCCCGGGGGAAAGCTCCGGGAGAATGCGCACCCTTTAGACAATAGGAGGGGTGTTTAAGGGTGCGCATTCCCGGACTCGGACTCTTTTTAGCCCGCGGAAGCGGACTGGAAGACAGGTTTCGGATTATCGATATACCTGTATGGATGCCAGCCCTCAGGCACCTCCACCGGTGAAGGGAAGTTGCCCTGACCAGCAACAATGGCAGTGGCGGTCCACTCCAGTGACTGAGAACCCCACGGATTCTGTGTCGACTTCTCACCCTTGAGCATGCCGTGAATCCATGTTACCAGCATCAGCAATACGCTCAGGAATGTGATGTAGACGCCGATTGTGGACCAGTGCTGTGCACCCACGATGGTAGCATTATCGGCAAACTGCTGATAGTCCATGTAGCGTCGTGGCATACCCTCGATACCGGCAAAGTACAGCGGTGCCATAACCATATTCATGCCGACAAAGAATCCAACAGCCGAAAGCTTGGTGAGAAACTCATTACAAATGCGTCCGGTCAGCTTCGGGAACCAGTAGAAGACGCCAGCAAAAATCGCCATACCACCAGAGACAGCCATCACATAGTGGAAGTGGCTCATAATGACGTAGGAGTCCGAAATGCCGTAATCCACAGCGGTTAGCGCATTTGGAATGCCCGTTAGTGCACCAAAGATCAGCATCATCCAGGCTCCCAGTGCCCAGAACATCGGGCCGGAATAACGGATGGCACCTTTATACAGTGTTCCCACCAGGCTCAACATCAGCAGGCCGAACGGCAGCGAAATCAGCAGCGTTGTGAACGACTGCAGCACACGCAGCCAGTCCGGCAGACCCGCCACGAAGGCGTGATGCACCCAAACATCGCCACCGGCCGGAATAAAGGCCAGGGTGGCAAAGACCGTCGCCCTGTAGCTAAATACCATGTTCCTGGCCGATGCCGAGAAAATCTCGAACATGATACCCATGAACGGCAGCAGGATCACATACACGGCCGGATGCGAATAGAACCAGAACAGGTTCTGATACAGCAGCACGTCGCCGCCCGTCTCCGGATTATAGAATCCGAAGCCCAGATATTTATCCAGTGAAAGCAGTAGTACAGAAGCTGCCAGCACAGGCACGAAAATCAGCTGAATAATATTCCCGCTGAACACGCACCATACTGTCATTGGCATCTGGAACCAGCCCATACCCTTGCATCGCATGAAAGCTACGGTACAGGCAAGGTTCACCGCACCGAACACGGAGGACATACCAAGCACAATCACGACAAGCGAATACAGTGAGGTATTACCCGCTGCCTCAGAAACGGAATACGGCGGATAACCCGTCCACATACCGTTGAAATGATCCGGAATCACCAGGTTGGCCAGGGCCAGCAGAATGCCGGACCACAGCAGCCAGACACTCATCGCATTCACACGCGGGAAGGCCATGTCCTTGGCGCCGATCATGATGGGCACCGCATAATTCGCAACAAAACCAAGCAGAGCCGGGATCTGGAAGCCCAGAATCATTACTGCACCATGCATGGTCAGCCACAGATTGTAGACATTGCCATCGCTGGTAATGTCCGGGCCAACACTGCCAAGCTCGATACGCATCAACGTGGCGGCTAGGCCTGCCACGGCAAACGAGGCAATCGAGCCGATCAGATACCAGACCCCAATGACCTTGT
>CAZROR010000080.1:0-7519 GCA_964601765.1 uncultured Zetaproteobacteria bacterium
CTATATAACAGGAGTCCTACTTCGTCAGTGAGATAAACAGCTCGGGCAGGCGCTCGGGCAGGCGCTCGATATTGTCGATCACCGTATAGTGTGCCCCGAAGATATCCGCCACATATTCGTCAGCCTGGGGATCGAGATTGATGCAGTAGGTATAAATCCCCTCTCTTTCCAGCTCCTGCACGGCCTTGTGCGCGTCCCGGATGAGGTATTCATCATCCTTCACATCCACGTCATGCGGCCGCCCGTCCGTCAGCACGAGCAGCAGCTTCTTGTCACAGGCCTGCACCATGAGCCCCTGACCGGCATGCCGCATCGCTGCCCCCATACGGGTGGAATAGGCGCCTTCCATGGCCGCAATGCGCGCCTTCACTTCATCGCCCCACGGCTCGGAAAAGCCCTTCAGATGATAGTAGCGCACCTCATGCCGCGCATTGGAATGAAAGCCGGCAATAGCAAGCGGGTCGCCGGTCTGCTGCACGGCCCAGCCGAGCAGCGACACGGCCTCCTGGCTCAGCTCCAGAATCGTCTGGTGGCAGCCATCGCGCTTCTCGTTCAGGGAAACCGAGAGATCAAGCAACAGCGTCACGGCCACGCTGCGACCATCACTGCGATGCGACATGTTGATGCGTGGGTCCGGCTGCGAACCGGCCTTGTAATCGATCAGTGAGCGAATAGCGATATCGAGATCGAGGTCCGTGCCATCCTCCTGAAAACGGATGCGCACGCGGCTTTGCGGCTTGAGCATATCGAGCAGACGCTGAAGACGCTTGACCAGCGGCGCGTGTTTATCGAGCAACTGGTCGACAAGTGCGGGCGTGGTGGCAGGATGCAGGCGCTCATACAGGCTCACCCAGTCCGGCCGGTACATCTGCGCACGCTCATCCCATTCGTCATAAAGCCTGGGGGGGAGTTCAAATTCCTCGGCCTTGATCTCGGAATCCTCCGATTCTCCCGGAGGCATTCCTTCCTCCTCCGAATCGATATATCGCCACATGTGCCGGTTGTCGTCGCGGTATTCAGCCTCGATATCCTCAAGCCATATGTTTGTGGACATATCCGAATCCCGGCGTGACTTGACGTACCAGGCTACCGCCAGCGCGGCAGCATCCTTTGTATGTGTCTCCCCTCCCTCCATCATTGCATGGAAGCGACTGACAAAATCGTTGAGCACCACATCCCGATAGCCATGATCGGGGTCCAGCATGGCACGGGAAAACATGGCCAGGCGATGGTAGACGCCACACCAGTCCTCAGGGCATGCATCCTCCTCTGGCCTCGGATGCAGGGACAGCCACAACCGCCTCAGACCCGGCCATTCGCGAATGGCCAGCCATTCAACACGTGCGTCTTCAAAGGCCTCGACTGCAACACGCTGAAACGGCGCATAGTTATCCGCCTCAATCGGCGTCGTCCAGCGCTGATGCGCTGCGATGTGGGCAATCGCGGCGCGATAGCGGTTGACACCTGAAACACCGTCCAGATCATCGTACACGTCAGGCAGATGGATGCCGCGCTTGTCCCAGTAGGGGCGGCGCCTGCGTATCTCATCAAACAGCAATGAATATGGATGAAAGTCGAATTCCGTCTGCCAGATACCGGTCAGGTACATGCCCAGTACCCGCTCATGATCCACCAGCAGCGTACCATGCCGCTCGCGTTGCAACATGGTGTGTGCAACCGGTGATTGCAGGGCAAAGTAGTCGCTCTGCCCTTCCGGATCCTGCGCAAAGCCCCGGATGCCGAATTCCACCCAGTTCCGCATAGCACCCAGCGAAAGCTGATTCAAAAGCGAGGGTACGCTCTTCAGGAAATCCACGAGGCAGGGGCTGGGGTGAGTAGCCACGATATCGTGTACCGAGGTTGTGGTGCGCTGCATAACATCATCCACAAGCGCAAGATAGGCCTCAAACTGTTCCATGTCCTCAAGCCGGCGGGCTGCCGCGGCCGCTGTCTGCAGAAAGGGGACGATCGCATCGCCATTCGGCGTGCGCGAGATGCGCCAGGAAAATTCTTTCAGCCGGCCAATAGCATCCTCGCCCAGGATACCTGCCACCTCCGGGGCCTCTTCGAGGAACACGAGCATGGGTTCTGCACCACGACCCAGCGAACCAAGGGCCTTGCCACCCTCGAGCCATGCCTGCACACCCTGCTCGGACAGTACATGCAGAGCCTTGTCCGCAAGCTCATCGAAAACAGCATCGACTGCCGGAAATGTGCGTCCCAGCTTTTCGCGCAGGCCCCTGATGTCTGTCATGTCCTTAAAAGCCGGACACCGGGGCTCCGGCCCAGATCATGGTTTACATCCGCTGCGCTGAATCGCTTTTTACACAAATACGGAATCAATCGCATGATCCAGCGTATCGCGGATATCGGCATCGTCCGTAATCGGGCGCACGAGGGCCATGCGGCAGGCGGCTGACGGGGCGATGCCATTTTTCATCAATGTAGCCGCATAGACCAGCAGGCGAGTAGAAATGCCCTCATCCAGACCATGCCCCTTGAGGTTGCGGGCCACCCCACCGATTTTGACTAGCTTGCTGGCCAGCTCCGCATCAATGCCGGTCTCTCTGGTGATAATTCCCGTTTCAACCTCGGCTGATGGAAAGTCGAACTCAAATGCAGTAAAGCGCTGCTTGGTGGACTGTTTCAGGTCCTTGAGCAGACTCTGGTAGCCGGGATTATAGGAAATAACCAGCTGGAAATCGGAATGAGCCATAACGAGCTCGCCCTTTTTATCGATGGGCAGGGTGCGGCGATGATCGGTCAGGGGGTGAATGACAACAGTCGTATCCTGACGCGCCTCAACAATCTCATCCAGATAACAGATGGCGCCTATACGGGCGGCCAGCGTCAGCGGGCCGTCCTGCCAGCGGGTACCACTGGCATCCAGTAGAAAACGCCCGACCAGATCGGAGGCGGTCATATCCTCATTGCAGGCTACCGTAATCAACGGCCGTTTAAGCTTCCATGCCATATATTCGACAAATCGGGACTTGCCACACCCTGTAGGCCCCTTGATCATCACTGGTAGCCGTGCGGCATAGGCAGCCTCATAGAGCGCCACTTCATCGCCTCGGGGCTGGTAAAACGGTTTGGCCTTGACCTTGTATTGTTCCTTGTCGCTCATCGTCTTCACTCCATCGCGTTGTTTCGTTCAGTATACGAAGTATATAGGCTTCACGCTAAAAGTAATTGTTATGTTTCTTATATATTCTATTAATTTGGCTTATGAATTTCACCATCAGGTAAAATATGATGGGTGAAAGCCTGCCAGGCCATTGAGGCTTGTTATGGACGCATGATCAGATGTGCTCCCGGGTCTTGTGAAACACGACCTCCGGCCACTGCTCCTCTGTGTATTTCAGTTTCCATGGTGTGGGCGCAAGATAGGCGAGAAAGCCATCGGCATCTTCGGCCAGATTGGACTCGAAGCGATGGCGAAACTCGTCCAGCTTTTTCCTGTCCGCGCAATCGATCCATCGCGCCACCTGAAAATCGGTTGCCACATAATCGGCATCCACGCGATATTCCGCCGCCAGCCTGGCCACGGTGACATCGAACTGCAGCGCCCCGACCGCGCCGAGAATATAGTCGCCACCCAGCAGCATTCTGAACACCTGCACCGCGCCCTCTTCCGAAAGCTGCAGCAGCCCCTTGTGCAGCTGCTTGCGCTTCATCGGATCCTTCAGACGGACGCGGCGGAAAAGCTCCGGCGCAAAGTTCGGGATGCCCACAAACTTCAAAGGCTCCTTTTCCGTGAAGGTGTCGCCGATCTTGATGGTACCATGGTTGTGGATACCGATGATGTCGCCCGGATATGCCGTATCGATATGCGTGCGGTCCTGCGACATGAAAATCACCGCATTGGCAATTTTCACATCCTTGCCGATGCGATGGTGATGTATGCTCATGCCCCGCCTGAACGTGCCGGAACAGATGCGGAAGAAGGCAATGCGGTCACGGTGGGCCGGGTCCATGTTGGCCTGAATCTTGAAGGCAAAGGCCGAAAAGGCCTGTTCCTCGGGATATACGGTGCGCTCCATGGCAGGACGCGGACCTGGCGCCGGTGCCAGCTCGACAAAGGCATCGAGCAGCTCCCGGACACCGAAGTTGTTGATCGCGCTGCCAAAGAACACCGGCGTCTGCGAGCCCTTGAGAAAATGCTTCAACTCAAACGGATTGGCCGCTCCCTCCAGCAGCTCGACATCCGTCCGTAGCTCATCGGCCTGCGCGCCCAGCAGCGTATCCAGCCGCGAATCAGCGAGATCCCCGATGTACACGGACTCGAACGCGCGCGTATCGGCGCCGGGTGCAAACAGGTGCAGCTCTTTCTTGAACAGGTTGTACACGCCCCTGAAGGCCTTGCCCATGCCGATCGGCCAGGTCATCGGCGTGCATTCGATCTGCAGCTTGTCCTCGATCTCGGCCAGGATGTCCAGCGGCTCCAGTCCCTCGCGGTCGAGCTTGTTAATAAACGTGATGATGGGGGTGTTGCGCATGCGACAGACCTCCATCAGCTTGAGTGTCTGCGCCTCCACACCCTTGCCTGAATCAATCACCATCATGGCCGAATCCACGGCAGTAAGTACGCGGTAGGTATCCTCGGAGAAATCCTGGTGGCCAGGCGTGTCGAGCAGATTGATCTCATAGTCCCGGCCATGGCAGGCATAGTTAAACTTCATCACCGACGAGGCCACAGAGATACCGCGTTCCTGTTCGATTTTCATCCAGTCGCTGGTTGCATGGGCGGCGGCACGGCGTGCCCGCACTGCACCTGCCATCTGAATGGCGCCGCCGAACAGCAGCAGCTTTTCCGTCAGCGTCGTCTTGCCGGCATCCGGGTGGGAGATGATGCCGAAGGTACGGCGTTTTTCTATTTCGGATTTCAGACTCATGGACATCCCGTATTCAAAGGCGGCGCAGTGTATCGGAGAGCGCCCCGCTTGTAGATGTTTTCTTCGAGCCGGGGCGTTTGACAGCCGGCCCATTTTGGTCAATCGTCCACATCATGTCCGATGCACCGCTTGCCAGACCCATTCTGATCGGCCTGATGGGCTCGGGGAAAAGCAGCATCGGCAGGCGGCTGTCCAAGCGCCTGAACAAGCCGCTGATCGATCTGGATGCACATATCGTCGCCACCACGGGGCTGAGTATCCCGGAAATATTCGAGAAACATGGTGAAGCGGCCTTCCGCCGCATGGAAACTGCGGCCCTGCGCGAGGTCATCACCGAGGACGCCATCATTGCGACCGGAGGCGGCGTGGTGCTTTCGGCGGAAAATCGCGCGCTGCTGAAAGCGCACCCGCCGGTTGTCTGGCTGAAGGGTTCACCGGAGTTTCTGGCCAGCCGCGTGGCCGGAGATATGAACCGTCCGCTTGTCGTGGGTGGGAATGCGCTGGAAACACTGCGCGAGCTGGCCCGGGTCCGTGATCCGCTTTATGCCGAATGTGCCGATATCGTCATGAACCGGGATGATATGGGAAGAGGGAAAACGGCTGACGCCATTGTCCGCTTCCTGAAAGCGTGGCGGGGTACTTGACGCCGATTATCCCTGCCTGTCTTTGCCTTGGCCCTTGTGTGCCTGCTCCCAAACGCGCATTGCCTGCCGTGCCTGCTCCACCTCTTCGCGGGAAAGCTTTTTCGCCAGTGCATCCAGTGCATCCTTGGCTACGGACTCGCCCCTGGCCGCAGATAGCAATACCCACTGATAGGCAACCACCCTGTTCTGGGGTACCCCCTTGCCGAAATAGTACATCATCCCCAGGTTATACTGCGCCTTCGCATGACCCTGGTCGGCGGCCATCCTGTACCATTTCAACGCTTCCGCATCATCCTCTTCCACCCCGACGCCGCGGCTGTACATCAGCCCCAGGTTATACTGCGCATCGGCACTTCCCTTGGCCGCGGCCACACGGAAATCCTTCTCATGGCTGGCCGCGTAGTGCGCAACACGCTCATCGTACCCTGCCCACACCGAGAATGCGTATGCGGCCAGGGCCACAAGTATGACAATGATGAGTAACTTGGATGCCTTCATGCCCGGAATGCTATCACAGGAGCAGCGGCACAGAAATTGACATCGCACAAAATTTGAATGCGCATGTCCTTCATGCATGCAGGGATGTAAAGCCTGACAAGGAGCATTGACATCCAAGACGCAGGGGACTGGAATGCCCGCCATGTCCCTCCTCCACAACCATTCGCGTTACCTGATGCTTCTGGCCGCCCTCATCCTGATCGCGCCAGCACTGGCCAGCGCGCGGGTTACCGTCATGAGCCAGACCCAGGCCCGTGCCCTTGTCGGTGACGATGGATCCGGGCCCGTTTCGCTGAGCACGGCACAGCTGGCCGCTGCCCTCAGCAGCATTCAATACTCAGAGGAATCCGTGTTTTCCTCAGGAGACGCAAAGCCCGTATTTTCCGAGCAGCAGATTCGGCGACTGGCGCCACAGCTGCAGAAGGCGCTGGCCAACATCCGGCCTGGTGAGGCCGTATCCTTTCACCAGGACAAGACATGGGGCGCGGTTTTTTTCAGCAAGGGCAGGCTTATCTGGCACCTTCGCCGTATCGAAAGCTACCCGGCCTTTGACCTTACCATTGTGGCTGAAGAGAGAACCATCAACAGCCATGCCATCACACGTGTCCCGGAAGATGATATCGATGTATTCCACTGGAGTCTGGTACCCCAGCAGGGCCAGGTGCTACTGCGGGGTCGGCCGGACCTGCTTGCCATGCCGGTCAGCGCACTGGCAGGGGTGACGACACAGCCACCCGCCCCTGTGAGCAGTCACCCGGCCGTTATAAGCCATGCGAAACGCCCGGATGCGGCTCATCGTATCGACACGCTGCGCCGGCTTCTTGATAAGGGGCTGATCACCAGAGACGAATATGACGGCAAGCTTGCATCGATTATCACCGAATATGAGGCACAGCACCCTTCACCAGAGGCTGGCCTGGAATTTCTGCAAATGCTGGGCAAAAAGGGCCTGATCAGTCCTGCGATGCTGCAAAAGCAGAGAAAGCTGCTGCTGGATCGGCTGTAGCGCCCGGGAGCCTCCCCACTGTAATCTCTTCCCTGCCCCTGCGGACACATCAGGGCTACGTGCGCCCGGCCGGGCACGGTACACGCAGGAGGCCTTGCGACAGTGAACTCGATTCTCGACGGGCTCGGCAAACGGCTGGCGCAATTTCTGGATAAGCCGCTGACGCACTACGACAGCATTGATACCGTTGGCGAGCTGGAGCTGGCCGACATACTCCAGCCCTGCGATATGCTGCTCATTGAGGGCAACACGCACATCTGCCACCCCGTAAACCTGACTGATACGGACAGGGGGCTGCTTGCCTCCGTGCTGAACGAGATCGGGCACACCTGCGACCTGAATCATAGACCTGCTCCGGTATTCCGCACCGATGCCCATGCCCGCGCATATCCGCCGGCGCATGCTCGCCTTTGGCAGTGGCGACCCCACGAAGGCCATCTGCTCACTCATTGCCCAGGCATTTCAGCACATCCGCT
>CAZROR010000081.1:0-7514 GCA_964601765.1 uncultured Zetaproteobacteria bacterium
TCTTTTTGTTCATGTCATTCGCTCCCGTGATTCAGTTTGACTGGATAAATGAAAGAAAATCAGCTTTTTCCTGAGGCGTACATTCACGACCAATGGTCCATTTGCAGTTTCGCCTGAGCCACTTCCTGATTTTCGCCGGATCATTCAGGCGATCCGGACTCACGCTCGGGGCCATCGGCTTAATCCGCTTGCCGGTACGGGCGTGGGCGCCGTGCCTGGTCAGGTCAGGTCAGCCGTGTGACAGGTGGCACAGCTCACTTCCTCACCCGATTTCCGCTGCACATGCTTCTCATTCCACATCGCCTTGCCGTGTACTGCGCTGCCACCGGTTGCCCCCTGCGCCTGGTACCTATCGAGCATCTGGTTCACCACAGCCTCAGATGCATGAACCGGCAGCGCACCCAGACACAAGACAACCAGAATCGCCTTTTTCATGTTTCATCCTTCTTTTGTGCCACATACTTGCGGCCTGTCATCATGGCCATCACCAGGTTTTGTCTCTGCAACAGACTTTCGAGAATCACGCCCCCACATGGATGATGATGAGGAACACCAGAAAATCGGCGATAAAGGCATGGGCATCCCTGATAAACATGTCAAATCTGCGTGGCATGGCATCCACCATGACAGCCAGCATGCCGCCACCACCTTCGAGGCCATACAAGGCCACACCACTTGCCGTCAGCAGCATCAGGCAGACAAGCAATAAGAAAATCATGGCGCTGCCGGCAGGTGTGTGACCGTGGTGAAACGAGGAGCGCAGATGTGCCAAGTCGCGCAGATGCGCCCTGATGCTGGGCCATGAAGGAAAAAACTCGGCAAATCGCGCATGCTGCGTGCCCACAATCCCCCAGACCAGGCGAAAAAGCACAAGGCCCAGCACAATGCTGCCGACCAGGAGGTGCAGGTTAATGAGCTCATCTTCAAGGATGTAGGCAGTCCCAAAACAGGCCACGAGCAGCCAGTGAAAGACGCGAACCAAAGGGTCCCACACCTGGATTTTCTCTCGTTCTTGCAGCATGCGCCAAAACATAGCGTGCAGGGCTTAAACCAAGCTGAACATCACAGCCCGGTAGCCGAAATGGCGAGTGCTATGCCGATAAGAGGGCCTGTTTCATCTCCTGCATGTGATCGGTAAAGAAATGGCCGGCACCGTCAATTGGATGAAGGCGTGCCTGTTCAAGTGCATCGCTCCATGCCCGTACTTGCTCGAACGGTACGATCTCATCCTCTGTCCCCATCACCACGGTCAACGGGCGCGTATCTCCGCGCATGAATGAAAAATCCCAGTGGTTCACGGCTGGCGCAACGGCAAACAGGCGCACCACCCGCAAATCATAGCGCGCTGCCCTCAGGCCCGCATAACAGCCAAACGAAAAACCCGCCAGCCACAGCGGTACGTCGGGACACTGCCCGGCCATCCAGTCCAGCGCCGCACGCACATCATCCGTTTCACCACGGCCTGCGTCCCATGTACCGTCGCTTTGCTCCACACCCCGGAAATTAAAGCGCAGAACCGCACACGCCGAATCTGCAAAGGCACGGGCCATGGCGTACACCACCTTGTTACGCATCGTACCGCCAAACTGTGGGTGGGGATGACAGATCACGATTGCTGCGCGTGCCGCCGCACAGGGTTCGTAGATCGACTGCAACTGCCCCACAGGGCCGGGAATGAATAGGCGCTGATGTATTACCGCCATAAAGGCATAAAAACACGAAGGGACTTTATCAATATACCCCCCGTCGGGCCTGCTGCAAAAGCGCAGGCAAGTGCTAATTCAGGCCAAGCACATCATCCATGCCATACCAGCCGGCCGGTCGGCCCATGAGCCAGGCCGCAGCCCGAACCGCGCCACGTGCAAACACCATGCGGTCAGTCGCCGCATGGTTGATCTCGATGCGCTCCTCATCAGAAACAAACATGGCCTTGTGCTCACCGACAATAGCACCGGCTCGCATGACCGAGAAGCCGATGCTGCCGACCTTGCGGGCACCGATCATACCCTCGCGAACATATACGGCCTTATCCTTCAGGTCGACGCCGCGACCCGCGGCAAGCGCCCGCCCCATGGCCAGCGCCGTACCACTTGGCGCATCCGCCTTATGGCGGTGATGGGCCTCAAAAATCTCCGCGTCGTAATCTTCACCAAGCACACGTGCCGCCTGCCCAATCAGCCGCAGCGCAAGATTCACGCCAACGGAAAAGTTGGCAGCCATGACCACCGGCGAGGAAGAAAGGATATCGTATAACTCACGCAGCTGTGCCGGCGTGTGGCCGGTGGTGCCAATCACCATGGCCAGGCTGTTCCCGGCAACATAGCGGGCATGCGAAAGGCAGGCCTCCGGTGTTGTAAAATCAATCAAAACGTCGGCTGGCGGGAGTTCCGCCATATCAGCCACGAGCGACACGCCACAATGGCCTATGCCAGCCAGCTCACCCGCATCCCTGCCCATGAGCGGTGAGTCCGGCCGTTCGCTGGCACCGGCAAGCAGGGCATCATCGGCCTCACTTACGGCTCGCACTAACATCCGGCCCATGCGACCACCCGCTCCTGCAACGATCACGCGCATTACTTTACCTCCGCCGACAGGTCGTCCCAGAATTTCTTGACCCTGCCAAGGAATGACGAGCGTTCCGGATACACCTCATCACCGGTCGCCTGGGCAAAGGCACGCAACAGCTCTTCCTGTCTGCTGGTCAGCTTCTTGGGTACAGCAACCTGCACGCGCACATACAGATCCCCCTTCTGCCGGGCACGGATATCGGTGACGCCATGCCCGCGCAGACGAAACACCTTGCCGCTTTCGGTACCGGCTGGCACCTTAATCTTGACCTTGCCGGACAATGTTGGCGCATCCACTTCAGCACCCAGTGCCGCCTGCGGGAAGGTGATGGGCATGGTGCAATACAAGTCCGCCCCGTCACGCTCAAAAATAGGATGTTCCTTCAGATGAATGACGATATACAGGTCACCCGTCGGCGCACCCTGCACGCCTGCCTCACCCTCACCGGATACCCGCACCTGGGCACCATCATAGACGCCGGCCGGAATCTTGACCTTCAGCGTTTTTGTTGTACGTACACGTCCGGTGCCGGCACAGCTTGTACATGGCGACTCAATACGCCTGCCTTCTCCATGACATTCTGGGCAGGTACGGCGCATGGCAAAAAACCCTTGCGATATCTGCACTTGCCCCATGCCACCACAGGTGCGGCAGGGTACGGGATGGGTGCCGGGCCGGGCACCGGTGCCGCCACAGGTACCACAACTCACATGCTTGGGGATTTGCAGCTCCACCTCGCGGCCACTGTCTGCTTCTTCCAGGCTGAGTTCCAGCTTGTAGCGCAGATCAGCACCACGACCGCTGCGACCGCCCATACCACCACCGAAGATGTCGCCAAACACGTCTCCGAACAAGTCACCGAAATCACGGAATGCATGTGAGTCCTGGAATCCACCACCGGCCCAGAAATCGTGCATCTGATCGTCGACACCGGCATGGCCGTACTGATCATAACGTGCCCGCTTGTTCTCATCCGTTAACACTTCGTAGGCCTCGGTGACCTCACGGAAGCTTTCCGCTGCCTTCTCATCGCCCGGATTACGGTCTGGATGGTATTTCATCGCCAGCTTGCGGTAGGCGCGTTTAATCGTGTTCAGGTCAGCGTCGCGGCTAACGCCAAGAATCTCGTAATAATCTCTTTTTGTTGCCACCTTCGCCCCTGTTCAAATATTTACATGACAAGGAGCAAGGCGCGGGGTGGTGCTCCCGGAGCCTCCGCGCCCTGCACACCGCCTTACTTCTTGTCGTCAACTACCTCAGCATCCACGACATCATCGTCTGCCTTTTTGTCGGCATCACCGGAGGATGCATCGGTGCCGCTCTGCTGAGCTTCTTCCTGCATCTTCTTGTAGATGGCCTCCCCCAGCTTTTGCGACTTCTCGGCCAGGGTCTCCTCGGCCTTCTTGATGGCATCCATGTCACTGCCTTCCAGTGCCTTCTTCAACTCGGCAAGCGCATCTTCGATTCCCTTACGGGTAGCCTCATCCACAGAGCTGCCATGCTCCTTCAGGGACTTCTCCGTAGCATAGACAAGCGCATCGGCCCGGTTGCGTGCCTCGATCTCCTCACGCTTCTTCCTGTCCTCTTCGGCATGCTCCTCGGCATCCTTCTTCATGCGTTCGATCTCCTCCTCAGACAGGCCGGAGCCCGCTTCGATGCGAATGGAGGCCTCTTTCCCGGTGCCCTTGTCCTTGGCATGCACATGCATGATGCCGTTGGCATCGATATCGAAGGTCACCTCAATCTGCGGCACACCACGCGGCGCTGGCGCAATACCTTCGAGATTGAATACGCCGAGCAGCTTGTTATCCGCAAAAAGCTCGCGTTCGCCCTGTGCCACCTTGATGGTTACAGCCGTCTGGTTATCAGAGGCCGTCGTATAAATCTGGCTCTTTTTCGTTGGGATGGTCGTATTCTTCTCAATGATGCGATTGAACAGACCACCCTCCACCTCGATACCGAGACTCAGCGGTGTGACATCGAGCAGCAGCACATCCTTCACGTCGCCGGTCAGCACTGCGCCCTGAATGGCTGCACCAATGGCTACTACCTCGTCCGGATTCACGCCCTTGTGCGGCTCCTTGCCAAAAAACTCCTTTACCTTCTGCTGCACCAGCGGCATACGTGTCATACCGCCAACCAGCACAACCTCGTGAATGTCAGAAGCCTTCACGCCGGCATCCTTCAGCGCCTGCTTGCACGGCCCGATGGAGCGATCCACAAGGTCGCCGACCAGTGATTCGAACTTCGCCCGCGTCACCTTGATCAGCAGGTGCTTCGGCCCGGAGCTGTCCGCCGTGATGAATGGCAGGTTCACCTCCGTCTGCGTACTGGACGACAGCTCGATCTTGGCCTTCTCAGCTGCCTCCTTGAGACGCTGCAGGGCCAGGTTGTCCTGTGTCAGATCGATGCCATGTTCTTTCTTGAACTCATCGGCCAGATACTGAATCAGAACCTGGTCGAAATCCTCGCCACCCAGGAAGGTGTCACCATTCGTGGCCTTCACCTCGAACACGCCGTCACCGATCTCCAGAATCGAAATATCAAACGTACCGCCACCAAGGTCATAAACAGCGATGAGGTGGTTTTCCTCGGTTTTGTCCAGCCCATAGGCGAGCGCAGCAGCTGTCGGTTCATTAATGATGCGCAGCACGTTCAGGCCGGCAATTGCACCAGCATCCTTCGTGGCCTGGCGCTGGGAGTCGTTGAAGTATGCCGGCACGGTAATTACTGCATCCGTCACCTTCTCGCCCAGATAGTCCTCTGCTGTCTGCTTCATTTTCTGCAACACGATAGCGCTGATTTCCTGTGGACTCATCTTCTTCCCGTCGCATTCCACCCATGCATCACCATTGTCGGCCTTCGTCAGCTTATAGGATACCAGCTTCTGGTGATGCTTTGCCTCCTCGGAGTCCATCTTGCGGCCAATCAGCCGCTTGACAGCATAAAAGGTCTTTTTCGGGTTAGTCACCATCTGCCGCTTGGCCGGGGCACCAACCAGACGTTCATCCTTGTCTGTAAAGGCTACAACCGAAGGCGTCGTGTTATCGCCTTCGCTGTTGGGGATTACCTTGGATTTGTCGCCTTCCATGACGGCGACACATGAATTTGTCGTGCCCAGGTCAATACCAATCACTTTTGCCATGTTCGTATACTCCGTAGTTTGTTCATTTTTTCATTCCGTACAGGCTATATGGGGACATCATATCCGGATTTCAAGCCCTCACCTATGCACCCTCCACGTGCACCGCGCTACTTTCACGATGCCTTCTTCTTTGTCTCCTCCGCAGGACCGCTTGAAACGATGACCCGGGCCGGCCTGAGCAGGCGTCCATGCAGTGTATAGCCGGCAACATGCTGCTCGATGACGGTACCGGCTGCCTGCTCGCTCGGTACCTGGAGTATGGCTTCATGCAGGTTTGGATCAAAGGGCTTACCCACAGCATCCACTCGTTCAATCCCAAACTTCCGCTTGACGTCATGCAGGCTGTTCAGCGTTAGCTTTACCCCCTCACGCAGTGCCTCCACATCGGCACTTTCCACCTGAAGTGCCCGCTCCAGATTATCTGTCACATCCAGCAACGCACTAGCAAAGCGCTCCACAGCAAACTTACTGACCTCTTCCACCTGGCGGGCAGCACGCTTGCGCACATTATCCATCTCGGCGTGAGCGCGCAGTAGCTTGTCCTCAAGCTCCGCAATTCTGGCCTCGGCCTGCCGCAATGCCTCATCCTTGGCAACAGCCTGTTTTTTGTCCGTCTGCTTTTTGTCGGGGTGCTCTCCGGCTACCTGGTGGCTCGAGGATGCGGCGACCGATTCTGTCTTTTTTTTCTTTTTACTCAATGCAAACCTCCAAACATACGGCTCACCCAGCGCGCCGTACAATCCACAATCGGCATAACACGCTCATAATGCATGCGCTTCGGGCCGATCACGCCCAGCGTACCCATGGCCTGCCCCGGCCCCTCATAACTGGCCAGCACCACGGACACCTGCTCCATATTCATGAGCGCATGCTCCCGGCCGATGAAAACCTTTACACCAGGGCTTGCACCCTCCACCTCACTAATCAGGCGCAGCAACATCTCCTTTTCCTCAAATGCCGTCAGCAGTGAGCGCACTGTATCGATTACCGACAGCTCCGGCACTTCGAGAAGGTGCCGCTGACCACTGATAAACAAGTCCTCCTGGCCCTGCGCCGGCTCCTCAGCCCAGCGCATCAGACCATCCAACAGGCGACGAATATGCAACCTGTCCGTTTCCATCTCATGACGCAAGCGGGCCTGTACTTCAGCCAGATTACAGTCAACGAGCATGTTGTTCAGCCGGTAGGTGATCTCAGCCAGCCGGGTATCAGAAATGTTTGCCTCGCGCGGCAGCAGCCGGTTTTGCACCTCGTCCCGGTCCGAGACGATCACAGCCAGTACCTGCTCACTGGACACGGGCACGAGCTCGATCTTGCGAATGCGCGCAAAGCCAGGCTCATGCACAGAAACAAGACCGGCAAAGCGCGTCAGCTGCGCCAACTCATCACTCGCCTTCTGCAACACCTTTTCCACATCATCGGCAGGCACCAGGTCTTTCGCGACAGCCTGCTCGACATGACTCCTGAGGTCATCGTCAATCACCATGAGGCTGTCCACAAAGTAGCGCAGACCGGCATCGGTCGGCACACGTCCGGCCGATGTGTGTGGTGCGTACAGCAGGCCCATGCGCTCCAGCTCCGACATAACATTGCGGATGGAGGCCGGGCTCAGGCCGAGGTCATGCTGCTCGGCCAGGGTACGCGAACCCACAGGCTGGCCGGAGTTCAGGTATGACCGGACAACCTCGCTCAGGATGATGTCATAGCGTTCTTTCAATGCGTCGTTCTCGTTGTTTCTGGTATTAGCACTCAAGATAGCCGAGTGCTAATCATGTGTGTAAACGCTATCTTGTCAATCCCA
>CAZROR010000082.1:0-7508 GCA_964601765.1 uncultured Zetaproteobacteria bacterium
TTCCAGAATTAAGAAGCGGCTTGCTACCGCAAGTCCGCTGATAGCGCAAGTATGAAGCATCGCTGGGGCTGCGCCAGAGGAAAAATTCCTCCCTCCGGCGCACCTGCTGCCCAGGTAAACGTATCAGTCAACGATCAGGCGGTCGTTTTTCACATCTACTGTCAGCGTCCTGCTTTCTCCTGCGCCGGAAAGCAGCGCTCGCGCAATCGGTGTTTCCACCTCCTTCTGGATAAATCGCTTCAGGGGGCGAGCGCCAAAGACCGGATCATAGCCCTCGCGCGCGATCAGTGCCTTGGCAGCATCTGTCAGCACCAGTGTCACTGACTGCTCGGCCAGCCGCCGGCTCACCTCCGCGATGAGCAGGTTCACGATCTGTGTGATTTCATCCTGCGTAAGCGGTGAAAACAGCACCACATCATCCAGCCGGTTAAGGAACTCGGGTCGGAAGTGCGCTTTCAGGCTGTGCATGACCTCATCGCGTGCCGCCTCGCTGATGCGTCCCTCTGTATCGATGCCGCTCAGCAGGGCATCGCTGCCGATGTTGCTCGTCATGATGACGATGGTGTTCTTGAAATCCACGGTCCTGCCGTGGCTGTCCGTCAGCCGCCCGTCATCGAGCAGTTGCAGCAGGATATTGAACACGTCCGGGTGTGCCTTCTCGATTTCATCCAGCAGCAACACGGCATATGGCCTGCGGCGCACGGCCTCGGTCAGCTGTCCACCCTCCTCGAAGCCGACATAGCCGGGTGGCGCGCCGACCAGCCTGGAGACCGCATGCCTTTCCATGTATTCGCTCATGTCGAGCCGGATCATGGCGTCTTCGGAGTCGAACAGCGCCATGGCCAGCGAACGCGCCAGTTCAGTTTTACCCACGCCCGTGGGGCCCAGGAAGATGAATGAGCCGATGGGCCGTTTCGGATCCTTGACACCGGCTCGTGCGCGCATGACGGCATCAGCCACGGCGCGCACCGCCTCATCCTGGCCAATCACCCGCTCATGCAGCACACGGTCCAGGTTGAGCAGCTTCTCACGTTCTCCCTGCATGAGTCGGGTGACGGGGATGTGCGTCCAGCGGGATACCACCTGGGCAATTTCTTCCTCGGTCACCTCTTCCTGCAGCAGCGAAGTCTCGCGTTCCTCGCCGGCTGCCTCGAGGCTGGCCAGTTCTTTTTCCAGGCCGGGCAGTACACCATGGCGAAGCTCGGCTACTCTGTTCAGGTCATAGGCTCGCTCAGCAGCCTCAATATCATGTTTCACTTGCTCGATCTGCTCACGCAATTGCTGCACTTTTCCAATCGAGGCCTTTTCCTTCTCCCACTGAGCGCGCATGGCATCGCGCTTTTCCTTAAGGTCGGCCAGTTCCTTGCGCAGCTCTTCCAGCCGGGCCTTGCTGGCCGCATCTTTTTCCTTCTTCAGGGCGGTTTCCTCAATCTCCAGGCGCATAACCTTACGTGTGATCTCATCCAGCTCTGCTGGCATGGAATCGATCTCGGTGCGAATCGAGGCACAGGCCTCATCGACCAGATCAATGGCCTTGTCCGGCAGGAAGCGATCGGAAATGTAGCGGTCGGAAAGCGTGGCCGCGGCCACCAGCGCCGTATCAGCGATACGTACGCCATGATGAACCTCGAAGCGCTCTTTGAGTCCACGCAGAATGGAAACGGTATCCTCCACGCCTGGTGCGTCTACGAGCACCGGCTGGAAGCGACGTTCCAGTGCCGCGTCCTTTTCGATGTGCTGGCGGTATTCATCCAACGTTGTGGCGCCAATGCAATGCAGCTCACCGCGTGCCAGCATTGGCTTGAGCATATTGCCGGCATCCGTCGAGCCTTCGGTACGGCCGGCTCCAACAATGGTATGCAACTCGTCGATGAACAGGATGATGCGGCCTTCGGCCTCCTTGATTTCCTTGAGTACTGCCTTCAACCGCTCTTCAAATTCACCGCGGTATTTGGCGCCAGCCATCAGCGCCGTCATGTCCAGTGAGAAGATGGTCCGGTCCTTCAGGCCCTCGGGTACATCGCCGTTCAGGATGCGCTGTGCCAGGCCCTCGGCAATGGCGGTCTTGCCGACACCGGGTTCGCCAATCAATACGGGATTGTTTTTGGTCTTGCGCGAAAGAATACGAATTACGCTACGGATTTCCGTGTCCCGACCGATAACCGGATCCAGCTTGCCACTTCTCGCCATCTCCACCAGGTCCACGCCATATTTCTTCAGCGCATCGTAGGCGGTCTCCGGCTGGTCGCTTGTCACGCGCTGATGGCCGCGCACCTCCGTCAGCGCCTGCAGGAAGAGGTTCCGTTCTACGCCAGCAGATTTCAGGATGCGTCCGGCCTGTGTCGCATTGCCCTCGGCAATGAATGCAAGCAGCAGGTGTTCAACGGAGACATATTCATCTTTGAGCCGGCCGGCTTCGTCCTGTGCGGCCAGCAGCAACTGGTTCAAGCGCTGGGTGATGTAAGCCTTGCCGGCTTCGATCCCCGTACCGCTGACCTTCGGGCGGCGGGCCAGTTCCTGCTCAACTGCCGTCCGGATCTCTTCTGCGTTGATACCCATGCGCTGTAACAGCAGTGGTGCAAGCCCATCCTGCTGATTTAGCAGGGCAGCCAGTAGATGCTCACCGTCTACCTCCTGGTGGCTCATTCGTGTGGCGAGGTTTTGCGCATCGCTGACTGCTTCCCGCACTTTCTGGGTCATCCGGTTGAAATCCATGCGTTATGCTCCTTGTACTGCTGTTTCTCCCCTGTATATCGGGGCGGCTGAAAAGGATTTCAAGAGGGGGCTTGCTCAGGGCATCCTTAGGGCAGCTCGACGACGATGACAGATACCTTTGCCCGTGCGGCTGGATTGGCGTTGCTGATCTCAACAATGAGATCAAAGCGACCAGTGGGGTTGTTGAAGGCGAGATGGAATTCATGATTGCCCACGTGGTAGCTGCGCTGCTGGTGCAGAACCTTTTCCTCCTCTTCGTGCACGCGCAGCACGCGGAACGTGAGCGGACCGATGCCATCCGAAACCATCGTGACCTCATAACGCCCCGGTCTGTCCGGAAGATCAAAAAACTCCCTGAGTGTCTGGAAGGCTGGCACATTGACATCACGGGAATAGAGGTAGTCCTGTGCCCTGGCGGGCACAGCCTGCATGGCCAGCAACAGGAAGGCGGTAAGCAGCCAGCGGCAGGTATTCACGACTCAGTAGCCTCCTGTGGATGAATGTTGTGCTTGTTACACAGATAGCGCATGCGATCCTTGGCCTTGTCGGCGAAGCCCAGCCAGCGCCCGGCCTGTGCCTTGACACCATGGCTGCGTCTGAGGGCTGTGAGGATGAGCTGCCGTTCGAACGCCTCGGTCAAGGCATCACCATCGACCTGATCTGCCGGCAGCTGTGCAAACCATGCCGTAAGCAGATCTGCCTGTTCATCCTGCGCACTGTGAAGTCGCCTCAGAGGCGGTAGTGAGTCAATCGTGCTCGATGTTGCCAGCACAACGGCACGTTCGATGACATTTTCAAGCTCGCGCACGTTGCCCGGCCAGTCGTAGCCCATGAGTTCACGCATGACTCCTTCGCTGATGCCGTCGATTTGCTTGTTGCAAAGCAAGGCCTTGCGTTCAAGGAAATAGTTAGCAAGCTCGGGCACATCCTCGAGATGCGCACGAAGCGGTGGTACCTCGATATCAACTACATGGATGCGGTAATACAGATCTTCCCGGAATTCACCCTTTTCCACGAGCGACTCAAGCGGTTGCTTGGTTGAGCAGATGAGGCGCACATCACAATGCAGTACAGCTTCTCCGCCCAGGCGTGAAAATTCGCCAGATTCGAGGACATGCAGCAGCTTACCTTGTACCGAGGCCGGCAGTCCGGCCACCTCGTCGAGGAACAGAGTGCCGCCGGAGGCACGCTCAAACCAGCCCAGGGCACGCCTTGTCGCACCGGTAAAGGCTCCCTTTTCATGTCCGAACAACTCGGACTCCAGGTGTTCGGCCGAGATGGCGACACAGTTGACCGGGATGAACGGATGGTCGCTACGCTCACTTCGAGCATGCAACAGGCGGGCGACGAGTTCCTTGCCGCTGCCGGTTTCGCCCCGGATAAGCACGGAGGATGGTGTCGGTGCTACCTGTTCGATCAGGGTGCGTAGCTTCTGGATGGCCTCTGAGCTGCCGAGCAGCCTGTTACCCATGCGCTCAGCCAGTTGTCTGCCCAGCTCCTGCTCACGCATGCGCTGCCAGCTTGCTTCCATCGCCTGCTCGATGGTGTCACGCACTTCATCCGGGTCGAACGGTTTGCCGAAGAAATCCAGGGCGCCAAGCCTGCGGGCACGGGTGGCGAGCCGACGCTCATCGTGGCCCGTGACCACCACTACCGGGGTGTCCGGCGTCTCGCTGCGCAGCCGCTGCAGATAACGCATGCCGATTTCAGGGTTGTCCGGCTCCGGGGGCAGGGCCAGATCGAGCACGATGAGGTCAATGCGGTGGCCGGCCAGCCTTTCTTCAGCCTCCTGTACATCACCAGCCTCGAGTACGTCGTACTTGTCCTTGAGCAGCAATCTGATGTTCAGGCGGTTGATTTCGTTGTCATCAACGACCAGCACTACGCGCCGCATGGTTTGCCTCCGTTTTTGCTGTCACCCTGCCACACGGGAAGCACTACGTGGAAGGTGCAGCCTTTCCCCTCCCCGGCGCTTTCAGCATAAATCTTTCCGCCGTGTGCTGTCACCATGCGCCGGCTCAGGTACAGGCCGATGCCAAGTCCGTTCGGCTTGCTCGTGGCGAACATCCGAAACAGGCGATTGTGCAGAAAGTCTCGCGGAATGCCACAGCCCGTATCCCGCACACAGATTTCCACGTCGTCTTCTGTGTGGTTGCCGGTGACAACAATCTCTCCGCGCGATTGCATGGCCTGCACGGCGTTGTCGAACAGTGTCTCGAAGACGCTCCGCAGCATGTTTTCATCAGCTAGTACCAGCGGCAACTCGGGCAGAGCAAGCCGTACGCGTACCCCCTCCGGCCAAAGGCGTTCAGCCACGCAATTACGGATGAGTGTGGCCAGATTCAGGGGAGCCATCACCGGCTCGATGGCGGCATTCGGGTCTGCCAGACGCTTGAACAGGGTCTGCATACGGCCGACTACCTTGCGTATGGCGTCGATCAGGCGTGCTGCATCCGCCCTGTCGAGCCTTTCGGCATCGAGATTGTGAGCCAGAAAGGCAAGATCGTGCAGGCGGTTTTTCAAATCGTGCGAATGCAGCTGACCGGCCACGCGGCTCAGGGAATCCAGCCGCGCCGCGTTCGCCTGCTGCTGTGACAGACGGGCGTGTTCCAGGCTCATTGCGGCAAATCTGGCGAGGCTTTGCAGGGCCTCCATTTCATCGTCATCAGTCGGCCAGCCATCCGTACGCGGGCCGAGAAACAGCCAGGCATCATGGCCACCGAAGCTGAGCGGCAGGCACAGTTCATAGTCTGAGTCGTGAAGCCGCAATGGGGGTTGAGTCCCCACAGCCGGGGGTTCAGGTGCCGTTTCCGGATGGAGGTAAAGTCCGCCCCCGTCCAGATGGCGCTCGTCCAGTGCTGCTGCCGTGCGATAGCAAAGCGTGCAGATACGTGCCAGCAGTGCCCGTTCGACATCCTCGGCCGGTAGTGCGGCCAGATCTCCGGCACCGAGCTCGCGGATGGCGGCCATGGTGTCGAGATGCCTTTTGAAGAACAGACGGTCGGCCAGGCGCTGTAAAAGGTGAGCCAGTGGCGAAAAAATGAGGGCGGCAAACAGGGCCGCCAGAATCAGGGCCCAGGTAGAAAGCGAATGCCCCGTGAGTGCATAGAAGGTTGACTCTGCCAGCAATAAGGCAATAAAAAACAGAACGAGAACGGCGAAGCTGGAGATGAAATAGGCGGCAGATCGCAGCAGGCGGCGGAGTGGGAACGCCATCAGGCGTCTCCGGGAATGGCCGGAATCAGGGACGGTTGCGCTCCGGGGTCAGGCCGAAGGTCACAAGTTTGGCGTGCAGATGGCTGCATTCGGTTGCATCGAGCGGCGTCAGCGGCAGGCGTAGCTCCCCGCCCATCCAGCCCATCATGGCACAGGCAGCCTTGACCGGAATGGGATTGGAGCGAATGAACATCACATCCGAAAGTGGTAGCAACCTGAGGTGCTGGCTGCGGGCGGCTTCAAGCTCACCGTTCAGCATGGCGGTTGTCAGTGCCACCATCTCACGTGGCACAACATTGGAGACGACGGAAATCACACCTGCGCCACCAGCCGCCATGAACGGCATGACTGTGGCATCATCTCCGGAATAAAATTCGATGCGGCCCTCACAGGCATTCATCGTATGCCCGAGCTGCGCCATGTCCGCCGTGGCGTCCTTGATGCCGATAATATTCACGATATGCGACAGCCTGCCTACGGTTTCCGGCAGCATGTTTGAGGCCGTGCGCCCCGGCACGTTGTAGATGATGATGGGAATGTGCACGGCCTCTGCCACAGCGCGGTAATGCTGGTAGATGCCTTCCTGTGAGGGCTTGTTGTAGTACGGTGAAATCAGCAGCGCGGCATCGGCGCCGGTGTCCTTGGCCGCCTGTGTGAGCGCGATGGACTCGGCCGTGGAATTGCTGCCCGCACCGGCAATCACCGGCACGCGGCCGGCCACATGCTCGACGGTGATGCGGATCAGTCGCTCCTGCTCGGCGTGGCTCAGCGTTGCCGCCTCGCCGGTCGTGCCGGCCGGCACCACGGCATCCACGCCTGCGGCGATCTGGCGGTCGAGATGCGCGCGGAAGGCATCCTCGTCGATCTTGCCGTTTGCAAAGGGTGTGACCAGCGCGGTCATCGTGCCGTGGAACATGTGAACCTCCGAATGCCGATACTATAGCCCTTCCATCTACCGCAAAAGCCTCGACCGGCCTGGCAGCGAAAAGCACCCTCCCGATCGAGCGTGTTCTGTTTTCAATCCCGAAAATTTGTGAAGCTAAGCGGCCGGTCGGCGTCCATGCCGCGGATCAGGGCCATAATGGCCTGAAGGTCATCGCGCTTTTTCCCGGATACTCGCACCTGATCACCCAGAATGGCTGCCTGCACCTTTATCTTCTCCTGTTTGATGACCTTGACAATTTTTTTGGCCAGCTCCGTACTCACACCCTGCCGGATGCCGATATGCTGGCGGCGCAGGCCGCCACTTGCATCTTCCACCGTACCATAATCCAGGCATTTGGGGTCCAGCCGCCGTTTCACGAGCTTGCCACGCAGGATTTCCATGACCGTGTTCAGCCGATAATCATCGTCGCCGATCACGGTGATGGCGCACTGCTCCTTGTTCAGTTCAATGCTGGCCTGGCTTCCCTTGAAATCGTAGCGCGTCGCAATTTCCTTGCGCACCTGATTCACGGCGTTGTCGATTTCCTGCATGTCGGTTTCACAAACAACATCAAAGCTGGGCATGGTCACCTCCTGCAAGTGATATGCAGCATGATGCAACGGGCCTTGTTCGCCTGTCCAGCCGCCACGTT
>CAZROR010000083.1:0-7323 GCA_964601765.1 uncultured Zetaproteobacteria bacterium
AACCCCCGACCAGCTGATTACAAATCAGCTGCTCTACCAACTGAGCTACGCCGGCTTCAGGGAGGCGCATCTTACTTCGCGAGCACATGAACTCAAGCTTTCCGGAAGATACTGTAGCTCCGGGAGCATGCATCCGGAGACTACCTGCGAGTTCTTCGCGCATGGTCGTCATGAAAAATCCGGGCTAGTCTGCCCGCATGCAGCATATCCTTGTCCATTATGGTGAACTGGGCCTGAAGGGAAAAAACCGTACCTATTTTGAGCAACGGCTTGTCCGGAATATTCGTGAGCTGCTCAATCCCGGGAGTGTTGAGCGGCAGTTTGGCCGCATGCTGTTCGGTTTCAGGGCCGTGGATGATACCCTGCTGGAGCGTCTCGCACTCATCCCGGGCATCCGTCATTTCGCACATATTCACACGGCCAGGCCCGACATCGAGGATATGGCGGCAGTGGCCGAGCAGGCTGTGCTTGCCGCCACGCACGGCAGGACGGCGGGCCTGAGCTTCGGTGTCAGCGCCCAGCGCTCGGACAAGCGCTTTCCGCTGACATCACCCGAACTGTGCCGCGAAATAGGTGGCCGGCTGCAACAGCGCTTCGGCATGCGCGTGGATCTTGATGCTCCCGATCTGCCCGTGCATGTCGAGGTATGCCGGCACGCCGCATATATTTCCACGCGCAAGTATCAGGGTATCGGCGGCCTGCCCGTGGGCACCTCCGGCCGCGGCGTGGTGCTGCTTTCCGGTGGCATCGATTCCCCCGTGGCCGCCTTTATGATGATGAAGCGCGGCCTTGAGATAGTACTCGTGCATCTCTATAATAGCACGATCAACCGCGACTTCGCAAAAATCGAGCAGCTGGCCGCGCGGCTTTCCCGTTATCAGTCACGGATTCGCCTCTATCTCATCGACCTGGAAGCCTTCCAGCGTCATGCCATCGCCCACGTGCCGGCCCGATACCGTATGATTATCTACAAGCGTCAGATGATCCGCGTCGCCGCGCATATTGCGGAGGAGGAAAAGGCAGGGGCCATCATCACCGGTGATTCGCTCGGCCAGGTAGCCAGCCAGACGCTGGCCAACATCAGCGCCATTTATGATGTGTGTACCCTGCCGCTGCTTTCTCCGCTGATCGGCTTCGACAAGGAGGAAATCATCACGCTCGGCCGCCGCATCGGCACCTACGAGATCTCAACCGGGGAATACTGCGATATCTGCTCCTATCTCATCGCCAAACATCCCGAAACCCGCGCCAGCAAGTCAAAGGTGGCCGCCTATGAGCAGGCCCTGCCGATTGACGCCCCCTGCACGGCCATCCGCACCGAAAACTTCTGCAATGGCGAAAAAACCGGCTGAGCGCATTCCCGACAACCCCCAAGGCGGTTATAGTTGCCGCCGACCAAAGGAGCACATCAATGTCCGACAAACCCTGGGGAGGCCGCTTCAGCACCCCGACAGATCAGTTTGTGGAAGAGTTCAACGCGTCCATTGATGTGGATCAGCGCATGTACGCCGAGGACATTGCCGGCTCCAGGGCGCATGCCCGCATGCTGGAAAAGCAGGGCATCCTCACTGCCGGCGAGCTAGCCGCCATTCTCAAGGGCCTGGATGAGATTCAGGGTGAAATAGAGCGCGGCGAGTTTGCCTTTCTGACCGGGCTTGAGGATATCCATATGAATATCGAGCACCGGCTTACCGAGCGCATCGGTGAGGCCGGCAAGAAGCTGCACACCGCCCGCAGCCGCAATGATCAGGTGGCCACGGATGTGCGCATGTACCTGCGCCGGCGTTGCGATGACATCGTTGCCGCCATGACCCGCCTCCAGCAGGCACTCACCGACCTGGCCGACACACATGCCGATACGATCATGCCGGGCTTCACACACCTGCAAACGGCACAGCCCGTGACCCTCGGCCACCACCTGCTAGCCTATGTTGAAATGCTCGAGCGGGACAAGGGCCGCTTTGCCGACGCGCGCCGGCGCATGAACCAGTGCCCGCTTGGTGCGGCGGCCCTGGCGGGTACGAGCTTTGCCATCGACCGCGACATGACGGCCCGGGAGCTGGGGTTTGACGCGCCCTGCGCCAATTCGCTGGATGCGGTCTCCGACCGCGACTTCATCATGGAGGTCCTTGCCGCCGCCGCCATCGCGGCAGTCCACCTTTCGCGCCTTGCCGAGGAGCTCATCCTGTGGTCGAGCGCATCATTTGGCTTCATCGAGTTGCCGGACGCCTGGTGCACCGGATCGTCCATCATGCCGCAGAAAAAGAACCCGGACATGCCGGAGCTCGTGCGTGGCAAGGCCGGCGGCATTTTTGGTGGGCTTATGGCCATGCTGGCCACGATGAAAGGACTGCCCCTGGCCTATAACAAGGACATGCAGGAAGACAAACGGGCTATTTTTTCCGGCCTCGACGACCTTGAGGGCGCGCTGCGGGTGTTTGCCGACATGCTGCCCGGTATGCGCGTGAACACGGAGGCCATGCATACGGCCGCTGAGGCCGGATTCTCCACCGCCACGGACCTGGCTGATGCGATGGTACGTGCCGGGGTGCCGTTCCGGGAGGCGCATGCGGTGACCGGCCGGGCCGTCGCGTATTGCATTGAAACGGGCAAGGCGCTGCACACGCTGGATGCGGACGACTGCGCCGCCATCGATGTACGGCTCACTATCGACCTGGTCGGACAGCTGTCCGTTGAGGCCAGCGTGGCCGCGCGCTGTCATCCCGGGGGGACGGCACCGGCGCAGGTTCGGGCCCAGGTGGTGGCATGGCGACAACGGCTGGAGGGCCATCATGCATAAAACCGTTACGCTGCTTGTCCTTGTCATGATGCTGGCCGGCTGCGGCCGCAAGGAGCCTCCGCAGGTCACCGACCCCAGACAACCGCCCGAGCTCGCCAGCCTCAGCTACAAGGTTTCAGGCAATAGCCTGAAGCTTAATTTGCAGCTGACAGGCGGCGCCGAGGGCCTCGGCTTCCAGGTGGACCGGGCTGAGCAGGATCCCGGCTGCAAATGCCCCGGATTCTGGCGCCGCTATTTCGAGGCTCCGCCGACACCGAGGCAGAAGGGGCACCCGATCACCAAGCTGTTCAACCTGCGCTCACACAAGCATGCGTATTATTTCCGTGTTCGCGCCATTGACGACCTTGGCCGGCTTGGGCCGTGGAGCAAGCTTATCTTTGCCCAGGCCGAGGAAATGCTCGAGTGATACTAGTCCACCCCCGGCTGGACCGGCTTGGGCTATATCCATTTGAACGGCTGAGCCACCTGTTGCAGGGCCATGCCCCGAATCCCTCGCTGGAGGCCATCGACGCCGGCGCCGGCGAGCCGCGCCTGCCCGTGCCTGCCTTTGTCCGCCCCACGCTGGATGCCCATCTGGACGGCTTTTCCCGTTATCCCAGCACACGCGGCAGCAGCCAGCTGCGCCAGGCCATCGTACAATGGATTAAAGCGCGTTACGGCCTGGCCGCCATCGATGCAAACACGCAGGTGCTCTCCGCCAACGGCACGCGCGAGGCGCTGTTTGCCGCGGCCCATGCGCTGATCAATCCCGAAGCCGACGAAAAGCCCTATGTGCTGATGCCAAACCCGATGTATCAGATCTATCTCGGCGCAGCCGTCACCGCTGGCGGCATTCCTTACTTTCTGCCTTGTGAAAAGGCCCATGGCTTCGAGCCGGAGCTGGCGGCCGTGCCGGATGCAGTCTGGCAGCGCACTGCCATCGTCTACGTCTGCTCACCGTCCAATCCGACCGGCTGGATCGCCAATACGTCCTACTTCACAGCCCTCCTGCACCTTGCTGACGAACATGACTTTTACATTCTGTCCGATGAGTGCTACTCGGAAATCTACCGGGATGCGCCGCCCACAGGCCTGCTCGAGGCAGCCGCTGCCATGGGAAGGGATGATTTCCGGCGCTGCCTGGTATTCAACTCGCTGTCCAAACGATCAGGCCTGCCCGGCATGCGCTCGGGCTTCATTGCCGGCGATGCCGAGATCATCGCCCGCTTTGCGAAGCTGCGCAGCTATACGGGGCCGGCCACGCCACTGCCGTTGCAACACGTAGCTGCCCGGGCATGGCAGGACGAGGATCACGTACAGCAGAACCTGCAGGGCTATCGCGCCAGCCTCGCAGCATTCTTCGATGCCTATGGCGAAGGCGAGCCGCCGGCCGGCGGCTTCTTCTGCTGGCTCCCCGTCGAGGATGACGAGGCCTTTGCAAGGGCCGCCTATGAACAACAGGCCGTGACGGTCTTGCCCGGCAGCTATCTCGGCGCGGAAGACAGCCACGGATACAATCCGGGCGCAGGCTATATCCGCGCAGCACTCGTGGACGGCCCGGCCAGGGCCGCCGAGCTTGCCCGCAGGCTGAAAGCCGTCAGGATTTGAGCATGGCCAATCAGACATTCATGGGCACAGATGGACACGGATTCTCACTCATGTATCTGTGCCTGTCTGCGTCCATCTGCGTCTAACGCCATGAAAATTCCCGAGCACGTCGAGGCGGAGATTCGCCGCCAGGCCGCATCAGGCCATACGCTGAACTGCTATATCTACGACACGTGCACGATGCGCGAAAAAATCGCGCACCTGAAGGCCATCATGCCGGCCGGCGTCGAGGTCTTCTATGCGATGAAGGCCAACCCCCATGCTGCCTTTCTCTCAGCAGCCCATGAAGCGGGGGCGGCAGGCATTGAAATTGCGAGCCTCGGCGAGGCACGGAAAGCGCTGGCAGCCGGGTTTTCCGCATCGCAACTGATTTTCACCGGCCCCGGCAAATCGCCCGAAGAGCTCTCCTGGTGCGTTGAGCAGGGTATCCGTACGGTGCATATCGAGTCGCTCACCGAGGCGCATCGCCTGAACGCCATCTGCACCGGGCAGGGCAAGACGCAGGACGTGCTGCTGCGCGTAAACGCCAATTTCGACATCCACGAGGCACAGACGACCTTTTCGGGAGGCTCCCGCAAATTCGGTGTGGACGAGGAAAAGCTGGATACGGTGCTGCCGGCGATACTGGCGCTGACACATCTGCGCTTCCGCGGCCTGCATGTCTATGCGGCCTCCGGCGTGCTCAATGTCGCAGACCTGCTGAAAAACTGCGAACTTGTATTCGACATGGCGACGCGCATTGAGGCGCGGCATTCGGGCACTACCTGCGACATGATCGACTTCGGTGGCGGCTTCGGCATCGACTACCTGGAGACAGGCCAGGATTTCAGTGCCGATGCCTATGCCGCCGGGCTGAAGCAGCTGATCGACAGCCACGGCTTTTCCGGCCGCACGTTCTTTCTGGAACTGGGACGGTATCTTGCCGCCGATTCTGGCTGGTTCTGCACGGAGATCCTGGATATCAAGGAAAGCCGCGGCAAAAAGCAGGTGGTATGCGCCGGTGGCATCAACCATTTTCGCCGCCCGGCGGCGCTGGCCATCAATCATCCGCTTGCCATCGTGCGCATGCACAGGCCGGCCCTGTTCGATGGACAGGAAACGGTACGGAATGAATCCGTCTACTTTGGCGGCCCGCTGTGCACCGGCGCGGACAAGCTGGCCAACGATGTACATGTGGAGGCGGCCGATGTGGGCGATATTGCCGTGTTCGACTATGCCGGCGCCTACGGACTCACGATGTCCAACATCGAATTTCTGAGCCATGCACGCCCGGACGAGGTAGTCCTTGGCTGAACAAGAGACTGGCCAGATGCTCACATCAACATGTAACTTCCGCTACACTCCTGCCCATCAAGACATTCGGAGAGACACATGAATCACTTGCAGCAGATTATCGAAGAGGCCTGGGGCTGCCGCGATGCATGGACGGCCGACGATGTGGCCACCGAGGCCCGCGATGCGATTGAAAAGGCGATCACGCTGCTGGGCGAGGGCGGCGTGCGTGTCGCCGAGCGGGACAATGATGGCGTCTGGCAGGTCAATGCCTGGCTGAAAAAGGCCGTGCTGCTGTACTTCAAGCTGCACGACAACCGGCTGATGCGCGCCGGTGAGATGAACTTCTTCGACAAGGTGCCGCTCAAGTTCTCCGGCTGGGGGGAAAGCGAGTTTCGCAAGGCCGGCATCCGTGTCGTGCCGCCGGCCACGGTGCGGCGCGGTGCTTATATCGCGCCACGTGCCGTGCTCATGCCCTCATATGTCAATATCGGCGCCTATGTGGATGAAGGCACGATGGTGGACACCTGGGCGACCGTGGGCTCCTGCGCCCAGATCGGCAAGAACTGCCACATCTCCGGTGGCGCCGGCATCGGTGGCGTGCTGGAACCCATCCAGGCCGGCCCCGTCATCATTGAGGACAACTGCTTCATCGGCGCCCGCGCCGAGGTGGCTGAGGGAGTCATCGTGCGCGAGGGCTCCGTGCTGTCGATGGGCGTGTATCTCGGCAAATCCACGCGCATCTACAACCGCGCCACGGACGAAATCCTCTACGGTGAGGTGCCTCCGTATTCCGTTGTTGTCTCCGGCTCCATGCCGGGCAAATCCGGTGGCCCGAACCTGTATTGTGCTGTGATCGTCAAGCAGGTGGACGAACGCACCCGCGCTAAAACGGGCATCACCGAACTGCTGCGCCAGTTCTAGCCGGAGCCGGCTACTCCCGGAAAGGTACAGCCATAGCGCCCGTTCCTTGAGCCATGGAGCTGTCGCGGAATATGCGCGAACAGTAAAACTCAAAGCCGGTAGGGAACACGCACACCCGGATGGTTTGCCGGGAAGTCGCGTGTATTACGGCTGACCAGCAGACAGGACTTCACCAGCGCAGTCGCCCAGATAATGGCATCCGGCAGGCGGATGCGATGCTGCCGGCGCAGCGCCACCGCCTTCTCGGCCACCTCATCTGTCAGGGGAATCAGCCTGAACCGGTTCAGAAATCCACGAAGAACTTCCTGCTCGCCATCGGATTGTGCTCCGATCTGCACCTCCATCCATGTGACAACGCTGATTGCCGGATCGTCATACAAGGCCAGCTCCGCCCTGGCCTCCTCCCTGCCGTTGAGATAGTCAATCAGGATATTGGTGTCGAATATGGCCTTCACGAATCAGACGGCTCGTGGATAGTGGGAGCGCTCCATTCGTCGCGCAGTGCATGCTGATAGGCCAGCCCGTCCTGATGCCTGTCCCTCCAGAGCCCGAAGGCGGCATCCCGGCTGTCCGGGCTGTGGCGCCGCAAATAATCTTCGATTGCCTTGCGAATTGCCGCAGCCCTGGGCATGTGCGACTTCCGGCAAAGACGATCCAGCGCCTGGATGTCATGTTCCGGGATATCCACAATCGTGCGCATGGCGATATCATATGACGATATCATCCATTCATCAACCAAG
>CAZROR010000084.1:0-7291 GCA_964601765.1 uncultured Zetaproteobacteria bacterium
CCTGGATATCCTGCTTCAGTTCCGTTCGCACGCCCTGGATCTCTTCCTTCAGCTCATCATGCGAAAACTTGATCAAGTCCATGGCAAGGCGGTGGTCTTTCCTGGCCTCCTGATGATATCGCTCGATCTTCTCATCCAGCGCCGCATGGCCTTCCAGAACCAGGTTCAATTTGCCATTGATGTCCTCAAGAATCACCTCAAAACGCTGCTGTTCACTTTCCGTCATCGGCATCCCCTTGTCAGGCGCAAACCATAGCCCCGGTTTCAATGGCTGTCATCCGAAGGCCAGCGTGACCGGTGGCTGGTGACTCGAGCTGGAGGGGTCTTTACCTGACAATTTCCGCCTCATTTCCCCGCTGCGAATTCCGGGAACAGACAGAGAAAAGAAAAGGGCTGAGGACTGAACGGTGAGGACTGAGCGACGAGGGCCGAGAGGTGAGGGAAGAGGAGTGAGGGGCAGCTGATGCCGCTCCTTATAAAAACCCGGGGAACTGCCCACCCGTCTCTGCCTGAAAGGGGTTGAGGGTGGTAAGATTTACAGGCTCCATCACCATCGAATCGCTGAACAGCACGATTCGCAAGGCCATCAAAACCGCAGGGCGGAAACTGCGCATCTCCGCCCTGCGGCCGGGCTTCTAGTCGTCCTTCCTGTCGGAATCCCCTTTACCGACTGTCAATGCCCCGCGCAGCTTCTCCAGCCTTTTCTCACCGATGCCCTTCACCCCGGTTAGCTCGTCAAGGCTGCCAAACGCGCCATGCTCCTTGCGATAGGCGACAATGGCTGCGGCCGTCTTCGAGCCAATCCCCTTCACATCCTGCAATTGCTCCACCGTCGCCGTGTTCACGTTCAGCTTGCCAGCGGCATGGGCGGGAAGCTGCACAGCCAGAAGCAGCGCCAGTATCGCCATGGCCATGCGCATCCTTGTCTTCTTCAGCATGTCTCTCCTCCTTATGCTTTGTAAGCAGCCTCGGAACGATCCCCCGATCTTCGGCCGCCTGCATGTTATAAAACCTTGGGAGCCGCCACACAAGTCCCGTGGCCGGCAAACAGGCCACACAACGGAAAAATCCGGGTTGGCTCCGCGACACGCTCTCGCACATCGCATCCAGCAGGCGCGGGATGCGGGTTGGCGAATGGGTCGCTTTTATGAGCGGTAGTATGCCTTGTACCAGTCGATAAACCGGCGGATGCCCTCCTCGATCGGCGTGGCGGGGCAAAAGCCGACATCCCGCATCAGATCATCCACATCCGCGCACGTTGCCGGCACATCACCCGGCTGCATCGGCAGCAGGTTCTTCTTTGCCTTCCGGCCCAGCGCCGCCTCAATAGCCTCAATGAACCGCATCAGCTCCACCGGGCTATGGTTGCCGATATTGTACAGCCGGTACGGCGCCCGGCTCGTGCCGGGATCGGGCGCATCACCGCGCCAATGAGCATCCGGCTCGGGCACACGGTCCAGCACACGCACCACGCCCTCGATGATATCGTCGATATAGGTGAAATCGCGCCGCATCCTGCCATGGTTGAACACGTCGATCGGACGCCCCTCCAGGATCGCCCGCGTGAACAGAAACAGCGCCATATCCGGCCGCCCCCATGGGCCATACACGGTGAAAAACCTGAGCCCCGTAGCCGGCAGGCCATACAGATGCGAATAGGTGTGCGCCATCAGCTCGTTGGCCTTCTTGCTGGCTGCATACAGCGAAATGGGGTGGTCCACATTGTGATGCACCGAAAACGGCATCTGCGTATTTGCGCCATACACGGATGAGGACGAGGCATAGACAAGGTGTTCCACGCCGTTGTGCCGGCAGCCTTCCAGCACATTCAGAAAACCAACGATATTGCTCTCCACATAGGCGTGCGGATTTGTTAATGAATAGCGCACGCCGGCCTGTGCGGCCAGGTTCACCACCATGTCAAAACGCTCTTTCGCAAACAGCGCCGTCATGCCTTCGCGGTCTCCCAGGTCCATCCGGACAAAGCGGAAGCCTGCCTCGCCCTTAAGCTGCGCCAGCCGCGCCTTTTTCAGCCCCACATCGTAATAATCATTGAGATTGTCCAGCCCGACCACCGCATCGCCGCGTGCCAGCAGCCTCTGGCTCAGATGAAAGCCGATGAACCCGGCGGCGCCGGTAACAAGCACCTTACCCATTGCATGGGGCCGTGACTGGTGATTCGTGACTGGTGACTGGTGGCTGGCAGATAATGACAAGCAACGACGCCTCCATGAAAACCGCTGAAAATGTCATTGGAGTCGAGACCTGACCGATCTGATCAGCCCCTGCAGCATCTTCGATACACTTTCCAGCTTTTCGCGCGCATCAACAATACTACCCGGCTCGCCCATTCCCAAGCGTTGTGCGATTTCCAGCTGTGTATCCAGCTCGCTGGCCGAACCAGCCGCGATATACAGAAAGTGGACAAAGTCCTTATTGGTGGATCTGGCTGCGCCCTCCGCAATATTGCTGGCAATAGAGACAACTGCCCTTCGTACCTGGCTGGTTATCCCATAGACTTCCTCTTTTGGAAAACTGCTGCTTAGCCTGTAGATGTCCTCCGCCAACACAATAGACGCATGCCAAACATCCAGATCCTTGTGCGTTTTCACCACCATGCACCTTCCGCCCAATCACCAGTCACCAATCCCGAATCACCCTCTTATAGCCTCCACACCCTGAAGCCTGCCCGGGTGAGCGCTGTCCGATCATAGGCCGATTTCACATCGATGAATGGCGTTCCCTCCCCCGCCTTTTCAGCCAGCGCATCCAGATCCAGGCCGAGCAGCGCGTCATGCGGTACGGCCGCAATCACCACATCAACGGCCTTAACATCCTCCAGCGGCACAAGCTCGATGCCATATTCGCGCCGCGCCTCATCCGGATCGGCCACAGGATCACATACAAGCACCTGCACACCATAGCCTTCCAGCTCACTGACCACATCGACGACACGGGAATTGCGCAGATCGGCACAGTTTTCCTTGAATGTCAGTCCCAGCACGAGCGCCCGCCCACCCCTGATGGCACGCTCCGCCACAATCATCTCGCGGACAGCCTGCTGTACGATAAACCTGCCCATGCCATCGTTGATGCGCCGCCCGGCCAGTACAACCTCGGGATAATAGCCAAGCTGCTGTGACTTGTAGGTCAGGTAATACGGGTCCACACCGATGCAGTGTCCGCCGACAAGCCCAGGCCTGAACGGCAGAAAGTTCCATTTCGTGCCCGCCGCTTCCAGCACGTCCATCGTATCGATATCCATGCGATCGAAGATAATCGCCAGCTCGTTCATCAGCGCGATGTTAAGGTCGCGCTGCGTGTTTTCGATAACCTTGGCCGCCTCCGCCACCCGAATCGATGGGGCTCGATGCACACCTGCATCGATGATCTGGCCATACAGCCAGGCCACATCGTCCAGCGTTTCTGCATCCTGACCGGACACGACCTTCACGATGCGCTCCAGCGTGTGCTCGCGGTCGCCGGGATTCACGCGCTCCGGTGAATAGCCCACCCGGAAATGCTCGCCACAGCGCAGGCCCGATACCCGCTCCAGCAGCGGCACGCATATATCTTCGGTGACGCCCGGATAGACGGTGGACTCGAAAATCACCACCGCCCCCGTCTTCAGATTGCCAGCCACGGTTTCCGTGGCACACAACACGGGCGTCAGGTCGGGCTGTCTGGCCGTGTCCACCGGCGTTGGCACAGCCACGACCACATAGTCGGCCCGGCAAATGTCCGCTGCCTCGGTCGTATAGCTCAGATTCTCCGCACGATGGAAGGCCTCGGCCGGCATTTCGCCGGTAGGATCCAGGCCCTGGCGATAGGCACGGATTTTTCCCTCGCTGATATCGTAGCCGATAGTTTGCAGCTTTCGGCCAAAGGCCAGCGCCAGCGGCAGGCCGACATAGCCCAGGCCAACCACGGCGACAATGCTGTTTTCCCTCATATTCTGCTTCCTGTTACGTGATGTTATGACTGGCGTGGATGCAGCATCGTCACGGGATCCAGCAGCGCATCCAGTTCTGCTGCCGGCATCAGCTTTTCCTCCATACAGACCTGTCGTACGGTTTTCCCCTCATTCACAGCCCGCTTGGCAATGGCTGCCGCCCGATCATAGCCGATCCTTGGTGCCAGCGCCGTCACCATGCTCATGCTCCATTCAATCAGCTCCGCCGCCCGTTCACGATTCGCCTCAAGCCCCGCGATACACTTATCCGCGAACATGCGTGCCGCATTTGCCAACAACGTTTCCGACTCCAGCAGATTATGCGCGATGAGTGGCAGCATGACATTCAGATCCAGCAACCCGGATGACCCGCCCATGCCGATGGCGACATCATTGCCAATCACCTGGACACACACCTGTGCCAGCGACTCGGCGATGACCGGGTTCACCTTGCCCGGCATGATGCTGGAGCCCGGCTGCACGGCCGGCACGCTGATCTCACCCAGGCCACAGCGCGGCCCGGAGCCCATCAGGCGCACATCATTGGCAATTTTCAGCAGTGAGACGGCCAACGTCTTCAGCTGGCCGGACAACTCCACGGCCGCATCCTGCGCCGCCTGCGCCTCGAAGTGGTTTTCTGCCTCGCGAAATGCAATGCCATAGACGTCGGCAAGCTCCGCCGCAACCTCGCGGCCGAAATCGGCAGCCGTATTCAGGCCCGTACCCACCGCCGTACCACCGATGGCCAGCTCTTCCAGTCTCGGCAGGCAGGCCTCAAGCCGCGCCATACCTAGCGCCACCTGGCGGGCCCAGCCGGATATCTCCTGGCCCAGTGTGATCGGCGTGGCATCCATCAGGTGCGTACGCCCGATTTTCACGACATCTGAAAAAGTCGCCGCCCTTGCCTCCAGCTGTGCATGCAGCTGCTCAAGTGCCGGCAGCAGCTTGTGCATAAGCACATCCGCGGCAGCCACATGGATGGCTGTTGGGATTACATCATTCGAGGACTGGCCCAGATTCACGTGGTCGTTCGGGTGCACCACCCTGCTGCCCAGGGGCTCACCCATCAGTTGCAAGGCCAGGTTGGCAATCACCTCGTTAGCATTCATGTTTGTGGATGTGCCCGAGCCGGTCTGGAAAATATCCAGCACGAATTCCCCATCCAGCCTCCCCGAGGCCACTTCCTCGCAGGCGGTGATGATGTGACTGGCAAGCGCAGCATCAAGCCTGCCGGCACGTTGGTTCACATGTGCCGCGGCCAGCTTGATATACCCCAGCGACCGAATAAAAGGCCGCGGGAACCGGCGCCCTGAGACCGGAAAATTCTCCAGCGCCCTGGCAGTCTGCGCGCCATAAAGCGCCTCGGCAGGTACCTGCATCTCCCCCATGGAATCGCGTTCAATCCTTGTTTTTGCCATGATTCCTCCGGCGCAGGCATAAAAGCGTCAGATCGTCCTCGCGCGCCATATTGCCAAATGCCTCCATCGTACGCAGCAGCGACCCCGGCATGTCCTCAAGCGACTTATCATGGTTTGCCATCAGCCAGTCCGCCAGCCGCCCCTCGCCAAACATTTCGCGGCCATCCTTCCCGCGCGCTTCGGTGACACCATCCGAATAGGCCAGCATCATATCGCCCGGGGCAAATTTTGCATGGTTTAGCTCATAAGACATCCCTGCATTGAGCCCCATCGGCGGGGCGGATGCTTCCAGCCCGTGCAGCTTCCCACCACATATCAGCAGGGGCGGCACATGGCCTGCGTTGATCCACTCCAGCACATGTACACCTGAGCGCAGCTCAGCAAGAAACACGCTGACAAAACGTCCTCCACGCATGTTTGCATGCAGAGCATCATTGATGTAGCGCGCGGCATCGGCAAGCCCCGCCTTGCTCGCCGCCAGCGCATGCAGCATCGCCTGCAGATTCGCCACAGTCAGTGCGGCGGGATAGCCCTTGCCGGCCACATCCGCCACGATCAGCCAGAAACTGTTGCCGGTCACAGCGATATGATCATAGTAGTCGCCACCAACGGAATAACAGCTTTGCTGAAAGCCATACAGCTCATAACCCGGAATGGACGGGGCCTTACGTGGCAGCAGCCCCTGCTGAATTTCGCTGGCGATTTTCAGTGTGTCCTTGAGATCCTCGCGTTCCTGCAACCCTTCAAGCGCCGTGTTCAGGCCACGCGCAAGTTCTCCCAGGTCGTCATCCGTCAGCACCGGCACACGCCCACTAAAATTGCCCTGCCTAAGGTGGGCAAGCCCCATGGAAAGCTCTCTCGTGACAAGTTTCAGCGTATCGCTGATGGCATGGGTGAGATAGATGCCGGACAGGATTGTAGTGGCAAACAACACCAGGGCCTGCGCGATGATGAAGTGCTGTTCTGCCACATCGCTCACACCCAGGGCAAGATATACATACAGGGCAAGCACGCTGGCCGGAAGCAGGCCGGTAACGAAAAATACAAGCCACGACCGCCTGGCCGAGCCGGTCAGCGCACGCGTTGGCCGGTTATCTTCCAGATCACCTGCAAAAACCCCCTGCACGGAAAGCTTGCGCCGCAGCCGTGTCGTATAGGCAATGGTCTTGACCACGCTCAGGGCCGGAATAAGGACGATGGTACTGAAATAAAAACAAAGGCCGAGGGCGACGATCATACGCAGTGTAAGCTGCACGCCGTTGACAGCAGCAGCAATCGTTACCAGTGCCATCAAAAAGGTGCCATACAGCACGCCGGTCAGGGTGAACCCCTTCAGTGCCCGCCAGGGCTGTTCCGACATCAGTGACTCCAGCACCCGCTGATGCCGTGGTGTTCCCACCTCCAGGCGCCTGCCAAGACGAGCCACGGGCCAATGCACCCACAGGCCGGTAATCCCGAAACAGAGGAGAAAGAACACAAAGTCCAGCGCAGAAAGCCAGAGCGGCAACCCGATGGCTGCACTATTACCTGTCAGATGCATGATGAGCTGTGCAAAGGCAAAGATCAGCAGCAGCGGCCATAGCGAGAACACATAGCGCCATGCCATGGGGCGAAAAAGCATATCGACTGCTGGCATTCCTAGAGCCTACCCCAGCGGACTGCCGGAGGCCAAATTGCGATCGGCCAGTCACCGCACACCCCAGAACGGCCATGGGCCCGCATTGCTGCAGGCCCATGGATTTACTGGCTCCCCGGGCCGGACTCGAACCAGCGACAGGGTGGTTAACAGCCACCTGCTCTACCAACTGAGCTACCGGGGAAGAGGGCGCGAACGTTACGAAGCCGCTCATACGGTGTCAACATAAAGGGGAAATGGTTGGTGACTCGTAATTTGTGATTGGTGATTTGTAACTCGTAACTG
>CAZROR010000085.1:0-7128 GCA_964601765.1 uncultured Zetaproteobacteria bacterium
CTCGTATGGCGCAGTTGCCGCGGGAACGCCCCTACGGCATTCTTCATCTGTTTCAATGTTCACCTTCCTGGAGGGGTAATGTCCGTAAAGCCACGGGCGGTTAAGCAGGCTGAGGGTCTGACACACGAGGGCCGCACCTATAGCTTGGATGCGCTGAACCGCATGCATGATCAGATGCTTTTTATCCGCCGCTTTGAGGAAAAGGCTGGTCAGCTCTATGGATTGAAGAAGATCGGCGGCTTCTGCCATCTGTGCAATGGCCAGGAGGCCGTACCAGTGGGTGCCAGCGAGGCCATGCAGGCGGATGACTACATGCTGACCGGTTATCGCGACCATGGCCACATCCTTGCCCGCGGGGCAGACCCCACCGCTGTCATGGCCGAGTTGTTGGGACGTGCTGGCGGCATCGTGAAGGGCAAGGGCGGATCGATGCACATGTTTGACATTGCCCGTAACTTCGCTGGCGGTAATGGCATTGTGGCCGAACAGGTGCCGGTGGGCCTGGGCTTTGGCTTTGCGAGCTGGTATCGGGAAGATGGCCGCGTCACGCTATGTTTCATGGGAGACGGCGCCATCAATCAGGGTGCCGTTTATGAATCATTCAACATGGCAGCCCTGTGGCGGCTGCCCATCGTCTTCGTTGTCGAGAACAATCAGTATGCGATGGGTACGGCACTAGATCGGGCTTCGGCTGAAACGCACCTGTTCAAGCGCGGCATCTCGTTCAAGATTCCCGGCATGCAGATCGATGGCATGGATGTGCTCGAGGTTGAGCGCCAGATGGGCAAGGCCATCGAGCATGCAAGACATGGCAATGGCCCGTTTCTGGTTGAGGCTGTGACCTACCGCTACCGGGGGCACTCGATGTCCGATCCGGCCACCTATCGCACCCGTGAGGAGGTTGAGGAATGGCGTACGGGCAGGGATCCAATTGCCAGGCTCCAGGCCATGATGATCGATGCCGGCCTTGCCTCCGCAGACGGGCTGAAGGACAGGGACCGGGAAATCAAGAAACGCGTGGCGGAAATTGCCAAGGCTGCTGAAGCCATGCCGCTCCCGGATGCGGCGGAGTTGTATCTGGATGTCTACCGTGACCCGATTCAGGGTGCCTACCCCTATCCTGGAGGGGAGGACTGATGCCGGAAATCACCTTCAGAGAGGCCCTGAACCAGGCCATGTGTGAGGAAATGGAGCGCGATGCCGGCGTGTTCCTGATGGGCGAGGAAGTGGCGGAATATAACGGTGCCTACAAGGTATCCCAGGGTATGTTGGATAAGTTCGGTCCCAAGCGTGTGATTGATACGCCGATCACCGAGCTGGGCTTTGCTGGCCTTGGAGTGGGCGCGGCCATGGCGGGCCTAAGACCGATCATCGAGTTTATGACATGGAACTTTGCTATTCTCGCCATGGACCAGATTGTTAACGCGGCAGCCAAGATGCTCTACATGTCCGGCGGCCAGTACAATGTACCGATGGTGTTCCGCGGTGCCGGCGGGGCCGCGGCACGGGTGGGTGCACAGCACTCCCAGAGTCTTGAGAACTGGATGGCCAATGTGCCGGGGCTGAAGGTTGTTATGCCTTCTACCCCACATGATGCCAAGGGCCTGCTCAAGGCATCGGTTCGGGATAATGATCCCGTGATTTTTATCGAGAATGAAATCTGCTACGGCGATATCGGCGAGGTGCCGCAGGGCGACTACACCATCCCTCTTGGCCAGGCGGATACGAAACGCAGAGGCCGGGATGTCACGATTGTGGCCTACTCCCGTATGGTCAGCTTTGCACAGGCTGCGGCGGCGGAACTTGCCAAGCAAGGCATCGAGGCCGAGGTTGTTGATCCACGCACGATCAAGCCACTGGATGAGTCCACTATTCTTGCCAGCGTGGTGCGGACAAACCGTGCTGTCATTGTCGAGGAAGGCTGGCGCTTCTCCGGCATAGGCGCGGAGATTTCAGCGCGCATCATGGAGCGTGGCTTCGATGACCTGGATGCACCGGTGGTCCGGGTATCCAGCAAGGAAGTGCCTATGCCCTATGCGGAAAATCTGGAGCGCATGACGTTGCCCAGCGTGGCCGAAATTGTGGAGGCCGCACGCGTGGTCTGCAATCGCGCCTGACAGGAATGACACCATGCCCATAGACGTATTGATGACACAACTGTCACCGACCATGATCGAGGGGAAAATTGTCCGCTGGCTTAAGCAGGAAGGTGAGCCACTGACCTCTGGTGAAGTGCTGGCCGAGGTTGAGACCGATAAGGCCACGATGGAAGTGGAGGTAGTCGACGAAGGGGTTTTGCACAGCATCCTGGCACCTGAAGGCACGACAGTTCCGGTTGGCGCGCCGATTGCCATCATCGCCGAAGAGGGCGAAGAGGTGCCATCAGACTACGTACCCGCAGCTGCCGCCGCACCTGCAGTCTCTGCATCTGTAGCCGATGCAGCCGCGCAGCCCGCCCCATCACCGGCACCGACAGATAACGCAAGGGATGAAGCGCCATCATCAACCGGCCGCATCAAGGCCAGTCCGCTGGCCAGACGCATGGCCAGGAAGCTGGGGCTGAACCTTTCTGCCATTCAGGGCACGGGGCCTGGGGGGCGCATCACGAAGGCGGATGTGGAAAGGGCAAGCCAGGGCGGTATCCGGCTTGGTGCGGGTGCACCTGCTGCCACACCGACACCGCGCCCCCTGCCGGAGGGACCGTTGCCTTACCATGAGGATGAGTTTGAGCGACTGGAAAACAGCATGATGCGCAAGGCCATCGCACGGCGCCTGGTGGAATCCAAGCAGCACACACCGCATTTCTACTTGCATATCGACATCGCCATGTCACGGCTGCTGGATTTGCGCACCCAGCTGAATGAGGCGGCCGACGGTGGCTTCAAGCTGTCTGTCAACGATCTGATTATCCGGGCCGTAGCCAAGGCGCTGACGGAGGTGCCGGAGGCGAATGCGAGCTGGACGCCAACCCATACGCTACGTCACAGGCACGCGCATATTTCCGTGGCCGTGGCTGTTGAAGGCGGCCTGATCACGCCGGTCATCCGGTATGCCGAGCAGAAAAGCCTGGTAGAAATATCCAACGAGATGAAGTCGCTGGCCGAGCGTGCCCGGGCTGGAGCATTGCAGCCGGAGGAATATACGGGTGGTACCTTCTCCATTTCCAACCTTGGCATGTTTGGCATCTCGCAGTTTTCGGCTGTGATCAACCCGCCTGAAGGCGCCATTCTGGCTGTCGGTGCAACCGAAGAGCGGGCTGTAGTTGAGGATGGCGAGATTCGGGCAAGGTCGATGATGACCGTGACCATGTCGTGCGACCATCGCGTGATCGATGGTGCGGTAGGAGCCAGCTTCCTGGCTGCATTCAAACGGTACATGGAAGCACCCGCCAGCCTGCTGCTTTAGTCCTTCCGCCGACTACCTTAAACTACGTGGTTCCCCCGTCCGGTGCCCAGACACAGCCTTTGCAGGGGCCGATGGCGCGTGGAAGCAGGCGCTTTCGTATTGCACTGGTGGGACAGCCGAACAGCGGCAAAACAACCATCTTCCGCACGGTATCAAGCACCAGTATCCAGACGGGCGAGCTTGCCGGCACACACAAGCCCTACGGGCAGTGCCTCGTGCAGATCGGCATGGATGAGGCAGCCCTGGTGGATCTGCCCGGTATCGATTCGCTCAGGCACCTGGAAGGAGAAGACCTCGAGGCCTTAAAATATCTGCTGTGGGGTGATGCCCGCTCCCTGGTTTCCCGCCACGAGCGGCCTGAGCCCCCCGCTCCTTTCCCCAGCCCGGATGTGTTGATCCAGGTTGTCGACGCAAGCGCCCTGGAGCGCAGTCTCAAGCTGACACTGGAGCTGACCGAGCTTGGTCTGCCCGTGGTCGTTGCGCTCAACATGATGGACGAGGCCCGGCGCAAGGGCATCCACATTGATGCGGAGAAGCTCTCGGCCGCCCTGGGTGTGCCCGTTATTCCCACCATGGCCGTGAAAGGCCATGGCATCACAGCACTGTTTGATGCTGCTGTGCAAGCGGTGCGGCAACAGGCCTGCCCGCTGCCACAGCCCGCCAGTGCGCACGTGTCCGACTGGGCACAGCACCTGCAGGAACGCCTGGACATGCCGCGTATCCAAGAAGCGTTTCAGGTGCCGCGGGCCTTCCTGCTATCCCAATTGCTGGAAGGCGATGGCTACTTTGTACAGGAGCTACGCAGCCACTTTCCGGCGGGAGCTGCGTCGCTGCAGGCCGTGCAGGCAGAGGCGGAGAAGCAGTTGCCACGGCCCCTTGCCGAGGAGGCCGCCGCCGATCGCCATCACCGCGCTGCACGGCTGTTCGAGCAGGTAGCCAGACTTGCTCACCGATCAGCAGGCGCCACCTGGGAGGATCGGTTGGATGCCATTTTTTTGCACAAGCGCTGGGGTATCGTTGGTTCGCTGGCCGTGTTTGCCGCGGTGCTGTTTGTCGTGTTTGAGGTTAGTGCCACACTGGATGCCGCAACGTCTGCCCGGCTGGCAGCATGGGTATCCGCATGGCATTCCGAAACAACCACCGGCGTGGTCGGGCGTGCGGTAGCGGATGGCCTGGTCGGGCTGATCGGTATTGTCGTGCCTTACATGCTGCCGCTGGTGCTGATGCTCGTGGCGCTGGAGGAGTCCGGCGTCATGCAGCGCATCGCCTTTGTTGTAGACCGGCTGTTTCATCGCATCGGCTTGCACGGCAAGGCTGCCGTGCCTTTTCTGCTCGGGCTGGGCTGCAATGTGCCGGCCATTGCGGCAACGCGCGGCATAGCCTCGGGGCGGGATCGGGTTGTTGCCTCGCTGCTGATTACCTTCGTACCGTGTTCGGCACGCTCCGCGATCATCCTGGCCCTCGGCGGGAAGTATCTCGGCGGGATCGGCGTCTTTGGCATCTTTCTGCTGGACCTGTTCATCATCGCCTTGCTCGGCCGGCTGCTTTCGCACCGCTACCCCGAGACAAGCCCCGGCCTGATTCAGGAGATTCCGCCCTATGCCATCCCGGCCTGGGACAGGCTCATGCGGGCAACATGGCAGCGGACGCGCGATATCCTGACCATTGTGACGCCCCTGCTCGTGGGGGGCAGCGTCATCCTTGCCCTGCTACATCATGCTGGTGCGGATATCTGGATCAATACGCTGCTGTCTCCTGTCACGGTCTGGCTCCTGGGCCTGCCGGCCGCGCTTGGCGTTCCGATTCTGTTTGGCGTGCTGCGCAAGGAGCTGTCGCTGCTCATGGTGTTTCAGGCACTTGGCACGTTTGACGTGCACCAGGTGCTGGATGGCGTGCAGATAGCCACCTTCCTGATTTTCCTGACTTTTTACATTCCGTGTGTTTCCACCTTTGCCATCATGCTGAAGGTAATCGGGCGTCGGGAGGCGCTGTTTTCCATCGCCCTGTCTGTGGGTGTGGCGCTCATTGTAGCGGGCCTCGTGCGCGTTTTCCTGGAGGCCGCCCGGGTGTTTATCGCTTGACAATAACGGCTGGCTACTGTCCCGTGAACTGCCATCCCTTGAGTGCTGCCAGCGCTCGCTCGGAAACAAGCCGCCGGCGTTCCGCTTTGCCGAGTCTGCGCTTGCCATCTGCTTTCGGCCCCGGTGGCAGCAGGCCGAAATTGATATTCATCGGCTGAAAATCCTCGATACACGTACCCGAAATATGTGCCAGCAATGCGCCGTGTGCGGTGGTCTCAGGCGGTGGTGATGGTTCCCTGCCCCGTGTGATGTCGGCTAGGAAACGGCCGGCCATGAGTCCCATAGCGGTGGATTCCACATAGCCTTCCACGCCAGTGATCTGACCGGCGAACAGGATACGCGGGTCTTTCTTCAGTCGCAGCGTGCTGTCGAGCAGGGCGGGTGACTTGATGAAGGTGTTGCGGTGCAGCGAGCCCAGCCGGAAAAACTCAGCATTTTCCAGGCCGGGAATCATGCGGAACACGCGTTTCTGCTCACCATAGGTCATTTTGGTTTGAAAGCCGACCATATTCAAAAGTGACTTGGCGCGGTTGTCCTGCCTGAGCTGCACGACGGCGTAAAAACGCTCTCCGGTCTCCGGATGCTCGAGCCCGACAGGCTTCATTGGCCCGAACCGCGGCGTGTCCCGGCCCCGCTCGGCCATCACCTCGATCGGCATGCAGCCTTCGAAAAACGGGATGTCCTCGAAATCCTTGAAGGCGACCTTCTCTGCGGCCAGCAACGCATCGATGAAGGTATTGTACTGCGCTTCGTTCATCGGGCAGTTCAGGTAATCGCCCGCCTCTCCCTCCGCGACATTGCGGTCATATCGGGATTTCCAGTAGGCGATATCCATGTTGACCGTTTCGGCATCGATGACGGGTGCGATGGCGTCGAAAAAGCTCAGGTGTGCCTCACCCGTGAGCTGTTGAATGGCCGCAAACAGTGCATCGGATGTAAGGGGGCCGGTGGCAATAAGCACCAGCCCCTCGCCGGGAATGTCGCAGACCTCGCCATGCACACACTCGATCAGTGGCTCTGCGCGGATGGCCGCTGTGACGGTCTGTGAAAACAGCTCGCGGTCCACTGCCAGCGCGCCGCCTGCAGGCAGCCGGGATGCGTCCGCCGCGCGCATGATAAGCGAGCCCAGCATGCGCATCTCCGCGTGCAGCAGGCCGACCGCATTTTCCAGCGCATCGGCACGGAATGAGTTTGAGCAGACAAGCTCGGCCAGCTTGCCCGTTTTATGCGCCGGGGTCATTTTCTCCGGCCGCATTTCATGCAGGCGCACGGGAATGCCGCACCTTGCGAGCTGCCAGGCTGCCTCACTTCCCGCCAAGCCGCCGCCGATGATAGTTACGGTTTTATTGTTGGAAGATGCACCCGCCATGTCGGGAGGCTATCGGCTACACGTGTGTCAAGCGACACCCAGATTTATGCACGCATGGCTATGATGTGGTCACTTTTTTCAGGTCAATTATGTAAATGGGTTTGACGTATGCAGATAAAGTTAGTTTATGTGTGGAATGAGGAAATATTTCCTGCTGTTCTTCCCATTCATCGCGTTCTATAGCTTCGAGCTCGATTGCTTTTCTACGAAATGCCTCTATGTCTTCTTCACCTACATCCCAGCAAACGACACAGTTCATCTCATCGAACATTT
>CAZROR010000086.1:0-7089 GCA_964601765.1 uncultured Zetaproteobacteria bacterium
GTCCCGTCAAAGGCCAGCGCCTTGCCGAATCCCGCCGCGGGCTGCGCCAGCACGCCTGTCCATGTCTCGCGCGTGGCGCGGTTCACGGCCAGGCGCGCCTCGATGGCGCCCGTGGCTGCCTCCAGTTGCCAGTCCCCCCCCTGACCGGCATCGCCCGTGCGATCGGTGGAGGCAGCCACATCGGCGCCGGTGAGCGCCGCCAGCCGGCCGATGAAGGCCTGGCCGCGCGCGCCGGCCGCAACGTCGCATCCGTAAATCAGAATATCCGCTTGTGCCGTGAGCGATTGCGCCCACCGGCCGATGTCGGCGCTGTAGCTGTCCATGGAATCGAGAGAGAGCGTGGCGCCGCCCAGCTCGAGCTCGCCGGCGGCGCCGTGGGAAATGATATGCACGGCGCTGATCCCGCTTCTGCCCGCCAGAGCGGCGGTAATCTGCGCAATGGCGTCGTGGCCCGCATCCAGCACGACAACCTCGGCGCCGTCGGCGATGCCGGCCATGAGAGCCCGGGCGTTCGGCACATCAGGCGCAATGAAAACAATCTCGTGGCCCGCGGCGGGCGGCCTGCCGGCCGCGGGCGGCGTGAAGTCCGCCAGCGCGGCCACCAGCGCCTTTCCTTCTCCCCGCGTCGCCGCGTGCGCGGCATCGGCATGCGCCGAATCCTGCGCATCGGCGGCAATGGCCCCCTCGGCGGCGCTGGCCGCGCCGCCAGCATCGAACATGATGCGCGGCTCCAGCGCCATCATCAGCGGCCGGGCCGCGACGCCGGCCGCGCCTGCCCTGTTTCGTTTCATACCTGCCCCCCCCCGTGAACAAGGTGCAGCTGAACAGCGGCGAATATTAGACACGCGCATTGCAACGGACAGTTGCCATCGGTAGGGGATTTACACTAACTTTCGTATGATGAATGACATACTGAGGTATCTGCCGACATGCCTGCGAAAATAAAAGAACCCATGACCATACTGGTTGCCGACGATCACGGCATGTTCCGCGAAAGCATGCGCCACTGGCTGGCATCGGCAGATGCCGGATTCCGCGTGGAAACTGCCGCAACGCTGGAGGAGGCCAGGCAATTCCTGCGGAAAAATCCGGCCATTCGGTTATTGATGCTGGATCTGCGCATGCCGGGCATGAATGGCGCGGAGAGCATTCGTGACATCCTCGGAGAGTGGGCGAATCTGCGCATCCTTGTCATTTCGGCCAGTGACGACGTGGCGCTGATCCGCCACTGCATCCGGCTCGGCGCCTCGGGCTTCGCCCCGAAATCGCTGGAAGGGGCCGCGCTGCTCGAGGCCATCAACATCGTGCTGGGCGGCCATATCTACCTGCCGGCGGGCGTGCGGCTCGCGGATTCCGGCGACGGCTTCACCGAGCGACAGATGGATATCCTGCGCCTGCTGGCCGAGGGCGAATCCAACCGAGTCATCGGGAAGCGGCTGCACCTGGCCGAAAGCACGGTCAAGCAATACGTGAGCGACATTCTGGAGCACCTCGGGGTGGAAAACCGGGTGAAGGCCGCGCTGCACGCCCGGCGGATTCTCGGCCTGGGGTAGCTGTCCGGCGCCCCCTCTAACCGGAACAGCTACGGGGATAGAATAGCCGGGTGGATTACGCGGGCGGGCGGCGCCGGGCGCACCCGGCCAGGATGCCAGCCAGCACGCCCTGCGCGACGGGCTTGGCGAGAAAGCGGCAACCGGCTGCTTCCACGCCGGAAACCACATCCCTTGCCGTATCGCCGCTGATGACGACAGCCGGTATCTCCGCCCCGAAATGCCCCCGCAGCGCCTTCACCACCGCCAGCCCGGGCTCATCGCCGCGCAACCGGTAGTCGATAATCATCGCATCCGGCACGGGATACGCATGCCCCTTTAGCCTTTCCAGCATCTCCGCGCCGGAGGCGGCGGCCAGCGCCTCGCAGGCACGCAGCCGCAGCCAGCCCTGCATGGCATCCCGAATTGCCACGTTGTCGTCCACAATCAGCACGAACATGCCGGAGATATCGGCCCCGCCACTTCCGGCAGAGGCGCGCGCAGCAACGGTTGCCGGATCGCAGGCGGGGAGAAGCATGCTGAAGCATGATCCATGGCCCGGCCTGGAGCATACGGCCACGGGATGATCAAGCAGCCGCGAAAGGCGGCGAACGATGGCCAGCCCCAGGCCCAGCCCCTTCTCCCTGTCCCGCTCCGGGTTGTCGATCTGGTAGAATTCGGAAAAGATGTCTTCCAGGTCGGCATCCGCAATGCCCGGCCCCGTATCCCACACCTCGACGCGCCATGCATCCCCCCGTCGCCGGGCGGCGATCAGCACGCGGCCGGCGGTGGAATGCCGCACCGCATTGGAAACAAGGTTGCGCAGCATGCGGCCGAACAGCATGGGATCGGTCCATGCGCAGGCGCCGCGCGGATGGCGCATCCGCAGCTCGATGCCCTTTTCGCGGGCAACCGGCTCGAATTCATTGACGCATTCCTCGAAGGGCGCCAGCAGGCGCAATGCATCGCGCTGCGGGCGAATGCTTTCCGCGTCCAGCCGCGAGACATCGAGCAGGGCGTTCAGCAGTTCCCCGAGCGCCCGGCTCGAGGCCCGCGCCCGTTCCAGCAGATCGGCGGCTCTCTCCGCGTTCCTCTCGCCGGCCATCGCGGCGAGATACAGATCCAGCGCATGCAGGGGCTGGCGCAGGTCGTGACTGGCCGAGGCCAGAAAACGCGACTTGTCCGCGTTTGCCCGCTCCGCGGACTGTTTTTCCATCATCAGCCGTCGTGCCAGTTCCCGGTTCTCCTGGCTCAGGCAGTACTCCCTGAACGCCGACTCCGTATGCCTGCGGGCGATGAGCAGCACAGCCACGAGGTAGACGGATGAAACGGCGCCCATGACATAAAAAAACATTGCCTCGGCCATGAAAAGGCGAATCGAAAGGGGCAGAAGCATCGGTATCGCAAACGCGGTGAATACCGGGAAGGATATGCCCGCCCCGACCAGGCCGGCGCTGACCAGCGCGAAGAAAAGCGTGGCGACAAGCAGGATGTGGCGTTCCGCGTCACCGGGGATCAGGAAGGGAAGCGCCCCCCAGGAAAGGCTCACGAACAGGGATGCGGCGACAAACATCGCCTTCCATTGGCCGACTCTCATTTGGCCGGCTTTCATCACCCGATCCGCGTTTCTGAACAGCAGGGAAACCCCGATCCGCCCAATCAGGGCAAGCGATGCAATCGCCATCCAGGCATTCAGGACGGAAGGCGGGACGACATCCCGGAACAAAATCCGGCAGGCAGTGATGGCGAACCCCATGCCAAACAGATCGACGGCAGCCAGCTGGCTGAGCTGCGCGAAGTTCCGCAAATCCATCCCCTGCCGCAAACGGCCGGACTCAGGCCTCTCATTCCGGCATTCAGCCTGACTTGTTTTCACTTTTTGCGGCTTCCCAGCAGGTAGATTTCACTGGACGACTTCCTGCTGGCGGCGGGCTTCACAAGCCTCACGGACTCAAACCACCCGGCCATGTCCCGCCGAAAGGCGTCAAGGCCCTCGCCCATGAATGTCTTGAACAGCAAATGCCCGCCCGCTCGCAGATGGTTCACGGCAAAATCCAGCGTGGCTTCATTCAGCCCCATCATGCGCGCCTGATCCACGCACTTGTGGCCGCTCATCTCCGGCGCCATGTCCGACACCACCAGATCCACCCGGCGTCCGGCAAGGCGCTCTTCCACGCGCGCCAGCGTGCCGGATTCGGTAAAATCCCCGCGAATAACATGCACGCCCCCGACCGGCCGCATCCCGAGCACGTCCACGCCGACGACCAGGCCGCCCTCGCCCGCATATGGCGCCAGCTCCGCGCTCCACGACCCGGGCGCGCACCCGAGATCAACGATTACATTCGCTTTCCGCTCCAGCAGTTTATATTTATGCAATATTTCAGTTAGCTTGAAGGCAGCGCGCGAGCGCTTTCCCTCGGCCTGCGCGCGTTTGACATGCGGATCATTCGCATGCCGCTGAAACCACGCGCCGGTCTTGCGCCCCGCCCTGCCTTTCGACTGCCTGGCCATGGATCAGGCACTCATGTGACGCAGCCAAGCTTCGCGGCTCGCGCCCTGGCATCCATCCATTCGAGGCAGCGGCGACTGCGCCAGGATTTGTGTGAACAGGCCCTGATCACAAGGAGTGTTGGTCGATGAATTGCACGCCGGGCAGGCCTTTCAGATCCGCATCGGATGTGTAAAGCGTGGCATCATACCGCCGGGCCGTCGTGTAAATTATCGCATCCGCCATGGCCAGCCCGTGCGCCAGCGCCGCGCCGGAGGCATCCAGGGCCAGCGACTCCGTCAAGTCAATCAGCTTTTCCCGTTGCATGCGTAGTACGCATTCCATCGCTATGCCTTCTCCCATGTCGCGCGTCAGCACCTTGGCAACCTCATAGAGCACAACCGATGGCACAAGCGTTTCCGATTCTGCCTCCTGCAAGATATTCCGGTAGGTATCCGCCAGCGCGCTCCCCCTGAATACGTGCAGCCAGCCGCAGGAATCCACCAATCGCATCAGAAGCGATCCTGCTTTTCACGGAAGCCTTCAACCGTTATGTCTCTTGCAATGCCTTGCAGCTCTTTCAGTGTCTTCAGCGGTACAAGATGCGCGATGCCACCCTTTTCAATCACGCCCATTTCCTGCCCCGGCACAAGATGCATGCGCTCGCGCACCGCCTTGGGAATCACAATCTGGAACTTGCTGGATACCTTTACACAATCCACTACATATCCCCCTTTTTCGATAAAAGTTGGAGATATCTTACAGCTGTTTTACAGCATGTCAAAAAGTAAAATTCATTTCGATGCATTCCGCCCTACTCCTTCAGCCGCCAGCCGATGCGCCAGAGATGCCAGCAGGCCGCCATGCAGGCAAGTGTCGCGCCGCCGACTACCCACAGCGCCGTATACGGGTTGGTGTCGCCCACGCCGAGAAAGCCGTAACGAAAGCCGTCAATGAGATAGAAAAACGGATTCAGATGGTTCAGTTGCTGCCACAGCGGCGGCAGCTGGGTTACCGAGTAGAATACGCCGGACAGAAAGGTCAGCGGCATGATGATGAAATTGTTCACCAAGGCCATGTTATCGAATGAATCCGACCACATCCCGCCGATCAGGCCGAAGCCACCCATCAAAATACTGCCGCATACGCCATAGAACAGCACGAGCCCCGGATGTGCAAATGACAATGTTGTAAATGGTGCCAGCACCAGCAGCAGCACTGTGGCGACCACCAGCGCCCGCACCATGGCCGCAGCCAGAAACGCCGCCACCACCTCGATAGCCGACAGCGGCGCCATCAGCAGATAGATGTGCACATTCATTACCTTGCCCACGATCATGGAGCTGGAGGTATTCGCAAAGGCATTCTGCAGCATGGACATCATCACGAGCCCCGGAATCAGAAAGGTGAAGTAGTCCACATGCAGGCCGGGCACGCTGCGCGCACCCATGGCATAGCGGAAAACAACCAGATACATGATGGCTGTCAGCGCCGGCGCCACGATGGTCTGCATTTTCACATTCATGAAGCGGCGCGTCTCGCGCACAAACAGTGTCCATGCCCCGCGGGGATTGATGGGCCTCATGAGCGATCATCCCCGGTCAGGCGGATGAACACGTCCTCAAGGTCCTCCTGGCGGACGCCGGCATCCCGTGGCGGGCCGAAACGCGCCACCGCCGCCTCATATGCCTCATGGAAGCTGGAGGCTGCCTCCCCCCGTACAGGCCGTAGCGTAAGACACACACCCCGGCCATTGCTGCGTGGCTGGAATGCCGCCAATGCATTCCTGTCCTCATCCGAGAGCACAAAGCCGTCGCCATAGCTGAGCCACAGATAGCGGCCGGCCACCTCGCGCATCAGCTCCCGCATCGGCCGATCGGCCACCACCCTGCCTTCATCGATGATGGTCACATGATCGCACAGTTCCTCGGCCTCTTCGAGATAATGCGTGGTCAGCAAAATCGTTGTGCCGTTTCTGTTCAGTTCACGCATGAAATCCCACAGGCGGCGGCGCAGCTCGACATCCACCCCCGCCGTGGGCTCATCGAGCACCACCAGCGGCGGCCGGTGGACCAGTGCCTGTGCCACGAGCAACCGACGCCGCATGCCGCCGGAAAGTTGTCGCGTGTTCTTGCGCTTGTGCGCAGCAAGCTCCAGGCGCTCCATCAGCTCATCAATCCAGGCCATGTCAGGCTTGCAGCCGAACATGCCCGAGGTGATGCGGAGCACCTCGCGTGGCGTGAAAAAAGGATCAAAGGCCACTTCCTGCGGCACGACGCCCATATGCCGTTTACACCAGGCCTTGTCCCGGAATACATCATGGCCGAACAGGTGTGCGGATCCACCAGTTGGCCGCACGACATCAGCAAGGATGTTGATCAGCGTGCTCTTGCCTGCGCCATTCGGGCCAAGCAGGGCATGGAATGCACCGGCCGGTACCTGGAGGCTTACACCCTCCAGCGCCGTTTTCCCGTTGTCATAGACCTTTCGCAGATTATCCACCTGCAATGCGAGTTTGCCGTTCATGGGCACAGGCTATCCACAAAAAACGGGGCTGTAAGGCCCCGTCAAAGGCATATCAGGCCCGCTCAATAGCCGGCATTGGCGCAACCGCCGCTTTCGGATGGCGTGAACGACTTGCCGCATCCACAGGTAGCGGCGGCATTCGGATTGCGAATCACGAACGAGGCGCCCTGCAGGGACTCCTGATAGTCAATCTCGGCTCCGTTCAGCAGGTCCAGGCTCATCGGGTCCACGAGCATCTTCACTTGCCGGCTTTCGATGACGGTGTCGTTATCATTGATCTGTTCATCGAAGCTGAAGCCGTACTGAAAGCCCGAGCAACCGCCACCGCTGACAAACACGCGCAGGTGCAGTGCCTCATTTTGTTCGGCTGCCAGCAGGTTGTGAATCTTGTTGGCCGCGTTTTCTGTGAGCGTAAGCGTCATTTCTTCTATCATACCGCGAATGATAGCACCTTTCCGAAAAGATGAATATTAGGGCCTGTTCACGCTACGGCCGGCAATGACGAAGGCGCCGGATTTGATGCGGTGCAAGGCATTCCGAGCAGGA
>CAZROR010000087.1:0-6967 GCA_964601765.1 uncultured Zetaproteobacteria bacterium
ATCGGATTCAGGGATTTAAGACCCCCCGATTATTCCATGCGTGGAAACACCGGCTGTGGGCGGCCGCACACATGATCGCATCGCAAATATCCCCAGCCACCATGGCCGTGCATGCTCAGCCCCTCCACACCAACCTCTGCGTTCATGATTTGGGAAAGCATACGTGCGCACCGTTCAGGCATGAAGGGTGATAGCAGTACAGCAACCAGGCGAAGCGCTTCAATAAGGTGGTAGAGTACCGTATCCAGCCGTGCCTCCTCACCCTGCTTGGCCAACAGCCACGGCGCATTCTCTTCGACATAACGGTTACCAAAGCGTACGAGCGTATTGATGTGCTCCAGGGCAGCATGAAAGGCCTGCTGGGCCATGGCCTCCTCGACGCCCTGTTGGGTATGCTCTACCTGGGCCAGCAGGGCCCGGTCAATTTGCCGTTCTTCACCAACCTCACCGAGACGCCCTCCCCGATATTTGTGCAACATAGCAAGGCTACGGTTGAGCAAATTGCCCACATCGTTGGCAAGCTCCGTGTTGTAGCGCTGTTTCAAGGCATCCATCGAAAAATCACCATCGAGACCAAACGGCACCTCACGCAACAGGAAATAGCGCACGATATCGGCGTCTACCTGTGCCAACAAATCGGCAGGACGCACGACATTACCCCGCGACTTGCTCATTTTTTCACCCTCAACCGTCCACCAGCCATGCGCAAAAATACGCTTTGGCAAAGGCAGGCCGACGGCCATCAGCATGCATGGCCAGTACACAGCGTGAAAGCGCAGGATGTCCTTACCAATCAGGTGGACATCTGCTGGCCAGAAACGCATGCGCTCACCATCCGGAAAACCCAGTGCTGTCAGGTAGTTTGTCAACGCATCGATCCAGACATAGACGACATGGCCCGGATGATCCGGCACCTCGATGCCCCAGGAAAAGGTTGTGCGAGACACGGACAGATCCCGCAGCCCTCCCTCCACGAAACGCAGCACCTCGTTGCGACGTGACTCCGGGGCAATAAAGTCCGGGTGCGTGCGGATATGTTCAAGCAACCGCGCCTGATAATCGCTCAGGCGAAAGAAAAATGACTCCTCCTGCACACGCTCCACGCCTCGCCTGCAGTCCGGACATAGGCCGTCGGCCAGCGTACCCGCATCCTTGAGCTGTGTTTCAGTCCAGTAAGTTTCGCAGGGTACGCAATACCAGTCCTCATACATGCCCTTGTAGATAGCACCAGCTGCATCCAGACGCTGCCACAGCTCGCGTACAGCTGCCTTGTGCCGCGCTTCGCTGGTACGGATGAAGTCATCATTACTAATCGCGAGCTTCGGCCACAGCTGCCTGTAGCGTTGCACGACCTGGTCAGCCAAGGCAATCGGTGCAATGTCACGGGCCTCGGCTGCCTGCTGTACCTTCAGGCCGTGTTCATCCACGCCAGTCAGGAAAAACACATCACTACCACATAAGCGTTGCCAACGAGCCAGCACATCAGCTGCAATGGTTGTATAGATGTGGCCAAGATGCGGCTCATCATTCACGTAATAGATTGGCGTTGTGACGTAATATGTACGCATGCGTTTCCCTTATTGCTTATGCAGCAGTACGCTGCATTTCGCGCAAAGCTACACGCAAGTCAAGTAAATGTGCCAGCAGTGACGGCCCTGGCCGGAGCGCGTGGCGCACCACACGCTCCGGCCAGGAAGCAAGTGCCCAGCATGCCTGCACAAGTGTTTCCCGCAGCTGAAAAGTGCACATCTGCTGCATGGCTCCGTATACTGGATTCAGGACAATACGTACCAACAAATGATGAGGTACGCGTGTCACATGCGTGCCCAGCCACGACTGGATTGCCCCGATATCCGATACAGCCATATCAGCTGTTAATTGCCGCCACTGGAGTAGTGTTGCTGTTGTTTCCGGATCACGAAGGCAGGCCACGCTGCCCGGGCGTCCGGCAGCAAGCTCCAGCCCCAGGATGAGCGCTTCCCCACTCAGCCCCATACCCTCCAGGGCCTGCCGGCACAGCGCATCATCCAGCAGTGACATACGTTCAAGCACACACCGGGAACGTACTGTTGCCGGCAAGCGCGATATATCGTCACAGACGATCAGCAACAGGCTGCCAGCTGTTGGCTCTTCAAGCCCCTTGAGCAGGGCGTTCGCAGCGTACTGGTTCATCAGAGCGGCATCATCGAGCAGTACCACGCGGCGCTCACTTTCCGCACCGCTCAGGGCCAGAAAAGACATCAATGCACGCACCTGATCAACGCTGACATCACGCTTCTTTTTCCCTTGCTTGTCCTGTTCCCGCTCGACGTACAGAAAGTCCGGATGCGCACCTTCGCTTACCATTCTGCAGCCATGGCAGTCTCCACAGGGAGACTGCGCCACCCCTGCACGCTGGTTTGACTCGCAGAGATAAGCGCAGGCCATGGCCTGCGCCAGCATGGCCTTGCCTATTCCCTGCGGACCATAAAGCAGCCAGGCGTGATGCAGCCTGCCTGAGGCCATGGTGCGCAAAAAACGTCGTATGATGTAGTCATGGCCAAGAAGGCTGTTCGTTTTCATTGACTGCAAATATCAAAGCAGGACTGCACGGCCTTACGTATACGTTGCTGCACCACATCCACTCCACCGGAGGCATCGATACGGCAGATGCGTCCAGGCTCCTCGGCACATAGCTGTCTGAACCCTTGGCACACTCGGTTATGAAAAGACAGCGACTCTTCATCGATACGCGTGGCATCCTCTCCATCCAGCGCACGATAACGTGTGCGTGCAAGGGCCTCACGTACGGGCAGATCCAGCCACAGCGTGAGGGCAGGCTGTATGTTTAGCGCAGCAAAGTCGAGCATTTTCCTCAACACCGGTACGTTCAGCTCTCGCCCGGCCAGCTGATAGGCCAATGTGGAGTCCGTGAACCGATCACACAACACCCATTGTCCTGCCTCCAGTGCAGGGAGGATGACCTCGCGTACGTGCTGGGCGCGATCGGCCAGAAACAGAAGCAGTTCGGTCTCATCTGAAGGCGCATAGGCCTCGGACAGAAGCAGACTGCGCAATACTTCGCCCAGGCTGTGATCGCCGGGTTCAAACGTTGTGCACACCTGCGCACCGGCATCAGCCAGCCAGCGGGCCGTCAGTTTCAGCTGCGTGCTCTTGCCACAGCCATCCACACCTTCAAAACTTATAAACTGGAGCTTCACCCTTCCTCCCAAAGCACTTCGACCTGCAAGGCTTCCGGCAGGCTGCCTACCCACGCATAAAGCGCATCAAGCATGCTGCGTGTTGTCCACAGCTGTTGCGTATCCCGTGTGGTATCCCGGCACCGCAAAATGGCCAGCCCGTCCTCTCCGTCGAGCATACCCTGAAAGCGTACAACCTGCCTAGCTGGTATGCGGACGACAACAATGACCAATTCACTGCCCATCACCTTTTCTTTCCCTGCCGCTCAATCGCAATCCACCGTCTTACATTCTTCTCATGTGCCTCCAGCGTCTCCGCAAACACATGCCCACCACTACCATCTGCCACAAAGTAGAGGTAGCCCACGTCGGCCGGATGGGCGGCGGCCCTGAGGCTGGCCACACCCGGATTGCAGATAGGCGTAGGCGGCAGACCTTTGTGCATATAGGTATTCCAGGGTGTATTCCGCTGCAGATCACGCTTGCGCAGGTTTCCGGAAAAGTGACCATCCACACGCCACAGGCCATAAATGACGGTTGGGTCCATTTGCAGCGCCATGTGCCTTTTCAATCGGTTGCGAATCACGGCCGCCACCAGTGACCGTTCGGTATCAACTGCGGTTTCCTTTTCAACGATGGAGGCCACGATCCTCAATTTCTCCACAGGCAGCCAGGCTGGCTCAAGGCTGGCCGCAAAACGATCAGCGGCCTCCCACATCTGGGAAAGGATGGCAACAGGCCGCACCGGCTGGCGGTAGGTATAGGTTTCCGGCAGCAGCTTACCCTCAGCCTCTCGCCCCTGCGCGACCTTCTCCAGGGCTGCGTGCCACGCCTCTATGGAGAGTCCTGTTTTATCGGCAAACAGAGCGAGAACTTCATCCGTTCGCAACCCTTCCGGTACCGTGACGCGGTGCAGCATCACATCCCCGGACTCAAGGCGCTGAAGGACATCCCACAAATCAGCCGGTCCGACAAAACGATACTCACCGCGTTGCAGTCTGTCGCTCACACCTCTCAGCCTGGCCAACAGGCGAAAGGCGGCCGCAGAGCGAATAACACCCTTTTGCTTCAGTATATGTGCAATGCCCGCAGTAGACTCCCCCTGCGGGATAACGACCTTGACAGGTACCGCCAGGCGAACATCCAGAAACACCTGCTGAGCAAAAATACCAGTGATGACAACAAACAGAATGGTAACGAGCCCTATCAGGCGCATGGACCTGTCTCCGGCACACCCGGCTGGCCTGCCAGATGACGCCATAGCAATGCAAATGCAGGATGCTCCCGTGACACAAGCGACCTGCCATCAATGCTGGCTACGGGCTGAATGAATGCGCCGCTGTTTGTCAGCGCCATCGCCGTACAGTCCTGAAGCCATGCAAGTGGACACTCCACCTCACAAACCACACCTGCCTGCACCAGATAGCTGCGGATCACACCAGGCAAAATCGTCTCCGGCCCCGGCGTCCACCAGCGCCCCTTGCGATAAACCAGCACATTGGCCGTAAGCCCCGTGTGCAGCCGGTGCCCATCACATACAAGCAGCCCCCCTTCCGCCTTTACATGGCAGTCATGCATCCGCATCACACGCAGGATCTCGGCATAGTCAGCCGTGAACTTGGCCATCTTCGGGCGCAGTGGAAACGGCCATGTCACCGTATGCAGAGCAACGGAGGCCTCGCGCGACTGATATGGGATGGCCAACACGTAAACCCCCGGCTGCCTGACCCCTGGCGGTGCCAGACCCCATGTCGCCACACCCCCCGTGACAGTCAGCCGCAGCAGCGTGTCCCTCCCTGCTCTGGTAGCAGCTTCCAGACACCGGGCCTTAAGCCCCTCCGGTAAAGGAATACCGAATTCTGCCAGGCCTCGTTGCAAGCGCATCATATGCGCCTCCCAGGCAAAGACTTGCCCATCAATAACCCGAAACGTCTCGAAGCATGCCTCCGCATACATCAACCCGCGGTCAAGTTCCTTGTCGGTTTTTGCGGTTCGGTGTCCGGGCTTGGTCAAAATTGCTCCCACATGATAGAAAAGCGCATGCCCAAGTTATACCTTGATGCCATCGAGCACGCACGTGTCTATGACGTAGCCCGGGAAACCCCCCTTGTCGAGGCCCCAAAGCTTTCCGGATGCCTGGGAAACACAGTTCTGCTCAAGCGCGAAGACTTGCAGCCCGTATTCTCGTTCAAGCTGCGCGGCGCCTATAACAAGATTGCGCATATGACGGATGCCGAATGTGCGCGGGGCGTCATTTGTGCCTCGGCCGGCAATCATGCCCAGGGCGTGGCCCTAAGTGCCGGCAAGCGCGGCTGTCCGGCCACCATTGTCATGCCGAACACTACGCCGGACATCAAAGTACAGGCTGTTGAATCCATGGGGGCAACCGTCGTGCTTTCTGGTGATAGCTATTCGGATGCCTGCGAACATGCCTACCGCTTATGTAACGAAAGCGGTTTGCACTTTGTTCATCCGTATGACGACCCTCTGGTGATTGCAGGTCAGGGCACGATCGGAGAAGAAATCCTCCGCCAGGCACCCACAGATCTGGATGCGATATTTATCCCTATCGGTGGAGGGGGGCTGGCAGCAGGCGTTGGGGTTTATGTCAAGCAGTTGTCCCCAGGCACGCGAATCATCGGCGTGGAGCCTGTTGACTCGGCCGCCATGTACCACTCGCTGGTAACGGGGCAGCGCATCACGCTGGACCATGTTGGCATCTTCGCAGATGGCGTTGCCGTCAAGCAGGTTGGAGTTCACACCTTCGATCTTGTCCGCCGTTTTGTTGATGAAGTCATGCTCGTGGATACGGATGAAATCTGCGCAGCCATCAAGGACATTTTCGACGAGAACCGCTCCATTGTGGAGCCTGCCGGAGCGCTCGGTTTAGCTGCCATGAAGCAGTACGTGCAGCGCGAAGCTGTGGAAGGTCAGGTATTTGCCTGCATCAACAGCGGCGCCAACATGAATTTTGACAGCCTGCGCCACATTGCTGAACGTGCCGAAATGGGTGAACAGCGTGAGGCGCTGTTTGCTGTCACGATTCCCGAAAAGCCAGGCGCCTTCCTTGAATTTTGCCGAGCACTTGAAAATCATGTTATCACCGAGTTCAACTACCGCCTCTCCAGCCGCAGTGAGGCGCATGTATTTGCCGGCATCGGTATCAAGAGCCGGCAGGATGCAGAAGCTATTCAGCAGAGACTACAAACACGCGGATACACAGTCGTCAACCTGCTGGAAAATGAACTAGCCAAGCTGCATATCCGACACATGGTGGGGGGGCGTTGTGCCCTAGCTAGAAACGAAGTGATTTTTCGCTTTGAGTTCCCCGAAAGACCCGGTGCCCTGCTTGCATTTCTTTCCCGCATGGCTGGCCGCTGGAATATCTCCCTGTTTCACTACCGCAATCATGGCGCAGCCTTCGGGCGTGTTCTTGCGGGGCTGGAGGTGCCCGCAAATGAGAGAGATGAACTTAATGCATTTTTGAGTGAGCTCGGCTATAGCTTCATCGAAGAAACCGGCAATCCCGCATACAGGCTGTTTCTCTGAGTAAAAAACCAAAGGCCGCCCGGTACTGCTCGGACGGCCCTGTTTATTCACGCTGTGACTATTGACTATTAGATCAATCTTTCTTCTTCTTTTTTGACTCATCCTTGGCCTTCTCTGCTGCATCCTTGGCCTTTTTGGCTGCCTCTTCCGCCTGCTTGGCAGCATTCTTAATCCCCTCTACCTCCACCTTGGGCACTTCGACCTTAGGCGTTTCCACCTTGACGCTTTCCACCTTGGGC
>CAZROR010000088.1:0-6872 GCA_964601765.1 uncultured Zetaproteobacteria bacterium
CCGGCCAGGTCAAAGATTTTTTGTTCGAGACACAAGGCGCCGGGATCATCGGGCAGGCCGCACAGGCCTGTTTCGACGATAAGCCTGCCTCCCGGCTTCATATACACCGGGGCTTTGCTGATGAGCCGGCGCAGATAACGCAGGCCATCCGCCCCATCTGTCAGCGCCGTGCGTGGCTCAAAGGCCAGTTCAGGCCCAAGCCGCTGATACTCTTCCACGGAGACGTAAGGGGGGTTTGAAATCACGGCATCAAATGGGCCGTCGTCCGGTGCCAGGGCCCGGAACATGTCACCGTGGCGGGGGGCAATACGATCCCGCACACCATGGAGCACAGCGTTTTTGCGCGTGAGGGCCAGGGCGTTTTTCGAGATATCCGTGGCCACCACCGTCGCCTGTGGATATTCACATGCCAGCGTGATCGCAATGCAGCCGGAGCCCGTGCCCACGTCACAAAAGCGATAGGGCGCCTGCCGGTCCGGATACAGTGCAAGCACGGCCTCGATGAGGTGTTCTGTTTCGGGGCGGGGGATGAGCACATCCGGCGTCACGTGAAAGCGGCGCGACCAGAATTCCTTTTCTCCGGTGATATAGGCCACTGGCTCGCGATGCTCACGTCGCTCGATCATGGCCCGGAACTTCCGCGTGATCTTTGTTTCGGGTGCATCATCCATGGCCATGACCAGACCTGCCTTGTCACATCCCCAGGCATGCATCAGCAGTGCCTCGGCATCGAGCCGCGGGGTGTCGCATCCGGCTGCTTTCAGCCGGTCCGTGGCCTCGGCCAGCAGTTCACGCGCTGTCATGTGGCAGGCTCAGGAATGGGCGGCCAGCAGTTCCGCCTGGTGGTGGGTGAGCAGCGCCTCGATCAGCTCTTTCAGGTCACCGGCCATGATGGCCTCAAGCTTGTACAGGGTCAGGTTGACGCGGTGGTCCGTCACACGCCCCTGCGGGAAGTTGTAGGTGCGGATGCGCTCGGAACGGTCGCCGCTGCCGACCATGCCACGCCGCGCTTCGGCCCGCTCGCTGTCGGCCTCATGCTGCGCCGCATCGTAAAGCCGGGCCTGTAATACCTTCATGGCCTTGGCCTTGTTCTTGTGCTGGCTTTTCTCGTCCTGACAGGTGACAACGATGCCGCTGGGCAGATGCGTGATGCGCACGGCCGAGTCCGTGGTGTTCACGCTCTGGCCGCCAGGCCCGGAGGATCGGAAGACATCGATGCGCAGGTCATCAGGATTGATTTTGATGTCAACATCCTCAGCCTCGGGGAGTACGGCGACGGTACAAGCCGAGGTGTGAATGCGGCCGCTGGTCTCGGTGGTTGGCACGCGTTGTACACGGTGCACACCGGATTCAAACTTGAATTTTGAGAAGGCTCCCTTACCGGAAATCTGAGCAATGATTTCCTTATATCCACCGATACCTGTTTCGTTGCTGGAAAGTATCTCCACCTTGTAGCCCTCGCGTTCAGCAAAGCGGCTGTACATGCGGAACAGATCAGCCACAAACAGTGCGGCCTCCTCGCCGCCGGTTCCTGCGCGTACCTCGAGAATAACATTGCGTGAGTCGTTCGGGTCAGTGGGCAGTAGAAGAACTTTCAGCCTGTTTTCAAGCACCTTTTCCTGTTTCTGCAATGTGTCGAGTTCGGTCTCGGCCATGTCGCGTAGCTCGGTATCGCAGTCCGGGTCGGCAACCAGGTCACGGTTGTCCCGGATCTGGCGCTGGATATCGTGCAGTTGCTCGACAACGGTGGCTACTGGCTCGATCTCGGCATATTCGCGTGAGAGCTGGCTGAAACGTTTGCTGTCTGATGTGATTTCCGGATCGGCCAGCAGGCTGGTGAGTTCGTCCCGCCGGTGCAGGATGTCATCCAGTCGAGTGTTCATCACTCTCCTTGGAAACCACGCTCTTTTTCCCGTCCAGGGCGTAAAAGATACGGGCTGCACCCATGAGCAGGTCACCCTCGATATTCTCCGGCAGGGACTTCAGGGCTTGCAGTGTCGGGTGCAGGAAGCGCTTCATCAGGGCTCGGCTCAAACGGTCTACCGCCTCCTGCTGGTGCTCATCCAGCCCCTTCAGGTAGCGCCGAGCCTTCAGCATTTCCTCCTGGCGTGCTGCCTCGATATTTTTTTGGATGCTGCGGATTAGCGGTACGGATTCGAGCGATTTCAGCCAGGCAAGAAATTCGAGTGCATCTTCTTCGAGCAGGGCGCGTGCCTGTTCCGCTTCCCTTTGCCTGGATTCCCGATTGCCTTCGACGACCTGCTGCAGGTCATCGATATCATACAGATAGACGCCATCAAGCTCCCCAACACGTGGGTCAATATCGCGTGGCACGGCAATATCGACGAGGAACATCGGTTCGCCTTCACGTTTTTCCATAGCCCTGTGCACGATATCGGGCAGGAGGACATGCGTGTTGGCACCTGTACTCGCAATGGCAATATCCGCTGCATCCAGATAGTCGGGCAATTGCTCCAGTGTCAAAGCATGGCCATCGAATTCACGGGCGAGCCTTTTGGCCCGCTCCAGTGTCCTGTTGGCTACGAGGATGTCCCGGACACCGTTGCCGCGCAGGTGACGGGCGGCAAGCTCCGCCATTTCTCCGGCGCCGATGATCATTACGGTTTTGCCGTTGAGATCACCGAAGATGCGCCGGGCAAGATCCACGGCGCAGGAAGAGATGTTTACCGCCTGACGTCCGATGGCTGTGTTGGAGCGAGCGCGTTTGGCTGCAGCAAACGTGCTTTGGTACAAGCGATGCAGCACATGCCCGGCCGTACCTGCCGCCAGGGCATGTTCGTAGGATGATTTTACCTGTCCGAGAATCTGTGGTTCCCCGAGCACGAGTGAGTCTAGGCCCGCAGCTACGGCAAAGAGATGGCGCACGGCCTCGTCCGTGGTGTGGGCGTATAGATGCTCCAGAATGGCATCGAGGTCCATCCCGGCCTGTTGTGCAAACCACTCATGCGCTACCGCAATAGCTGCATCCGGGTCATGGGTTACGAGTGTGAATTCAACACGGTTGCAGGTAGACAGCAGGGCTGCTTCACGGACAGCTGGCTGTTCCACCATAGCCCGAATGATTGCCGGTATCTCCGCCTCGCTGACGGCCAGACGCTCACGCAGGTCAAGCGGCGCAGTTCTATGGTTTAGACCAATATGGCAGATGCGCATGTCTGAAAGATAGCGGCTTGCTCAGGAATGGGCTACTTGCGGGATGTAAGGAGCCAGGGCCGGTCAGGCGACCTTGGCCTGGCCATCCTCCTCAAGGACCAGCGCTATTTCCTGCCAGCTACCCTGTTGCAGTCGGAAGGCATGGGTTTCGAGTCGCCCATCCGTGCCAAGATTGATGGCCAGGCAGAGCAGGCCTGCCGGGTCTATACATGCGGCAGGCATTGCGACCTGCACATCAGTCAGGAGATTGGCGAACATATTTGGCTGGGTGACGTGGGTGGTCAGGCAGGATCGGTATACGCCGTACAGGTTCAGCCCCTGCTGTTGCCACTGCCGCACGATACGGATGATATCATCACGGTCGGGCAGGCAGTGTATGCGTGTGTCCATAGCCTGGTTTTTGGTCGGTGCAGCTACCTGAATGATGTCATCGGTGCCGCCAATGAGCCCGCAACATGCTTCCGGCTCACTGTCCAGTGCATGCCGCTGCATGTACTGCACGGCATGTCTGGTGATGGCGAGTTGCGTGGAAAGGCCGGGCATGTCGATAAATATAGAGACAAATGAAAGTCCGGGTCAACCAGTGTCTGGCCGCCCGGCGGTATGCGATAGCAGCATTTTTTATTTTTTGAAGACTGGTTACCGCAGGTATTTCTGCTGACCCTCGGCCTGGAGTCTGCGTATGGTTTCGAGCCTCGTCACCATGGCGAAGACAAGTAGTTTTATGGCTGTAGCATACCGGTCTTGTACGTCTGCTCAGTGGCAAGCAAGCTGATGAAAAGAGAAGTGTGAACAAAAAAGCTAAAGCCAACATGGCTTGTGCTTTTTCAGATGTAGGCTGGCATGCCAGGGGCTGCGCAGAACCAGGGATGGTGCTGTTGGTGGCCCCGCTAGCAGGCAAGGAACACGCTAGCTAGCAGCAGGATATCCGGCTAGCTTCGCGGTTAAATGGCTGCCAGGGCCTGTTGCAACAGCGGCCTTGCCTCTTCGACAAGACACACAAGATCGGGATTGTCAATCATGCCCACCATGGCGGCCGGATCGATGGCTGATACAACGGTTTGCCCCTCGTCGTCCTTATAGACAATCACATTGCAGGGCAACATGAGGCCGAGCTCAGGCTCCAGGGAAAGCCCTCGATGAGCCAGCTTTGGGTTACAGGCACCAAGAATTACATATGGAGGGCGTTCCACACCAATTTTTTCCTTTAGCGTTTCAGCCACATCAATGCGTGTCAGCACTCCGAATCCCGCATCCTTTAATGCGGCGGTGATGGCCGCTTCCGCCTCTGCAACGCTGCCGTTATATATAGTGCGTATACCATAATCGCTCATGTTTCAACTCCTTTGTCCGTTTCTGTAAGTCGGGTTACCGCCTGCAGGGCTGCAGTAACCCGAAAGCATCAGCTTTTCAGGCGCTCGATACCCATGCGTTTGAGAAATGCCTTTTCGATAAATGGTTCTGAAACGCCTGTGCGCATCTTGCGCATGAAGTATTTTTCGAATCCAACCTTGGCGGTGTGGACCCAGCCTCCGCCTTTAGCCCAGACTTTATTCCGTGGCGGTATCTGCGGATAAGCGACCAGAGCCACGCCACCGTCACCAAAGTCGGCCAGGCAAATGGCGCCCCATGTTCCGGATTTTTCGGGAGCTTCTCCCTTCAGGTCGTGGATAATATTGTGTATTGCTGCCGTGGTCATGGTTTCAATCATGAATCCTGTTTTTGGGGTGCCCACCGGCAATGGTGTTGCTTCCACGGGGGGGATGGCAACGATGACGCCGGTACCGTAAATGTTTTTAAATTTTGGATTCTGTTGGAACTCATTGATGACCACGAAACCCATTGGGTTTACGAGTCCTTCGCAGTTAGCTACGGCACCAACACCACGAAACGGCGGCATCAGCATGGCAAACTGGTGATCCAGCGTACCGGAAGCCACGACATCGCCATGACGGTCCACTTCTTCATAATCCAGCGAGTGCTCATGAATTGCATTCGTTTTGCAGTTCGTGATAAACTTGATGTCCCGTTTTCTGAATTCGGACTCCAGCAGCCCCTTGGAGTCCTCTACCCCGCCCAGGCCCAGATGGCCGATGTAGGGTTCAGGGGTAATAAATGTCATCGGCACCTTATCCCGGATCTTCCGGCGCCGCAGCTCAGTATCGAGGATACAGGCAAATTCGTATGCTGGCCCGAAACAGGATACGCCCTGTACCGCCCCGACCACGATGGGCCCGGGGTTCTTGCAGAATTCCTCAAAGGCATGGTACGTCTCTTCGGCATGGTCTACATGGCATATTGAATGTGAATGGCCTTCCGGGCCCAGGCCAGGGATCAACTCAAATGCAAGACGTGGGCCTGTGGCGACAACCAGATAGTCGTAATCCAGCATCTGTCCATTTCCCAGGTGTAGCCTGTTTTCATCCGCCAGGATCTCGTCAACGCCTGAAGAAAGAAAATTGATACCCTTTTTATTCAAGTACGGAGCACATGGAAAGCTAATCTGCTCTTTGTCACGCCAGCCTATTGCTACCCAGGGATTGGAAGGGGTGAAGTGAAAATAGTCGACATTTGAGACAATAGTAACCTCATGTTCACCTCCCAGTTTTTTCAGGGTGTCTTTCATTTCGTAAGCAGCCGGCATGCCCCCGATACCTGCCCCCATGATGACGATATGTGCCATTTTTATATCTCCTTGCCTTCTGTGTGAAAACTTCACACAACGGTTAATTTTTAAAGCCAAACCGGTGCCGGGACGCTATGCGGTGTCCACTTCCCTTCATTACTGCTTTCTGTGGATTCCAATAAGCGTATTCTAATATAATGCTTTTCTTCTGTCTAGTGCCAAAGTCAAGCAACCCTTACAGCCCAGGGACTTGCATGACTTGCTAGGAGTACCCCTTAGTTTTCTGCTTCGATGGGGTAGCCTGCATTTGCCCAGGCCATGGTGCCGCCTGCCACATTTGTCAGGCGTGTAAAGCCATGAGCCTGGGCCAGGTGTTTTAATGCCTGTGCCGAGCGTGCACCGGAGCGGCAAATGAGATATACATCACGATCTTTCGGAATTTCATGAGCCCGTGCATCCAGTGTGTCCAGGCTGACCAATTGGACACCGGGTACATGTCCTGCTCTGAATTCAGCCGGTGTGCGCACGTCGATAACATAGCATTCGCCACTGGTAGCCTGTTCCGGCCAGATCCGATTCAGCTCTTCCACGGAAATGTGCTTCATGGTTTATCTCCTTTGTTGACGGGATATCCGGCATCGCGCCAGCCGCGCATGCTTGCAGGCACAACCTCGATATTTGTAAATCCACGGCGGACCAGGAGGCTGCCCGCGCGTGCAGCCCGTACGCCTCCCTCACAGTAGACGTAGACCTGTTTATCGTGAGGGACCGTCTCCAGATGTTGTGCCAGCACATCCACGGGAATGTTGATAGCTCCTGGAATATGACCGTGCGAGTATTCATCCGCTGTGCGTACATCCACGAATACAAACGGAACGGGCGAGTCCCTGCCCTGTTTCCAGTGACTATAGGTATGTTGCAGGGTTGCAACCTCATAGCCTTCAGCCGAGATCTTTCCCGTACTGCATGCCGATGCCGGGGCAATGGGCCACCACAGTGCACACAGCACGATAGCCCAGATGCCAATACCGTATATTTTTTTGCTTTTCTTCAAAGTGTCATCTCCTTATTT
>CAZROR010000089.1:0-6623 GCA_964601765.1 uncultured Zetaproteobacteria bacterium
GTTGAAACGACGCTCTCCCAGAAATGCGTTGACCGCATGCACCGTCTTCAGGTCATGAAACGCCTCCACGCCGTCGACACGGTAAATGCGCGCGGACTCGATGGATGGCTGGCGCGCGATGCGCTCAAGCCAGGCGTGGGCGACAGCTCCGCGCCCGGTCAGCATGATGCTCTTCAGGCTGCTTATCACGGTCGCCGCCGTGGTCTGTGCACGTTCCACCTCGTCGCGGTCGATCAACACACGACCCCGGCCGTCCAGCCAGTAAACGCCGACACCAAGCAGAACAGCCAGACTCGCCGCCAGCAGCATGTTGAAGCGGACACCGGCGCGCCTCAGAAGGGGAGTGCCGCCGTCAGGCACCTTCAACATCCCCTGGAAACCATGTTGCGAACACATCGAGCAATACATCCATGGGCACGGGCTTTGTTATCACCATCACGCCTTCCAGGCTGGCGGAGAGCATATCCGCGCCACTGATGAGCAGGGTGCGCGGCAGCAGCGCCGGACGATGCGCATGAATCCAGGCCACGACATCCTCTCCGCTCCCGTCACCAAGCAGATAATCACAGCCAACGGCATCCACCACCCCGGCCTCCAGCGCGGCGACGGCCTCGGCCACGGAAGCCGCCAGCAATACCCGGTACCGGGGGGCCAGCACGTCGTGATACAGTTCCAGCAACATGGGATCGTCATCAACCATGAGAATGGCAGGCATGTCAGATGCCAAGGCCGCCCTCCGCAACGCCCCCCTCCGGAATTCCGAGCACATGGTGCACGGTATGCACGAAGGCGCGCACATCCAGCGGCTTGAACAGCACGGCGTCCGGCCCGGCCTGCTCAATCCTGTTCACGACCAGGCGGCGCCCGCCGGCAGCCGTAACCACGATGATTCGGGCTCCGGGCAACGGTGAATCCGCCGCCTTGATCCGGTGGATGACCTCCAGGCCGTGGATGCCGGGCATCATGATGTCCAGCACAATCAGGTCCGGCCGCAGGCGCCCGATCTCGATGAGCCCGGCGTAACCGTCATGCGCCATATGCACCTCGTATGCCGCACATCCGTCGGTCTCCATCGCACCCGATAACAACTCGTGCGCGGCGGGATCATCATCGATCAACAGGACGCGCCATGCCGGCCGCGCCAGCGCGGCCGGCATCATGCCGTTTTCGGTCATAAACCGCTCGAAGGCGTGAAGCGGAATACGCCAGTGACCGCCCGGCGTGCGCACCCCCGTCAACAGTCCCCGCCGTATCCAGTTCTTGATGGTATTGACCCGCACGCCGCAGCGCCGTGCCGCTTCCCCGGTCGTGAGATACATGCATGCCCCCCCAGGAGGCGGGTTCACCGAGCCCACCCCGTGACTTTATATGCGATTTTTATACCTTCGACACTTTTAAGGCAAGAGACATGTTGAAACGGAACCACCGCAAACCGGCGTACCGGAATCAGAATACGGGCAAGACAGACGAACCGAACCGAAACCGGGCGGGAAAACCGTAGCCACGCACACACGATTCCCCGGTCACCCGAATGCCGCGGCCGTGGGCGGAACGCAAAGCACTCACCTTCACGACACATCCCCTGTCAGCATCGCCAGGTGTCGATCGGCCCACGCCAGCGATTGCCGGTAATGCGCATTCCACTCCTCGCCGACCGCCAGATCCCCGGCAGCGCGCAAGGCTTCGTCCCAGTGCCCGTCCTCCGCCGCCACCGCAAGCGCAAGGCGTTTCGCGGGGGTGCTCTCCGACCGGAAAAGACCGTCCCTGACCAGGGGGGGAAGTGAAACCGGCGCCATGATGACTTCCAGTGGCATGTCCAGCATGGCGTCCAGCAGGGAAAACATGCCCAGCACGAAATAATTGCCCGCCAGCGCGCGCTCATCCCGATCCCCGGCAATCAATTCCAGAAACCGCCCGCGCGCGAAGGCGGACGCAATGAGCGCCGGCGGCTTACTCCCGGCCAGTGTGCACATCAGGAGCATTGCGACCCACAACTGGATGTTGTTCAGTCCGAGCACGGCAAGGGCATGGCCAATACCGTCCACCCTCCTGCGCAACCCGTGGCAGGCGGAGTTGACAAAACAAAGAAGCTTGTAGGACAGGCCCGGATCCCGGCAGATCTCACCCTCCAGTTCATCGGGGCTGCCTGCTTCCAGTGTCCTGCCGAGAAGATGAAGCAGCCTCGTTCGGCCCGGATCCAGCGCGGGATTCTCGACGAGCAATCCCGGACGACGAAAGAAATACCCCTGGAAGTAATCAAACCCGAGACGCCGGCACATCATGAACTGACCATGGGTTTCCACCCGCTCGGCAACAATATCGACCCGCCACCGTTTCAGATCGGCGACCACCCTTTCAAGGGCATCTGTTTCCATGACATCCACCTTGACCAGGTCGACCCAGTCCGGCAACCGCATGTCACCCCCCCCGGCAGAAGGGACATCACGTAGCGCGATACTGATGCCTTTCTCTTTCCATCCGGGAAGGCAGGACAGTACCCCTTCGTCGTCCCGGGAAATGGAAACCTCCAGGGTCAGTGGCGGGGAAACGGGAAAATCACCCGGCTCTCCGGCCAGCGCGGAAAGCGGCACCTGCACATAAACTGGCAAGCCGCCACTGATTTCACCAAGTCTCGAATGCGCGAACAGGGATTGCAGCCACGCCCCGGAAATATCTTTGCCCTCCCCGGGCGCGCTATGATACAGCAGCTCATAGGCATGCACCGACTGATCGGCATTGAACACAGGCTGCCGCGCCAGAAGCACCGACTGCATGTCGGCATGATCCGACACATTCATCCGGCTATCCTCCCATGCTGGAGACGCGCATCACGATCATGTCCCGATCCGTCCGCTTCCATGGCCCCCGCGCCGCATCGCTTCCGCCGCATTTCGCATGCCGTGACGATGAAACACCGGCGGGCACGGGCCACGAGCTTCCGCATCCGTCCGTCATCCTCCGCCCAGCACTCCCTGCAACTCACCAATGCCCTCTTCCAGTCCGACCCGCACGGCGGCCAGGTGTGTTTCGGTCACGCCCAGCCGCCGAACTGCGGGCATGTTGTCCATGCCCGAAGCACTGATCGGCCCGTTTCGGGCAAACAGGCCGAGAAGAAACTCCGCGGCATCCACGAAGTCAATAAGGCGCTCGCGCGGCCGGTCCTCGGACTCAATGCCGTGATGCACGGCCACCTGACTGAAACACAGGGGCATCTCCCAGTGCAACAGCAACCTTCCGCCCATTTCACGATGAAGCATGTCCACGCACCTTCTCAACTCATCGGCCGCGCACGCCAGAAGTTCGTCCGGCACGGCGCAGACAACCGCCAACACACCCACGTCGTGGAGCAGACCGGCGAGAAACACCTCTTCCGGATCGGAGTCGCGAATCACCCTGGCCAGCGTCTGGGCCGTCACGGCAATACGCAGGGCGTGCGCGCTTGACTCCCTGTGTATTTCCAGCAACAGCGGATGAGACACGCGTATGAGCAGCTTGCTGGATATCGCAATCAGCAGTTGCAGGGTGCGCCGCCCTCCCAGGCGCTGAATGGCGGCGGGCAGGCTGCGCACCTCCCGGCCACCGGGATTGAAACGGGCGCTGTTCGCCAGTCGCAACACAGTCGTGGAAAGCGTGCTGTCCTGCCTGATGGCCTCTGCGATGTCATGCGCCCCCTTCGTATCATCCCCGACAATGGCCCGCACCCGAACGACGGCCTCGGGCAAAACCGGCAGGCGCGCCTCGCCGGAATAAAACTTCTCCCTGACCTTTACCGCAAGGCGATTTATTCCGGAAGCCATGTTATTCCCCCATCAGGCGCAGAACCTCTTCCACGGGTCGTCGCGTCGCGGTTCTGGGCGCCACGCGAAACACCTCCTCCACCGTAGTCGCCCCCCTGAGCACCTTGTAGAGGCCGTCTTCCATCAGGGAGAGGAGATCCGTCTTCTCACAGCTTATCTGCCGGATTGTCTGCGAAGTCTTGCGCGCCAGGATCGCTTCACGCACATCATCGGTGAGTATCAGCAACTCGTGCAGGGCCGTTCTGCCGCGATATCCGGTGCCGTGGCAGGTGCCGCAGCCCACGCCACGATAGAAGGTGCTGTTTTTCAGGGTTTCATCGTCGAACCCGACCAGGCGGGCCAGCCTCTGGTCGGGAAGATAGAGCTGCCGGCAGTCGGGACAGATACGACGGGCCAGCCGTTGCGCCAGGATACAAACCACCGTGGAGGAAATCAGAAATGTTTCGATGCCCATGTCAATCAGGCGCAGCAACCCGCCGATGGAGTCCTCCGTATGAAAGGTGGTGAGCACCTTGTGCCCGGTAAGGGCCGCCTGCACGCCCACCTCGGCTGATTTCCTGTCCCGCACCTCGCCAATGACAATGATGTCGGGATCCTGGCGCACGATGGACTTGAGCGAATCCTCGAAACTTCTCCCCACCCTGGAATCGACTGAGCACTGCATGATGCCGTCGATGACAAACTCCACCGGATCCTCAATCGTGATAATCTTGTTGGTAGGCCGGTTCAGGTAGTCCACGGCCGCGTACAGGGTTGTTGTTTTTCCGGATCCCGTCGGCCCGGTCACCATGATGACACCGGTCGGGATATCCAGCGCATCGTGTTTAAACCGTTCGACCAGCGTGCGGTTCATATCAATCTGCTCCAGCGTAATCAGGCCGCTGTCCCTCCGCAGGATGCGCATGACGATATTCTCGCCATAGAGCGTGACATAGCTCGATACCCTGAAGTCCACCTCCGTACCCATGATCTCGCATGTGTAGCGCCCGTCCTGGTGACGGCGCTTTTCGGAGATATCCATTCCGGCCAGCACCTTGAGCCGGGAAATTACACGCATGGCCGTATCGGCATTCAGATTCATCTTGTGTATCAGCACGCCGTCCATGCGGAAGCGCACCTGCATGTGCTCTGCCAGCGGCTCCATGTGTATGTCACTGGCACGGTCGCGCACGGCAGCCAGGAGGATGCTGTCCAGCACCTCGGCCGCATAATCCTTTTCACTGGCCCCCTTTTCCGCCCCGACCATCAGCTTGTCGATAACCGAAAGAAGCACGCTGGGCAGGCCGATGGAAACCACCGCGTTCAGCTTTGTCTGCGACTCGATCTGGGCAATCAGTTTCTGATCGAGGGGGTCTGCCATGACAAGCGATATTCGCTTCTCGTCCGATTCCAGTGGAACAAACATGTGCTTTTTCATAAAGGGAAGCGAGAAATCGCGCAGCAGGGTCTTGTCCACCATCGTCGGCTCAACATGCATAAGTGGCAACGAAAGCTGCTCGGACAAGGCCTGGGCGAGCTGACGCTCGTTGATGTATCCGAGGTCGAGGAGCACCTCGCCGAAGCGCCGGCCATCATGACGGGAAAACTCCTTCTCGGCATGCTGGAGTTGCTCAGGGGTGATATAGCCCAGCTCGCAGACAAGCTCTCCCATGCGGAAGGTGCGTCCATGCTTGCGGATGATACGGCGCTGGTCGTCCTCGCTGATAATGCCAAGTTCGACAAGCACCGTGGATAAAAACCGCGCGCCTCCCAGGCGTTCCTGCACACGGATGGCGGTGTCCATATTTTCCGGCGTCACCAGATGTTCCTTGATCAGCAGGGTGGCCATGTGCCCCCCCGGAAGCCGGGACAGGCGCACCCCACCCGATGTCCCGTTCGAGGATGCGGCGCGCACGGCGACATCAGCCATGATGCCCCTCCCCCGTCGGCCATGCCGCTTTCACCAAACCAGTCATGACCGTCAAGGCAGCAATTTGCGTGCCAGCCAGCCCCCGGATCGTAGAATGGCACGCGGCTTGCAGCAACCGGGGCATGATTGCCGTGAACGATATTCCGCCTCATCCGCCGCATGCGCGCCCGGCGCGGGAAAGCGGCGAACATGGTAACGGCGTGGCATTCGACACATTGCTGCGCAGAGCGAGCCGGCGATCCCGTGACGCCCACGCGCTGCTGAATCCGCGCCTGGTACAGGTCATGGCTGATGCCATCCTGGCCCGCCTGGCCCGGATGGACGATGGCGTCCTTCCGGCTGGGAGCCACGCGGCGTTCCTCGCCTCCCTGCACGCTGCAGACGCGCCACACCCGACGCGCCCCGCAGCCTTCTCCGCGCCCGGCAGGCCGCAGGGATCGCCTGCCCCGTTCACGGCCATCATCGAAAAGGCGGCCGGCACGTACCAGCTGGACCCCGAACTCATCAAGGCGGTCATCCACGTGGAAAGCGGCTTTGATCCAAACGCGGTCTCCGCCGCCGGTGCCATGGGCCTGATGCAACTCATGCCGGAAACCGCAAAAGACATGCGGGTAAGGAATCCCTTCGATCCGGAACAAAACATCATGGGCGGAAGCCGCTATCTGAAACACCTGCTGCAACGCTATCACGGCCGCACGGATCTTGCCCTGGCCGCCTACAACTGGGGCATGGGAAACCTCGAGCGCCACGCGGGAAGGATACCGGAGGAAACCGCCCGCTACGTGGCAAAAATCGGGGCGCTGCTGTCCCGCGCCTGAGCCGCACGCCCATTGCAAAAGCCATACGGGAACATGGATGCTTTACAAAAAATGAGGCGCTTGCCCGCCCATTCACGCGCTGTACCATGGCCCGCATCC
>CAZROR010000090.1:0-6538 GCA_964601765.1 uncultured Zetaproteobacteria bacterium
GGCGTGGCCATGCATGGCGCCTTGCGCCTTGCATCCCATCCCGCAAGGCCGCTGTCGCGGCCATGTGGAACTTGTTCAGAGGTTCCCTAGCTGTGTCTGGCGGCAGGCCGCATTTACACCATGCGAGTCTGCCGCTATGGTTCGCGCCCTTATGGAAACCGGGACATCTTTTCCCGCCCCGGTATCAGCGTATGTGACGGCAGGTTGTGTCACGGGAGGTCTGTGATGGCACTTAGCGAAAAACAGTTGGCGAAGTTCGAGAAGCAGCTGAAAGATTGGCGCCATGAACTGGATCAGGGCCTGAGTGAAACCCTGCATAGCATGCACTCGAGTGATCAGGGTTCCTTCCCTGATCCAACTGATCAGGCCAGCATGGAAACCGACCGCAACTTCGATCTGCGTATTCGTGATCGCGAGCGTAAGCTTATCAAGAAAATTGATCAGGCTTTGGCCCGCATCAAAGACGGCAGCTTTGGCAGTTGCGAGGGCTGTGGCGGGGACATCAGCCTGAAGCGTCTCCAGGCGCGTCCCGTGACAACCCTGTGCATTGATTGCAAGACAGCCCAGGAACAGGAAGAGCGCACGCGCATCGACTAATTACACTTTCCCCCTTAGCCTCAAAGCCATGAACCGGCAGGGGGTTGCGGCTTGTATCAGGAATTAGCGCGGTTTCTCGAGACACACCAGCATTGGTTTGGTTTTCGTCTGGCCATACTGATGTCTATCATTGCCACGGGCATCGCTTTCACACAACCCGATCTACTTGAGAAAATTGAGCTGAAGCTTCTTGATGAGCGCTTTGCCTTGCGCGGCCCGATGCCGGTAGATCCGCGTATCGTGATCCTGGCAGTGGATGATAATTCGCTTAGTGAAATTGGACGCTGGCCCTGGCCACGAGACAAGATTGGTCGGCTTGTTGATCGGGTACTGGGCGAATACCACGCCAAGGTTATCGGATTTGATGTTGTTTTTTCAGAGCCACAGGAAAACCCTCTGACAGAAAGCGTTCGCCTCCTCAAGCAGGCTGGGCAGAACAGGAAAGATGTGGCGGCCTGGCTCAGCCGCCATCGCAGCACAGGAGACCTTGACGCAAAATTTGAAGCACTGCTCAAGAAATATCACGATCGCATTGTCCTAGGCTATTTCTTCTATCCCTATGGGGCTATCGCATCGAGTCGCATTCGTCGGACGCTGCGCGAGGAGTCCAGGCTGTTACAGCCATCAGCCATTGCCGCCACGGTAACCGGGAAGTTGCCACCGGATATTATCCGGATGGTTGCCGTGGAGGGAAACCTGCCCCGTTTCACAAAAGCAGTGGATGTTGCCGGACACTTTAACTTCTTCCCCGATGCGGATGGCATGGTACGACGTGTACCCATGCTGGCGGAGCTGGACGGCTTTTTTTATCCGAACCTGGATCTGCAGACCCTGCGCATCGCACTTGGCTGGCCGGTAATATTGGCAGAGGTTTCCGAGATCGGTATTGAGAAGCTGGCACTTGGCGACCATGTTCTACCTGTCGGGCCGGATGGGAGCATGTTGCTGAACCACTATGGGCCGGGGCGCTCGTTTACGCACATTTCCGCTGCCGATGTCCTGAGAGGGAGAGCGGATCCGGCTATCTTCAAGGATGCCATCGTGTTGCTGGGTGTCACTGCTATCGGGGTCTACGACTCGCGACCCATCCCCTACGACTCGGTATTTCCGGGTGTCGAGGGACATGCAGCGGCGATTGCCAATATCCTTAACCGGCAGCATGTTGATCGCCCCCTGTGGATTGAACCGGCCGAGTTGCTGGGCGTGCTGCTGCTTGGTCTCATCTGCGGGCGTATTGTCGGGGGGCGCGGGCCGGTGATCCAGAGCCTGACCATGCTCGGCGTACCATCTCTGGTGGTGCTGGGCGCTGTCTGGCTGTTTTCCGCCTATGGCATCTGGGTCAAGGTGATTTATCTGTTTCTCGGCGTATTGATGGCTACGCTGCCGACAACGTTGATCGAGTATATCATCGAGGCGCGCAAGCGTGCATACATTCATGATGCCTTTGCACATTATCTGGCACCGAACATCGTCAATGAGCTGGCCGAGCATCCGGAGCTGCTGTACCTCGGTGGCCAGGAAAGAGAGATGACGGCATTCTTTTCGGATATCGGGGGCTTTTCACAGCTGGCCGAAACGCTTTCGCCGGCCGAACTGGTGCATTTTCTCAATCAGTACCTCTCAGCCATGAGCGATATCATTCTGGCCCGGGGTGGCACCATCGATAAATACGAGGGCGATGCCATCATTGCCTTTTTCGGTGCCCCGCTGGACATGCCCGATCATGCCTGCCAGTGCACGATGGCCGCCATTGAGCAGCAACAGGTACTGACGGCGCTGCGGCGCAAGTGGGAAAGGGAAGGGCTTCCGCATCTGTCCGTGCGCATGGGTATAAACTCCGGCCCGATGGTGGTTGGCAACATGGGCACGGCACAGCGGATGGATTACACGATGATGGGGGATAATGTCAATCTGGCCAGCAGGCTTGAAGGCGTATGCAAACAGTATCGCGTGCCCATGCTGATTTCGCATTCAACCTGCCAGATGGTGCAGGATAAGGTTGCTGTGCGCTTCGTCGATCGCGTACGCGTGGTGGGTCGTACGAAGCCGGTGGATGTTTATGTCCCGCTGGGTGAGCGCGGCAATGTGGACAGGGAAACGCTGATTTTTGCCGCTGCCTACAAAAAGGCCTGGGAGGCCATGAACCGGAGGGATTTTGCTGTGGCACTGAAAATGCTTGATGCGTTGCGTGCGGACCGTCCCGATGACGGGCCATGCGAGATCCTGCGCTCTCGTGTGCTGGCCTTCATGCAGGCGTCCCCCTCACCGGAGTGGGATGGCGTGCATACGCTGAAAACAAAGAAATAGTGCGCCCGGATCAGGGCGCAGCGATTTTCAGGCGGGCTGGGTCACCTCAGGCGGGCTGGGTCACCGCGGCAGCCGGGGTCTCTGCCACGGCATCTGCCTGCTCAAGCTCCTCAATCCGCCAGGTGCTTTCATCGGCAAGCAGGGCCTTGACGAGGCGGTGATTCATCTCATGGCCCGTGCGCACGCCCTCAAAGGCCCCGATGATGGGGTAACCGGCGAGTGCAAGGTCACCAAGGGTGTCAAGGATCTTGTGCCGGACACATTCATCCTCATAGCGGAATCCACCCTCATTGATTACCCGGAAGGCATCCATGACGATGGCGTTTTCCAGTGATCCGCCCAGTGCCAGGCCGGCCTTCTGCAGGGCCTCAATCTCATGCAGGAAGCCAAATGTGCGGGCACGGCTGACCTCGCGCGTGTAGGCCTGTTTGCAGAAATCCACCTGTACCTGACGGCTGCGCAGGAGCGGGTGCTCGTAGTCCAGCAGGTAGCTGACCTTGAAGCCGGCAGCGGGATACATGGCACACATCTTGTCACCGTCTTCCACGCTGACCCGCTTCAGAATACGCATGACTTTCTTGGCTTTGTTCTGCTCGCGGATACCCGCACACTGGATAAGAAACACGAAAGGTGCGGAGGAGCCATCCATGATGGGGACTTCCGGGCCGTCCACGTCGATGATGGCATTGTCGATGCCCAGGCCTGCCATGGCGGAAAGCAGGTGTTCAACCGTGGCAATACGTGCCTTGTGCGTGCCCAGCGTGGTGCACATGCGTGTGTCAACCACATGCTCGGCGCGTGCGGGCAGCCTGATGGTACCGTCCGGGGTTTTGCGCCGGAAAACGATGCCGGAATCTTCCGGTGCCGGCCGGAGAACAAGTTCAACCTTGCGGCCGCTGTGCAGGCCAATGCCGCTGCACCGGATGGGGTGCTCCAGGGTTCTCTGCGGTATCACGTACTCCCTCCCTTGTGGTTTACGGCGCAGATCCACGTGTCGTGATCATCAAAGGCATCCGGATAAGGGCGGTGCCGGAAAGATGATGCGCGACTCATTCCGCTGCATACTGCCACAAAATCCGGCGGTTTCAATCCGCCTGCCGCCGGATCCACGTTGGCACGGCCAGGGCCTTTTCGTCGTAGCCAGGAGCGGCATCGAACAGCGGTGCCTGTGCCGTTGATCCTGGTTCCCCGGCCCGCTGCGCATCCATGGACGGAAGCGTGCTCAGCGACGGCATCCTGATGGGGGCGTCCGCTGTGCTGACCTGTGTCAGCGGCGGGGCTGCCTCGCTGGCAAGCCCGGTTGCGACAACCGTGACGCGCATCTCATCCCTGCTGTTCTTGTCGTAGACCATGCCGCAGATGATGTTGGCGTCTTCGTCAGCCATGTTGTGGATCGTCGATACTGCCTCGTCATACTCGGCCAGCGTCATGTCCTCATTGCCCGTGATGTTCACGAGAATGCCCTTGGCACCGTGGATGTCCACATCCTCAAGCAGCGGCGACGAAATGGCGCGCTCGGCCGCTTCGCAGGCCCGGTTCTCACCACTGGCAACACCGGAGCCCATCATGGCCATGCCCTGTGTTTCGCTCATGACCGCCCGGACATCGGCGAAGTCCACATTCATGTAGCCCGTATGTGTGATCAGCTCGGCAATGCCCTTGACGGCCTGCAGCAACACATCATCCGCCTTGCGGAAGGCCTCCAGCATGGGTGTCTTGGCGCCGACAGCGCCGATGAGCTTCTGGTTCGGGATGATGATGAGCGTGTCCACGTGCTTGCGCAGCTCGCTGATGCCGGCCTCGGCCTGGCGCATGCGCCGCTTGCCCTCGAACTGGAACGGCTTTGTTACCACAGCCACGGTGAGTGCGCCGAGTTCCTTGGCCACCTCGGCGATGATCGGCGCCGCACCGGTGCCGGTGCCGCCACCCATACCCGCCGTGATAAAGGCCATGTCCGTGTCCCGCAGGAATTCCCGCAGGGCATCCCGCTCGCGCTCTGCGGCCTCCCGGCCGATCTTCGGATCGGCGCCCGCACCCAGACCGCGTGTCAGATCGGTGCCGAGCTGCACCTTGATGTCCGCCTTGCTGTGTTCGATGGCCTGGGCATCGGTATTGGCGACGATAAAGTCGACGCCCCGCAATTGCTGGTCGATCATGTTGTTCAGGGCGTTGCCGCCGCCGCCACCGACACCGATGACCTTGATGCGGGCCGTCTGGCCCTTGACGTCTTCCAGGGTAAATAATGCGTTCATGTTGCACCTCCTGTTCCTTTTTGATTGAGATATGTCATGCCGGGTCTCCGAACCAGTTGCGCATGCGCTGCCAGACCCGTGCAAAAAGCTGGGTATTTTCGACCTTTCCCATCGGTCCACGACGGCGGTAGCGGTAGCCGTACTGAACGAGGCCGACGCCGGTCGCGAAAATCGGACTGCCCACAACCTCGGCCAGGCCGCCGGCATTCTGCGGGCGGCCCAGGCGTACGGGCATTTCAAACACTTCCTCGCCGAGCTCCACCGTGCCTTCGAGCAGGCTGCATCCGCCGGTCAGCACCAGCCCCGCTGCCATGAGCTCCTTGAAGCCGGAGCGCTGCAACTCCGCCTTGACCAGCTCGAAAAGCTCCTCAACGCGTGGCTCCAGTATCTGGGCCATGACCTGACGCGGCATGGGCCGCGGCGGACGGCCACCGACGCTCGGCACTTCCACCTGTTCATCCGGGGACACAATGGATACCAGACAGGCACCGTATTTCTTCTTCAGCTGGTCAGCCTCACGCGCTGATGTACGCAGGCCAACGACCAGATCGTTTGTCAGGTGGTCACCACCGATGGGGATAACGGCCGTATGCTGGATGGCTCCGTTCAGGAAGACGGCAATATCGGTTGTGCCGCCGCCCATGTCGAGCAGCACGACGCCGATATCCTTTTCATCCTGGGACAGTACGGCCTCGCTGGAGGCCACCTGTTCGAGCACCATGTCCGCTACTTCCAAGCCGCAGCGGTTACAGCACTTGATGATATTCTGGGCGCTGGATACGGCACCGGTGACGATATGCACCTTGGCCTCCAGACGCACGCCGCTCATGCCAACCGGCTCGCGAATACCGTCCTGGTTATCGATGATGTATTCCTGCGGCAGAATGTGCAGGATCTTCTGATCGGCGGGAATGTTCATGGCGCGCGCCGCATCGATGACGCGGGCAACATCCTCGGCAGTGACCTCGCCGTTCTTTGTTGCCACGACGCCGTGTGAGTTGTAGCCACGGATGTGGCTGCCGGCAATACCGGTGAAGACGGATTTGATTTCCACGCCCGCCATCAGCTCCGCTTCTTCCACAGCCAGACGGATGGACTCCACCGTGGATTCGATGTTGACGACCACACCCTTGCGCAGGCCGCGCGATGGATGTGTGCCGATGCCGATGATGTCCAGCTTGCCGTTTGCACCGGCCTCCGCCACAACGCAGGCGATCTTGCTCGTGCCGATGTCCAGGCCGATGAGCAGCTGATCCTGTTTAGCCATTTATATCGTACCTCCCTGATGGCCTGACTGGCGAAAGAACCATCGCGTATCCATGCGAGTATCCACCCGCCAGGTGCGGTCTTTCCATCGTGGCCTGCCCAGCATGGCGAGCAGG
>CAZROR010000091.1:0-6419 GCA_964601765.1 uncultured Zetaproteobacteria bacterium
TCTTCTACACGCTGATCGCCTATGTGTTCAATCTCGTGATCGCACGCTACGAGGGATCGCTGGAGCACAAGGTGGCCGGGCGTACGGCACAGGCGCTTGAGGCCATGCGGGCCGTGCAGGAACGGGATGCACGCTACCGCATGCTGCTGGAGCGTGCGCCCGTAGCCATGCTCGTGCATACCGATAACATCCTGCTTTATGCCAATCCGTGTGCGGTCAGGTTGTTCGGGGCGCACGAGGAAAAAGCACTGGCCGGCCGGAAGCTGCAGGAATTCATCGTCGACAAGGGCGTACAGTCCGCTGGGGAGCGGCTGCGGGAAGTACAGCGCGCTGGCCAAGCAGCAGGCCTGTGTGGAAGAGACCTTCTGCCGGCTTGATGGCAGCACGTTTGAAGCGGAGACGTCGGCACTACCCATCGTCTACGACAAAAGCGATGCCATCCTGATGATTGTGCAGGATGTCAGTGAGCGCAAGGCGCATCTGGAAAAGCTGCAAAAACTGGCACTGTTTGATGAGCTTACCGGCCTGGCCAACCGGCATTTCGTACTGACACGCCTGGAAATCGAGATCCTTACCGCCGGGGATCAGAAGGTACCGCTGACAGTGCTGGTTGTGGATGTCGACCGTTTCCGTGAAATCAACAATATTCTGGGCTATGTCAATGGCGATGCGCTGCTGAAGCAGATTGCCGAGCGTTTACGTGATGTCATCGGTACGGACACGCTGTTCGGCCGCCTGGGTGGAGATGAGTTCATTGCCGTCTTCCCTGGCATGGATGAGGCCGCATCGCTGGATATGGCCAGCCGGATTCAGACGGCCATGGAAAAGGCCTTCCAGATTGAGGGCACGCCGCTTGCCATTGAGGTGAGCATTGGCATTGCCCTGTACCCTGAACATGGTGACAAGGCCCTTACCCTGATCCAGCGGGCGGACGTGGCCATGCGCCAGGCAAAGGGCGAGAAGAGCAGCATGCGCCTGTATGACGCCCGGCGTGATCCGTTCAACATGCGGCGGTTGACGATGTTTCGTGACCTGCGCGAGGCACTGCAGCAGGGCAAGCTTAGCCTGCACTATCAGCCCAAGATCGAGCTGAAGTCGGGGCGGGTGGTCGGCGTTGAGGCGCTGGCATGCTGGCAGACCGAGAGTGGTGAGCATATTTCTCCGGCTGAGTTCGTGCCGCTGGCCGAGCAGACCGGCCTGATTCGGCCGCTTGGTCTGTGGGTGCTTGCCGAGGCAGTGAGCCAGTGTGGCGAATGGGGTCGGCAGGGGCTGCAGCTGGGCATGGCCATCAATGTTTCGACCTGGAATTTGCTGGATACAACGCTGCCCGACAAGATCGCCCAGCTTCTGGATCGGTGGGAAGTTGAGGCGACGAGCATCACGCTGGAAATCACCGAAAGCGCGATCATGGAATATCCTGAAACAGCGGTGGATGTGCTGGTGAGGCTGAGAAAGCTCGGGCTGGGGCTGTCCGTGGATGACTTTGGCACCGGCCACTCATCACTGGCCTATCTGAAAAGCCTGCCGATCAACGAGTTGAAGATCGATCAGCACTTTGTCTTTGACATGATCGGCGATCGTACGGACAGGGCCATTGTCCGCTCCACCATTGATCTTGCCCACGAGCTTGGCCTGGGCGTAACAGCGGAGGGCGTGGAGGACGCCAAGACATGCGAAGCGCTCAGGCGGCTTGCCTGTGATCAGGCGCAGGGCTTCTACATGAGCCGCCCGCTGCCTCCGGATGCGTTCACCGACTGGCTGCAGGACTGGAATGGCTGACGGCAGGCGGGGTCTCAGATATGATAGCTGAAATAGCCTGTTACCGCCTTGCCCTGCAGGGACTGGAACTGTGTACCGCTGACATGAATGACCTCACGATGGTCACCTGCCTCGAAATAGATGTCTGACTCCTCCGTCAGCGCCTTGTCCAGCGCCACCTGCATGTGATAGGCAGCGCCGGCTGCCGGTACGGCGCCTGCTTCACAATCCGCGAAAAGCGTAGCCAGCTCTTCTTCCTCAACGAACGTCAGTTCCCGGCCGACAAGCTCGTTGAGACGTTCGATATCCAGGTGATGTGTCGCGGGTAGTACCGCCATCAGATAGCCCGCGCCATCCTTCAGGACGACCGTCTTGGCAAGCTTGTCACCCGGCACGTGTGCGGCCTCGGCCGTGCGCATGCTGGAGGCTGTATGCTCGTGCACGATGACATCGTATTTTACGCCATGTTCTTCAAGGTGGCGTCGAATGGTTGCTGCAATGGCCATGATCTCCTCCTTTGGATTGTCACACCTGAAATTATAGACCCTTTCCGCCTGCCCCGTACGTGGGGAGATGGCGTTTTTTACTTCCGGATGGCGTAACATGCGCCCATGCCGATACTGAGCCTCAAGGATGTGCACAAGGCCTATGGCCCACAGGTGCTGCTCGATGGCGTGTCGCTGACTGTCAGGCGAAGCGCGCGCATCGGCCTCATTGGGCGCAATGGCGAGGGCAAGTCCACGCTGCTGAAAATCATGGCCGGTATCGAGCATGCGGATAGCGGAGAAGTGACTCCCCGGCGCGGTGCACGCATCGGTTACCTGTCGCAGTTGCCGTGGTTTACGCCGGGACAGACGGTGTTTGCTGCCGTATCCGAGGGGCTGGGTGCCCAGGTTACCGCCCTGCGGGCTTACGATACGGCACTGGTCGATGCAGCATCCGATGCCTCAGCGGAAAACATGGCCAGGCTGGCTGTGTTGCAGGAAGAACTGGAACACAGTGGCGGCTGGCTGTTCAGGACGCGTATCGAAACGGCCATCTCCCGGCTCGGTCTGGATGCCCACAGCGATGCTGGTGCGTTGTCAGGCGGCTGGCAGCGGCGCGTGGCGCTGGCCCGCGTACTGGTTGCCGCTCCGGACGTTCTGTTGCTGGATGAGCCGACAAACCACCTCGATCTGGATGCAATCAGCTGGCTGGAGGACTTTATTGCGGACTTTCCCGGTGCTGTCGTGTTTGTCACACACGACCGGTATTTTCTCGATGCCATGGCCGAGGAGATCGTCGAGCTCGACCGGGGACACCTGCGCCATTATGACTGCACGTATGCCCAGTATCTGGACAAAAAGGCCGGGCAGCTGGCGGTAGAGGCGCGCAGGCTCAGAAAATTTGATCGCCTGCTGGCGGCTGAAGAGCGCTGGATAAGGCGTGGCATCCCGGCCAGACGCAGTCGGGATGAGGGCCGCGTACGCAGGCTGGAGGGACTCAGGGCCGAGCGCCAGGCGCGCCGCCTGCGTGGTGGTGACGTGAGCTTGCGCGTGGCCTGCGGCATCAAGCCGGGACGCATGCTGATTGAGGCGGCCGGGCTGTCACACGCCTTTGGCAGCCGCATGATCGTGCGCAACCTCGATCTGAAAATCATGGCCGGGGAGCGTATCGGGCTTGTTGGCCCCAATGGCGTGGGCAAGACCACGCTGCTGCGGCTGTTGCTCGGTGAAATCAGGCCGGATGCCGGCAAAATCAGACATGGTGCGCGGCTCGTGCCCGCCTTTCTGGAACAGATGCGCGCCCTGGATGAGGATAAGACACTGCGTGAAGTGTTGCTGCCGCAAGGGGGACAGTATGTCTACGTGGCAGGCGTGCATGCGCGCCACGTAGTGGGCTATCTTGAGGACTTCCTGTTTGACCGGGAAAAGCTGCGTGCACGCGTGGCCGCCCTGTCCGGCGGCGAGCGTGGGCGCCTGCTGCTGGCACGCCTGTTGCTCGAACCGGCCAACCTGCTTGTACTTGATGAGCCGACGAACGACCTTGATCTCGGTACACTTACCGTACTCGAACAGGCGCTGGCGAAGTATGATGGCACGATCCTTCTGGTCAGTCACGACCGCGCATTCATGGATCGCGTGGTAAGCCGTGTACTGGCCTTCGAGGGTGGGGGAGTGATCGTTCCGATTACAGGCGGCTATTCGGATTATGCCGTATGGAAATCGAAGCAGAAGGCGGTGGTGGCAGCACCACCCAGGACAGGCAGGAAAACGGTCAGATCAAGAAGGACAGGAGGCAAGCTTTCCTATAAGGACCAGCGGGAACTGGACAGCCTGCCGGGCGCGATCGAGTGCATGGAGGCCGAAAAGTCCGGCATCGAGGAGAGGTTCTGCGATCCGGCGTATTTTCAGCGCGATGCCAGTGGCTTCCGCGAAGATGAGCAGCGGCTGAAGGTGCTGGAGCGGGAATTGCATGCCGCCTATGCCCGCTGGGAGGAGCTGGAGGCCAGAAGGGAGTCGGGGGCGCACTGAGAGCTGCGCTCCTGTAACATCGGTGTCGGCTCGCCGGGCTAATCCAGGCGACTCAGCAGGTTCTGCGCCGCCTTGTCTTCAGGGAAGGTCTTCAGGCACTGCTCCAGCAGTGGCCGCGCCTTTTCATGGGTGCCCCGCTTGTAGTACGCGAGGGCCTGTTGCAGGGCTGCACGTGTGGAAAATTTCTTTTCCTTGATGGCCGCCGGGTCTGCGTCAAAGACTTCGTACATGGTGACCGGCGTGCGCTTCCCCCGCACGAGGACCATGTCGATTTCGCGCAGGCAGTAGATCTCGGGATCGGCGAGCATGGTATGCACCGCCTCGGAAATGATAATGGATGCGCCGGACTCCTTGGTTTGTCCCTCCAGCCTGCTGGCCAGATTTACCGTATCGCCGATCACCGTCGTGTCGAGGCGCTGCTCGGTACCCACAGTGCCAAGCATCAGGTCGCCGCAGTGGATGCCGATGCCGGTGTCAATTTGTGCCAGCCCCGCTTCTACGCGTAGCCGGTTGAATTCAGCCAGTTGCCGGCGCATGTCTATGGCCGCCTGTACGGCATGATCAGGGCTTTCGGGAAACAGCGCCATGATGGCGTCGCCAATGAACTTGTCCACGAAGCCGTGGTGCGCCTCAACCACGGGCTCGACATACTCCAGATAGGCGTTGAGAAAGCGGAAGTTTTCATCCGGTGTCATGCGCTCGGAAAGGCTGGTGAATCCACGGATATCGGTGAACAGCACGGTCATGGTTTTCAGCACCGCATCACCCAGCCTGACATCCGTGATATCCGCCTTGTTCAGAAAGCTGAGAAACTGGCGTGGGACAAAGCGTGAAATGGCCTCCATCATGGTACGCTGCACATGCATCGTTTTCTTCTGTTCCTCGATGATACGCCTTTGTGCATGGCGCTTTTCCCGTTCGAGAAGGTTAAAGCGGTCCGTCAGTGCCAGGGACATCAGCACGGCCATCCAGCCGACGCCGATCTGCAGAATGTTGTTCGTGAAGATATTGAAGGCCAGCAGACCCAGTGCAGCGAGGGCATAGATGACGGTACCGAACAGGAACACGGCCCAGGCAAGGAGAAAGTAGCGTGCGGGCCTGAAGCCTCGCCGCCAGCATATGATGGCTGTTGTCTGGATGATGATGGCGCTGCCCATGCCGAGCGCGATCATGCTGATAATGCTCCACTTATATTCAAAAAGCAGAGCCAGCAGCACAACAAGCAGCGCGGGAACGATCAGGGCGGACAGTATGCGGTGCACGGCCGGCAGGTTTTTTTCCGTCTGCAGGAAGGAGCGGGTAAACAGAATGGCCCAGAAGGCCGAGAATCCTTCGAAAAATGGCAGGCTACGTTTGGCCCACCAGGGGATGCCGCCAAACAACAGGCGGTCGCTCAGGCCCGACAGGCCCATGAGCACCAGTGTGAAGCTGAACAGAAACAGAGCGAAGTAGAGATTGCTTCTGTCCCTGATGGTAAAAAATACGAGCAGGTTGACCAGCCCCATGACAAACAGCAGGCCGTAATACATGCCGAGTCTGAACTGCTCGTCCGCTTCGTGCTCGGTAAACAGCCGTTCCGGCCAAAGCGTGACCGGGACAAAGACGGCATCTGTACTTTCCACGCGCAAGTAAAGGGTGGTGAGCGCTCCCTTTTCCAGCGCCAGGCGGAAAACGAAAACCTTGTTGGGCACGTCGCGCTCGCTAAACGGGAAGCGAAGTCCGGCCTTTTTGTGCCGGACAGTACCGTCCGCACTGACAGCATACAGATCGATACGATCCAGCCGCGGGCAGCTGATCTCCAGCAGCCATGGCTGATCGACCACGGGCTTAAGCTGCACACGCACCCAGTAGGCGGAGGTCGTCATACCGAAGTTGGCCGGGATTCTTTCAGCCGGGGCAAAACGCTTGCCTATGCTATTGGTACGCACGTCTGTGAACGAGAGGCTGTGTCCACTGTCTTCCAGGAATTCGAGATACGGATCAAGCTGGTAGACGGTGTCCCGCAACAGGAGGGGGTCAGCCAGGCATTGTGTGGCCCCGGCCGAAGCTGCCAGAATGAGTATGACGGCGAGCGGCAGGCGCTTCACGGTTGGTTAGGGCCTGTTCACGCTACGTCCGGCAATGGCGAAGGCGCCGGATTTGATGCGG
>CAZROR010000092.1:0-5848 GCA_964601765.1 uncultured Zetaproteobacteria bacterium
CGGCATCCGGGCATGATGCGGGTGGTCGCCGGCCGTGCCGAAAGCTTACAGCCCTCACCGCACCACCCGGATGCTTGCGGTCATGCCGTCGTGCAGCATGCAGCGGATCTCGTACAGCCCCGGCTGATCCAGGTGAAAGGTATGTGTCGAGCCGGGCTTCTCGAGATGGTCCTGCATGGCGATATCCCCCGGCGCACCATCCGCCTTTTTGCGGGTCACGCGCGACTTGTGCTCGAACGGATCCTTATTCTCGAGACGAATCGTCTGGCCGACATGGACGGTGATATCCTCCGGATCATAGGCGATATCCTCCTCCGTCAGGACCACGGCCTGCTTCGCGGTACTGTCCTGGTACGCGCGCGCCTCGACCTGCCATATCCCCGTCAGGGCCAGGGCCAGGATGGCAGCAGCTGTAAATATTCGTCTCATTCAACGCTCCTTTTCCGGTCCGTGGCCGGGACGAGGCACTCCCGCCACAGCCTGTTCACTGTCTACGGATGCGTGACGGTATATCTGGCATTGCCGAACATGACGTGGGAGAACGGCTGACCGAACATCTTGCCCCCGGCCATCATCTCCTGAACGTGCTTCTTCGTCTTCATCATCAATGCCTTCATCGCCTCCTCCGGGCTTGCAGTATTCCCGGCATCCATCTCGCATGCGGAAGGCCTGCCCGCCACCTCCATACTGTCAGGAATACGTCACGGCGCGGCAGGAACCGGTGCTCGCAAACCGGGACATATCCCGGCCGTGGTTCCCCGTGCGGGGCCTGCCCTCCGGATGATGGCTATGGTCGGTGGGTCGTGCTGTTTCTTACGTTACGGGCTTATGTGCGGCGCAGCAGATAAACGATGTCGGCAGGCTCCATGCGCTCTGTATAGTCAGCGCTGACAAACGCATGCAGAACGGTGCCGTCCCTGCCGATGATATAGGTTGCAGGCATCGGCAGTTCGAATGTGTCATCGCCATTATGGGCGGGGAGATCGATGCCAAAGCCGGCATAGATTGGGCGAAGCTCCTCGGGCAATGTGAATACCAGGCCGAACATGCGTGCCACGCGGTTGCCCACGTCGCTGAGCACCTCGAAACGGATGTCATTGGCTTCCACGGTACCGCGCCCATAATCCGGCAACTCCGGCGAGATGGCAACAAGGCTGGCGCCTGCGGCCTCGATGTCCGGCAGGGCCCGTGCCAGCGCCCTGAGCTCCAGATTACAGAACGGACACCATCCGCCGCGGTAGAAGCTCAGTACGACAGGACCCCTGCCGAGTACCGATTGCAGGCTCACCTGGCAGCCGCGTACATTGGGCAGGGTGAATGCCGGCGCACGCTCTCCCGGCTTGGGGCAACCCTCCGCGATGCCGGAGCGCACCAGCCTGGCAGTCACCTGCTGCATCAGCACCAATGTTTCGTGGGGTATCTGGCCACGCATGCCCTGCCGCATCTGTTCGATCTGCGCACGCAGACTCTCCTCCCCGGCTGGTCTCCGGGTCATGGGTGCCACGCCCCGGAGCGGATCACGATGAGCTTTTCGGATTGCATGTCGCGCATCGAATAAGCAATGCCGCCGGTGCCAAGGCCCGAGGCCTTATGACCGGCAAACGGCATCCAGTCGACGCGAAAGGCGGTGTGATCATTGATCATGACAGCTGCGGCGTCCAGCGCCTGACCCACGGCCAGCGCCGTATCCAGGCTGCGGGTGAATACGGCCGCCTGAAAGGCAAGGCCAAGTGCATTCGCACGGCGAACGGCCTCGTCCTCATCGGCATAGGGATACACGCATATCACCGGACCGAACACCTCCCGGCTGCTGACCAGCGCCGTATCGGGAGGATCATACAGCACCGTGCACGCATGGCAGAAATCGGACACTGGCGCACCGCCGGCCAGTAGCTCCGCCCCCCGTTCAACGGCCTCTGTCACGCAGCGATGCACGCGTGCGACCTCGCTCTGACGAATCAGCGGACCTACCTCCGTCTCCTCGTCCGTCGGATCGCCGACGCGCATCGCCTCCGCCTGGCTGGCCAGCCTTTTCGCAAGTTCACGCGCAATCGACGCGTGTACAAACACGCGCTGCACGGACACGCAGACCTGACCGGCATGATAGAAGCCTCCCCTGGCAAGCAGGGGCAGGGCCATGTCAAGATCGGCATCGGCAGCCACGATTACGGGGGCCGCACCACCATGCTCAAGTGCGCAACGCACGCCGGGCGCAAGCCGCGAGCGCAGCATCCACCCTACCCTGGCCGAACCGATAAAGCTGAAAAACCCCAGCCGGGCGTCCGCCGCCATGCGCCCGGCCACATCGAGGTCGCTCACAATCACAGGCTGGCACCAGCCTTCCGGCAGGCCCGACTCGCGCAGAATCCGCACAAGTGCCAGGCACGACAGTGGTGTGGCCTCGGCTGGTTTGACAACGACCGGGCAGCCGGCAGCAATGGCAGGCCCTACCTGATGCACAATGAGGTTAAGCGGATGATTGAAGGCGCTGAAGGCAAGCACCACACCGATCGGCTCATGCTGCGTGAAGGCAAGCCTGCCGGCGGAAGCGGCATTCAGGCCCATCGGGATCATATCACCCGTCTGCGTGCGCAATGCCTCCGCGCACAGGCGCATGCCGTCAACCGCACGCGTCACCTCGACACGGGCATCCACCAGCGGCTTGCCCCCCTCGCGCGCAATCAGCAGGGCCAGTACCTCCGCCTGTGCCGCTATCCGTGCCGCCGCAGCCTGCAGTACACGGATACGCTCCTGCTTCGGCAGCCACTGGCCCCGGTCGCTATACAGCCGGCGTGCTGTTTCCAGCGCCGCATCTGCCGCGGGCCAGTCCGCCGTTTCCACACAGCCGATCAGCGCGCCATCATACGGGCTTGCCACCTCAAGCGTGCCCGCCGCACGGGCGCCCGGAATCATCAGTGGAAACAGCTCCGGCATCAGATCGGGCAGACCAGCTCGCCCAGCCGGGCGGTAAGCTTCAGGTTTTCCGAATAATCCACCGGGCAGTCGATAACCACGACGGTGTCATCCGCCACGGCCTGCCTCAGGGTCGGCAGGAGCGCACTGGCCGATTCGATGCGGTAGCCCCGTGCCCCGAAGCTCTCCGCATATTTCACAAAATCCGGATTGCCAAAACGTATGTTGCTTGGCCTGCCAAACCGGTTCATCTGCTTCCACTCAATCAGGCCATAGGCATCATCACGCCAGATCAGGATGATAACCGGTGCGCCGATGCGCAATGCCGTTTCAATCTCCTGCGAGTTCATCATGAAGCCCGCATCCCCGGTGACGGCGACCGCAGTCCGCTCCGGATGCACCAGCTTTGCGGCAATGGCGCCGGGCAGGGCAATGCCCATTGAGGCAAAGCCGTTCGAGATGATGCAGGTATTCGGCTCCTCGGCCTGGTACATGCGCGCCATCCACATTTTGTGTGCGCCCACATCCGAAATCACGATATCTTCCGGCGACAGCGTGGCCCGGAGATCCCACATGATTTTCTGCGGCTTGAGCGGACAGGCCACATCATCCGCAAACTCGGCCATCTCATGAACAGTTCTCTCCCGCAGCCTGGCAGCCCCGTGTCCGTCCCGGGAGTCTACAAGATCACAGAGGCCTGCCAGGGCAGCGCCGATATCGCCGATAACACCGGTGGCTACCGTGTAGTGTTCGTCCACCTCGGCCGGTGTGGAGTCGATATGGATGATGGAAGCCTCGCCCGCGCCATTCCAGAGTCGCGGCGGATATTCAACCATGTCGTAGCCGGCGCAGATGATGACGTCGGCGCAATCAAACCCGCAGGCGACATAGTCACGGGCCTGCAGCCCCACTGCCCCCAGGCACAGCGGATGCGAAAACGGCATGGCCCCCTTGGCCATGAAGGTGGTGGCGACAGGCACGCACAGCTTCTCGGCAAAGGCCCTCAGTTGTGCGGCAGCACCGGCCCGGATGACGCCGTTGCCAGCCATGATGATCGGGTTTTTCGCGCTGTTGATGAGCCTTGCCGCCTCCCGGAGCTTGTGTTCCGGCGGATGCCCCGATGCCGGCTGCGCCACCGGCAACGGCTGCTTCTCCACCGTCATGGCCGCGATGTTTTCAGGCAATGAAATAAAGCAGGCGCCGGGCTTTTCAGTCTGTGCCAGCTTGAAGGCCTTGCGCACGACCTCCGGCACGACCTCCGGCTCAAGGATCTGGCTTGCATACTTTGTGATGGGCGAAAACATCTGCACGAGTTCCAGCACCTGGTGGCTTTCCTTGTGCAGGCGTGTGGTTGCGGCCTGGCCGGCCAGCGCCACAACCGGTGAGCGATCCATGTTGGCATCGGCTACGCCGGTGATCAGGTTCGTGGCGCCGGGGCCCAGTGTGGCCAGGCAAATACCGGCGCGCCCGGTCAGGCGGCCATGCACATCCGCCATGAAGGCTGCTCCCTGCTCATGCCGGGTGGTGACAAAGCGGATGGCGCTGTCCAGCAGCGCATCCATGACATCGAGGTTTTCCTCGCCCGGAATGCCGAAGACCGTATCCACGCCTTCGTTTTCCAGGCATTGCACCAGCAGCTGGGCTGCATTCAACGCAGCGCACCTGGCCGAATCACGTGCTTAATGCCCCGCCACAGCTACTTCCCTGGCCCGCCGTACAGCCATAGCAGTGATCCAGCACGGCAATGGGGGTGCCGGTTACATCCGTACCACACAGCTCCGAAATGTGCGTGCGCGGGCTGCCGTTCACGCGCATGGGCAGGCCAAGCATCTGGTTGAAGTCACAGTCATACACGAAGCCCTGCCAGTCCACACTGATGAGATTTCGGCACATGACTGTCTCCAAGTTTGCCTGTTCATGATTCTCCTTCAGCAGGCGCATATAGTCATTGAACTGCCCTTTCGAAACCAACATGCTGCCAAAACGCTTGATGGGCATGTTTGTGATCGTGAACAGCGAATTGAACACGATACCATGGCGCACCTTCAGTTCCTTTTTGTAAGCGGCTTCCAGCGTATGCTGCGGTGGCGGCAGGGCTGGCCCTATCGGATTGTAGACAAGGTTCAGCGTCAGGCCCGATCCATCCGCGCCGTAGCCGATCCGGTTCAAGCGCTTCAGCGCCCGGATACTGGCATCGAACACCCCCTTGCCACGCTGGGCGTTGACATTGTCCTCAAGGTAGCACGGTAGTGACGCGATGACCTCCACACCCTGGACAGCAAGAAAATCCGCCAGGTCTTCATAGCCCGGCTCCTCGAGAATGGTCAGGTTGCACCGGTCCATGACGTGCACACCGAGCGTACGGGCGGCACTGACAAGCGTGCGGAAATGCGGATTCATTTCCGGAGCGCCACCGGTCAGATCAAGCTTCGGTATCCGGGATGCCTCCAAAAATGCCAGCACCTGCTGCACGGTCCCGGTCTGCATGATCTCCCTGCGCCGGGGACTGGCATTGACATGGCAGTGTGTACAGCTCTGGTTACACAGATAACCGAGGTTCACCTGCAGCGTTTCCAACCGCCCGCGCCGGATGGCCGGAAAGCCCGTATGTTGAAGCAATGGCAATGTTGCGTGCATGATCGCTCCCTGGAAGCATGGAGTATGCCATAGTCGCCGGCGCACGCACGGCCTTACATGCCCCGTCCGTCACAAAACAGTGCTATTAACGGCCGAACAGGCCATGAGGGCATGCTGCACCTTATTCAGCCATTGTCCCACGCGGCGTTTGAATGGTATCGACGCAGAAATCACGCGATGGTAGCGACACCCTTGCGGAACTTTTTAGTGCATTCTTTAAATACTTGCACTGGAAGCGCATGGCCGTACTATCCGTTCGCGATGGAGGATGCGCGCCATGGATGCCAGTGAAGTAGTA
>CAZROR010000093.1:0-5843 GCA_964601765.1 uncultured Zetaproteobacteria bacterium
GAAGAATGGAAAGAAAACGCTTCGCACCTTCACGGGCTACAGGGTACAGCACAATCATGCCCGTGGGCCTTTCAAGGGGGGCTGCGTTTCCATCCCAGCGTACAGCTGAATGAGGTCCGGGCACTGGCACAGCTGATGACATGGAAGACCGCGCTCGTGGATATTCCCTTTGGCGGCGCCAAGGGGGGGATTAGCGTCGACCCGGCGGAGCTGACAGCAACCGAGCTGGAAACACTGACCCGGCGTTTCACCCAGAAGCTGGCCCCTGTGCTCGGGGAGCATGAGGATATTCCCGCTCCGGATATCAATACGAACCCGCAGGTGATGGCATGGATCTTCGATGAATACAGCAAGTCGCACGGCCATACGCCTGCCGCAGTAACAGGCAAACCCATCGAGCTGGGTGGCTCGAAGGGCAGGCTGGAAGCTACAGGATATGGTGTGGCCTTTATCACGGGAAAAGCCTGTGCCGATTTATCAATCCCTGTAGAGCAGGCGCGTATCGTCATCCAGGGATTTGGCAATGTGGGCTCACATGCCGCGCTATGCCTGCACGAGATGGGTGCGCGGATTGTGGCGATATCCGATGTGTTCGGGGGCCTTTACTGTGAGAAAGGACTCGATATTCCGGCTGCTATCCGGCATGTAGAAGAAAATGGACGGCTACAGGGGCTGGACGGGGCGCAGCCTGTTGACAATACGTCTCTGCTGGCGCTGCCATGTGATGTGCTCATCCCCGCCGCAATGGAGGGCGTCATCCATTGCGACAACGTGGATGACATGCAGGCGCGGCTGCTCATTGAAGCGGCCAACATGCCTGTCACGCATATGGCCAGTGACAAACTCCGCGAGCGTGGCGTTGTCGTCGTGCCAGACATTCTTGCCAATGCCGGCGGGGTTATCGCTTCCTACTTCGAGTGGGTCCAGAACATCCAGCGCTTTCCATGGGATGTGGACAAGGTATTCAGCCTCATGGAGACTTACTTATCCCGTGCTTATAAAGAGGTCTGCGAGCTGGCTCGCCATGAACATGTGGACATGCGTACCGCAGCCTATGGTATTGCCGTACAACGAACGATGCAGGCCATAAGCCTGCGCGGATTCTGAGTTACAGGGGCAGTGGCTGATGACGCCTGTCAAGCTACCCGGAAGAGCGAAGATCATATCGAAGGCGTCCGGATACGCGCCACCGGAACCAGACGCTCTCATCTTCAGACAAACAAAGGAGGAGTCATGAAGAAAAACATCACCCGTGGGCTGATGATAGCCGGTATATTCCTGGCTGGCTGCAACACCGACACCACAGAGCCGGCCCGGGAAGCAGCAAACCCTGCACCCGAGACATCCAGCAACAAGCCCGACCCCATCAAAGGAGCAGCCCTGTTCGCAGCCAACTGCGCAGCGTGTCATGGCAGCAATGCAACGGGAACGGACCAGGGGCCACCATTGATTCATCGCATCTATGAGCCTTCGCATCACGATAACTTTTCCTTCTACCGTGCCGTCAGCAGCGGATCACGCCAGCACCACTGGCGGTTTGGCGATATGCCGCCCGTGCCGGGTGTCAGTTTTGAGGATACGGGCCACATCATCGCCTGGGTACGTCAACAGCAACGCCGTGCGGGTATCGAATGACATGATGCGAAAGGGGATTCTGTTCGTAGTTCTTCTAACGCTGGCCGCATGCAACAGCAGCCCGGCCAATCATGTCGTGGACAAAGGCGACACCTTGCCGGCCATGAAATTACATGACCTTTCCGGAAAGACTGTCTACAGCCGGGAGCTGTTCGCGGGCAAGGTCATTATCTTCAACATCTGGGCCACATGGTGCCCGCCCTGCCGCAAGGAAATGCCCGACCTGCTCAGGCTCAGCCAGATTTTGCCAAAGAACAGGTTCATGGTTGCCGCCTTGTCCGTAGACAAGAACCTCGATGACGTCAAGGCCTTCGTACGCGAGCACGGCCTGACATTCCCGGTCTTTTGGGATCAGGATGGTCGCACCATAGCCGAACCCGAGCTGGGTGTGTTCAAATATCCGGAAACGCTCGTGATCAACCGGGAAGGGAAAGTCGTCACCAAGGTGATCGGGGCCTACCCTTGGGCCAGCACGGAAACCATCAGTGCCCTGAAATACATCGCCAAATATGGCGGCATCCCGGCAAAATAGCGATGACATCCCGGCTGGCATGGAAAATCGGCAGCTGGCTTGCGCTGGTGTTCGCACTGGTGGCCTATGTGGGATGGCACATGGCCGAGGACTTCAATGCCCTGCACCAGGAAGCGCGCCTGATCGAATCAGTCAACCATGAAAGCCATCACCTGCATGCGCTGGAAATGGCACTGGTGCACACGGTAACACCCGTCCGTTCCTTCCTGATCGATGGCGACTGGCGACTACAAAAGATATTTGAACAACAGCGGGCTGCCCTGTTGATGGCGCTGGACAAGGAGGATGCAGGAAGCCCCATCAGCCCGCGATTAAGACAGGCCTCGGATAACATCGCCTCGCTGGCCAGGCATATTTTCTCCCTCCCCTTCCCCTCCACAAACCTGGAAGGGCCGATTCTGATGCGTGAAGTCGACAATATTGTCGGCGGGATATCCCGCGCGCTTTCAAACAGGCACCATGAACTTGACCGGCGCGTGAACGTGTCCATGCGCAGGGTTTCCGGCATGCGCATGGATACCCGGAATGATTTCCTGTTTTCTATCCTTGCACTTTTTCTGCTGCTTGCGGGGCTTACTGCCTACCTCTATCTGCACATGGTCCACCCGCTCGTACACATGCGACAGGAGCTAAAGAAAGTCAGTGAGGGTGATTTCAATATTCGCTGCTCCAGACTTTCGCGTGATGAGCTGGGAGAGCTCGCCCTGGCCTGCAACCTCATGGGCAAGGCCCTGCGGGAACGCGAGGCCAAATTAAACCATGCCCGCAATATGGCCGCCCATCATGAAAAAATGCAGGCCCTCGGACTGATGGCCGCGGGCATCGCCCATGAGGTGGGCAATCCGCTGGCAGCCGCGTCTGTGTCGCTTGAGACAGCCCTGCGAAAGCTGAGGCGCGGAAACTGCGAGGATGCCGCAGAGCGCATGCGCATGGCCATGGACGAGCTGACACGCACGGAAACGATTATCCAGAATATTCTTGATTACGGAAAGCCCGGTACCGAATCCGATCTGGCTGCCATCAACATTGAAAGTGTTGCTAAAAGCGCTGTATCGCTGGCCCGCATGTCGCCGCAGCGGAGACGAATAGCCATTAAAACGGCATTCCGCTCATCCCCTCCACAGGTGATTGCCAATGCCCCCATGCTGCGGCAGGTGCTGGTTAACCTGCTGCTCAATGCCATGGAGGCATGTGCAGAAGATGGTATCGTGGAACTCACCACAGAAAACATGGACGACGGTATAGCCGTCAATGTATGCGACAACGGACCCGGAATCCCGGCAGCACTCCATGAAGACATTTTCAGGCCCATGTTCACGACCAGGAAAGGCACATCAGGCAGCGGCATCGGGCTTGCCATCAGCCGGGAGCTGATGGAACGCATGCATGGGCGCCTGGAGCTTGTCCGCAGCGACCATACTGGCAGCCACTTCCGGGCCTGGCTGCCGGCCGGAGGAGCAATATGAAAATCCTTGTTGTTGAAGATGAACCCCATATCCGACGGGGCGTTGTCGAAGTGCTGAGTGAGGAAGGCTACGCAACACTGGAAGCTGATTGCCTGCATGCAGCCTATGATCGACTAATCAGCGGAAATGTTGACGCCATTCTGAGTGACATCCGTCTGCCCGATGGTGACGGGTTTGACCTCCTCCGTACCCTGAAAGCACAAGATGACACCACACCTTGTATCTTGATGACCGCATTCGGCAACCGAGACCTAGCTGAGCAAGCACTCATGAGTGGTGCCTACGACTATGTAGCAAAACCACTGCGTTTCGATGAGTTGCTGGCTCGGCTGATGCGTCTGAGTGAAAAGCTGGAGCTGGAGCAGCAATTAAGTGCCCTCTCTGCAGCTGTCCGGGGAGGCAATAAACTGTCCTCCCTTGGAAACTCTGAAGCCATGCATGAAGTCCGACACTTGGCTGAAAAAGCTGCAGTCGTCCGATCTCCTGTGCTAATCGAAGGAGAAACCGGTGTTGGCAAGGGAAGGCTTGCTCAACTAATTCATGCATCCGGCCCATACGCGGCTGAACCTCTTGTCCGATTAAATTGTTCCGCCATCCCGGGAGAGCTAATGGAGAGCGAGCTGTTCGGCCATATAAAGGGCGCTTTCTCCGGTGCTGACAGAAATAACCAGGGCCTGCTAAATGCTGCTGGAAACGGTACATTGTTCCTTGATGAAATCGGAGAGTTGCCCTTGCTCATGCAAGCAAAGCTATTACATGTACTGGATGAGAGGCGGTTCCGAGCGGTTGGCGATACGCGCGAGCAAACATTCAAGGCGCGGGTTATTGCTGCCACCAACAGAGATCTTAAAGAGGAAATTCGGCATAAGCGGTTTCGTGAGGATTTATTTTTTCGCCTTGACGTCTTACGTATACGCATCCCTCCCCTTCGCGAACGGCGTGAAGACATTATTCCCTTGGCCATTCAGATTCTTGAAGAACTTAATGAAGGGGAAACATCGTCCACTGTGCAACTGGATAAGGAACAATGTTTATGGCTACGAAATCAACCCTGGCCGGGCAATGTACGAGAGCTACAAAACATTCTGGAGCGCGCGCTGTTATTATCGCACGGGGGCAGGCTGTGCATTCCCCCAATTGAGACGGAATCTGCCAAGAAAACCAGTACACTGGCAGAGGCTGTGGCTCATTTTGAGAAAAATCTAATACTGCAAACCATTGCAAACTGTCAGGGGAGAAAAGAGCAAGCTGCAAAAAGGCTTGGCATCGGGCTCTCCACCCTCTACCGGAAGCTTGAGGATTAGGTTCTCATATCTGAGACCCCTTTACCGGAATATTTCCAATATTTGAGAATAAACGAAACTAAGAAAACAGCAACAGGTCTTTACAAATCATCTTAACATATTGATAGCAAATAGAAATTTATATCATTTACTATCACAAACCATGGCCGGAGGTGTTTGGCATAGAACTTTCTTGATTCATTAGACACACATTGTGGTGAAACTCTGATGGAGGGATATTATATAATATGAAAAAGCATCTTCTTTCTGCTGTTGCCTTCGCCGTAGTTGCGGTATCCAGCATTGCGCTGGCGCCGACCAAGGCTGAGGCTTTTCCGGCCTTTGCGCGCCAGACGGGAGCGGCCTGCCTTTCCTGCCACTTCCAGACCTTCCCGGCGCTCAACGCCTTTGGCCGCGAATTCATGAAAAACTCGTTCACGGACGTGGGCGACCAGGCCCTGGTTGAGGACGACAACATGTCCATCCCGGCCGTGCTGAACGCAACCTTTGAGGTGCGTGGTGCCTACACGAATACAAGCAAGACAGGCGTGGCCAGCGATGGCACCTATGAGATCCCCAAGAACGCCCGTATGTTTATTGCCGGTCGTGTTGGGGCCAATAGCGGTGCAGTCATCGGCTTCATGGGAACATCGATACCCTTGTGGATGTTCCTGAACTCGTGGGATGTTGGTGGCTTCAAGGTCGGCCTCGGTGCCCACAAGAGCCCGTGGGGCGGCTCGAACATCATGGAAGTATCCAACGTGTTCGGCCACCGTGGCGACAAGCTGGCCGGCCAGGACATCTCGGGCATCTCTGCCGCTGGCTTCACGCAGCAAACCACAGGTATCGGTGGCTGGGTCGGTAATGATCTGGGCATTCTCCAGTTCTCCCTCGTAGCACCAGCCACCGCCACCGCTGGCACCGTGA
>CAZROR010000094.1:0-5803 GCA_964601765.1 uncultured Zetaproteobacteria bacterium
GCCAGCCACGGTCGGCAATGGCCTGCTCGATGCTCTTGATGCTCACCGGCGCGCCACTGGCGGGTGCAGACGAAATTGTTCCAGTCCGGCACCTGGGTGTGCGGCGTGGAATGCGCCTGAAGGCGCTGGCCCGCTCCTGCCAATTCATGCCTTTCACTATAGGGCCTGTTCACGCTACGGCCGGCAATGGCGAAGGCGCCGGATTTGATGCGGTGCAAGGCATTCCGAGCAGGATGTGCTGACTGCACATCTGCGAGGAATAACACCGCAACGCGCAAAGCCCGGCGCCTTCCCTAAAGGGCCGCGCCCCGAATGGCGCGATGCCTGTGTTGCTCGCCGCTTATTTGGCGCTGCCAAACCGCGCGGCTCGCGCCTTGGTTCGCATCCATTCGGTGACAGCGGCGACATTCGTCGGACGTAGCGTGAACAGCCCCTAGGATGCCTTCCCTGCGAAAAAACGTTGTACATCCGTGATATCCTGGCGGATCGGTGCCGGGGGAAGATTGTGCACGACTTCGCGACCGTAGCCCCGGCTGTAGATGCGCGAATCAAGCAAGGCCATGACCCCGCGGTCCGTATCGCTGCGGATCAGGCGCCCCACCCCCTGCCGCAGCACTGCAATGGCCTCAGGCAGCTGAATGTCCCGAAAGCCGCTGCCTCCGGCCGCCTCACAGGCGGCAATGCGTGCCTTAAGAAGCGGGCTGTCCGGCGGTGCAAACGGCAGCTTGTCGATGATGACGATGGAAAGTGCCTCGCCGGGCACGTCCACACCCTCCCAGAAGCCTCGCGTGCCGCATAAAACAGAGTGTGTATCTTCGCGAAACTGCGAGAGAATGGCGTCGTTACTGCCGCTTTTTCCCTGCTCCAGCACAGGCCAGGGCAGCCGCCGGGCAAGCATCGGCGCAACCATTTTGAGCAACTGGTGCGTGGTGAACAGCACAAAGGCGCGCCCGCTGGAGGCATGCAGCAGGGCCTCGATTTCGCCCGCTATCCTGTCCGTATAGTCCCGGCTGCCGGGCGCCGGCAGATGGCGTGGCAGGTAAAGCATGGCCTGCCGGCGATAATCAAATGGCGAGCTGTGGTAGCTCTCCTTTGCGTCCTCAAGGCCAAGGCGGCCACGCACATAGCGGAAGCTACCGGAAATGCGCAGTGTCGCCGAAAGCAGCACAAATGCAGCCGGGCGCTTCCAGAGATGGGCATCCAGCACAGGCCCGGTCTCCACCGGGGCCAGGATATGTCGCTGGCGCTCCCCTGCCCCTTCTGTCCAGCCGACGAAGCCCGGCGGTGGCGTGCCGATAGCTGCGATATCCTCACCGATGGCCACGGCCCGCGCGTGCAGCTTGAACAGCTCCTCCGAACGAGTGCTTCGGCTCTCGGCCAGTGCGGCTATTGGTACCCAGGCCTCGCCAAGCGCCGCAAGCCCCGCCCTGGACCATGCATCCATCACCTTGCGGAACTCCGCTGTCAGCTCGCCCTTGAAGGCCGGCTCGTCGCCAAGCTCATCAAGCACGGCCTGCATGTCGTTGAACCACTGGGTCAACCGCGTACGGCCAAGCTGGAGGCCAAAATGCTGGCTGGCCAGCTCGGGCAGCGCATGCGCCTCATCCAGGATGTAGGCATCGAAGTCCGGCAGCACCTCGCCGAAATCGCCGCTTTTCAGCGCCGCATCGGCAAGCAGGAGGCTGTGGTTGCTGACGACGATGTCCGCCTCCTGTGCCCTTGAGCGGGCACGCATCAGTGGGCAGCGGTTCCATTCGGGGCACTTGGCGCCCAGGCACTGCTCGGCCGTGGCCGTCACCAGCGGGCCGATGCCCGTCTCAAAGACATCAAAGCCGATGCCGGACAGGTCTCCATCGCTGCTCGTCTCCGCCCACTCGTTCACGGCCAGGAGCGGTGCGACAACCCGCGTATCCAGCCGGTGATCCTGGAGCTTGTTTTTCAGCCTGTGCGGGCAGAGATAGTTGCTCCGCCCCTTGAGCAGGGCGATGCGCCGCTGGCGCTTCAGCGCGGCCTGCACGGCGGGAATATCGCGGAATACGAGCTGGTCCTGGAGCGCCTTCGTGTGCGTGGAGATGAGCACCTTGATATCGCAGCGCAGGGCCGGCGCGAGATAGGCCAGCGTTTTCCCCGTTCCTGTGCCGGCCTCGGCCAGCAGCCGCCCACCGGCATCGATCGCTTCGGCGATTTCACCGGCGAGTGCTGCCTGCTCGGGCCGCACTCCATAGCCCGGCATACCCTTGTCGAGCGGGCCGCCAGCCTCAAAGTCTTGCCTGATCCGCTCCGGAAAGGCCGGGCTCAAAGACTCTCAGCCTTGTTGTTACAATACCTGAACTGAAACATCGCTTCTCCATTTCAGCGTTTACGGTTTGACACGGGGACAGCGTCATAATGGCAACTGCCATCCATTATGAGTCGATGCTATGCTGATGCGAAAAAGCCGATCACACCACCCATCTAAAATACGAAGCCTTTTATATCCTGTCTGCTTTATATAGCCAGAGAACTTGATCTCGGTTATGGAACCAGGTGTAAAACTGCCGATATTTTCGTCACATGCTCTTGTTCCCCTGCTCAAAAATTCGATGGCCCTTTTTAGCGTGAGGCGTACAACGCATCTGTTTTTCACAATGACTCTTTGCCTGCCCATCCTGGCGTGGGCGGATGTGGATGTCGGTGGCATCACCGTGCCGGAACAAGTTGTTGTCCAGGGACAAAGGCTTGTGCTGAATGGCGCTGGTGTTCGCTCGGTGTTTATCTTTGATATTTATGTCGCAGCCCTTTTCCTGCCGGAACACACAAGCAACGCAAAGGAAATCACGGATGCAATGCGACCGGCTGAGATCCGCCTGTATTTCCTGCGCGGCGGAGCCGGGCAGGGCCTGCTTGCCAGGGGCTGGACGTCGGGCTTTGAACACAATCAGTCCCCTGCCGCCATGGCACGGCTGAAGGTGCGCCTTGCGCAGTTCAATGCCCTGTTTTCGGACGTCAATAAGGGCGATGCCTTTGTCTTCGACTTTCTGACAGAGCACAGCACATACATCCGTATCAACGGCACACGGCGTAGCATTATCCCCGGCGCAGATTTTCAGCGTGCCCTGCTTTCCGTCTGGCTGGGTGCCCACCCGGCTGACCGGGCTTTGAAAAAAGCGCTGCTGGGCAGGCAGCGGGCCGGATAGTCATGCCATATTCAGCATTTCATAAGGTTCCGCGCCTACCCTCTCACCTGTTAACAGTCATGACACAAACTGCCAAGGAGTCTCAATATGATTGATATTACGCATATTCACCCAATGCTGGTGCATTTCCCGCTGGCGCTGGTGCCCGTTGTCCTCGGAATTCAGCTGTATGCCCTGCTCAGGGGTCAGGGTCTGTTTGGCCGGGGTTGCGCGCAAAGCTCTGCCATGGGGCTGCTGGCGCTGGCGGCTGTTGCAGCCGTAGTTGCCGTAATGTTTGGTGACATAGCCCTGGACGCAGCCGTGGATGCAGGCATTCCGGACGAGCAACTGGAAGATCACGAAGACCTTGGCCAGATCAGCGCGGTGCTGCTCGTACTGATGACAGTTGTCGGCGGCTGGCTATTCAGGCAGCGCACTGCGCCCGGCAAGGCAGACTGGGCCTTCTGGCTGGCGTGCGTAGGGGTGTTCGCCATTCTGCTCGTCACTGCCTGGCACGGCGGCCATCTCGTCTATGATCTTGGCGTGAACGTACACATCAAGGGGCATTAACCCGGATTTCTCATGACGACCATGTGAGGAATCAAAAAGGCTTCGCAGGAGCGATAACGTGTATGGAAATGCACCTGCTTACCCCGGGTGAAGGCAGGCGTAGCGATGTGCCTGGCCGGTCAGATGGCCGTCGAATGCTGCACAGTTGGTTTCGGCATGCGGACAGCGCAGGCGAAAAGCACAGCCGGTGTCGCAGACGCCCTCCACCTCCTTCGGCATGTCCGCCGCCCGCTCCCGACGCTCGTCCGGGTGTGTGATCGGGCGTGCTGCCAGCAGCGCCCTGGTATACGGATGCCTGGGACTGGCAAAAACCTCTTCAATGCCCCCCTCCTCGACAATGCGCCCCGCAAACATAACCATGACGCGGTCGGCCACCTGACGTACGACAGACAGGTCGTGTGAGATGAACAGATAGGACAGACCGTGCTCACACTGCAGCTTGCCCAGCAGGTTCAGAATCTGTGCCTGCACGGACACATCAAGCGCTGATACCGGCTCATCAAGCACGAGCACCTTCGGCGAGATTGCCAGCGCCCGCGCAATGCCGATGCGCTGGCGCTGACCGCCGGAAAACTGGTGCGGATAGCGCCGCATCACCGACTCATCCATACCACAGTCCGCCAGCACCTCAGCCACACGCCTGCGGCGCTCGCTTCGGCTGAGTGCCGGCGCATGCACCCTCAGGCCTTCACCCACGGTCTCCTCAATGCGCATGCGCGGATTCAGGGATGCAAACGGATCCTGAAACACCATCTGGATGTGTCGTCGAATCGGCACGAGCTGGCGGCTGGATAAGGCTGTGATGTCCTGACCCATGAGCTCGATACGGCCGGCATCGGGCTCGATCATGCGCATCACGAGGCGCGCAGTCGTGGACTTGCCGCTACCGGACTCACCGACAATCGCCAGCGTTTCCCCTTCATGCAGCGAAAGGCTGACATCATTGACCGCGTGTACTTCGGCGCTATCGGCGCGCCACAATCCCCCGCGACGGAAACGCTTGTGCAGGCCTGTGGCCGTAAGCACGCTCATGGGGTTGGCCCGACGTGCAGGCAGCGCGCGCAGTGGCCCTTGTCCTGCCACGCATCGAACGCCACCGGCCGGTTGCAGTCCGCCTGTGCCCGCTCACATCGCGGTGCGAAGCGGCATCCCGCCGGCCAGTCGCCGGGCGGCGGCACCTGCCCCGGGATAACCGGCAACGCGCGCCCGCGTCGCCCCGCCTCCGGCCGGCAGGCCATCAGGGCACGCGTATAGGGATGTGCCGGGTGATCAAACACCTGCCTGACTTCTCCTGATTCAACAATGTGGCCGGCATACATGACCGCAACCGTATCCGCAAGCTCGGCCACCAGGCCGAAATCGTGCGTGACGAGCAGCATGCCGAGTCCCCGCTTTCGCTGCACAGCCTTCAGTAGCTCGACAATGCGTGCCTGGACGGAGACATCAAGTGCCGTGGTCGGTTCATCGGCGATCAGGTAGTCCGGTTCCGGGGCCAGAGCCATGGCGATAAGCACCCGCTGCCGCATGCCACCGGAGATCGCACCAGGGTACTGGCTGAGCAGCGAAGAGGCATCCTGCAGGCCGACATCACGTAACAGCGCCGTAGCCCGATCCCTGGCCGCCTGCCGTACAAGGCCCAGATGCAGCCGAATCACATCACACATCTGTTCACCAATCGTGAATACGGGGTTCAGGGCGGTCATGGGCTCCTGGAAAATCATTGCGATACGCTTGCCGCGCACCTGTCGGAGTGCATCCGCATCCATCTTCAGGATATCGCGCCCCTCGATCAGGATACGTCCCGAGGTGCAGGCCACCCCCTGTACCTCACCAAGCCTGAGTGTGGCCTGGGCGGTCAACGTCTTGCCGCAGCCGGATTCCCCGACCAGGCCGACGACCTGCCCCGGCGCAAGGTGCAGCGACACGTTGGTAACCGCGGCCTTTGCGCCGTCCGTGGACGGCACCGTCAGCGACAGGTTCTCGATTTCAAGCATGCGGAGAGTGTGTCGGATGTATCTGTCGCTTTCCAGCCCTGTGCCAGCTCTGCCGCGACTCCCGCCCGCCAGTGTGTATAATTA
>CAZROR010000095.1:0-5667 GCA_964601765.1 uncultured Zetaproteobacteria bacterium
GAACCTGACTTACAATAAATACAACATAGCTCAACCATCCCAATATCAGCCAGAAGGGATAGCGTGAGAAAAGCCGTGCCTGCACGTTATCGCCTGAAGACAATGGCCGCCCACTCCCCTTCGGTCTCCTGGCCGGCGCAGTGCAGCCCCTGCTGTTCATAGGCGGTACGCACCGCATCCACCTGCTCCGTCAGCAGCCCGGAAAGCACGAGATACCGGCCCGTGCACGCGGCAAGCTGCGGCGCCATCGCCAACAGCGGCGCAGCCAGGATATTGGCTGCGACGAGATCGAACACTGCCGGCGGCGGTGCATCCGCATGGCGGCACCGGACGTGCACGCGATTGATGCGTGCATTCCGCATTGCCGCCGTCACGGCCTGGGCGTCGTTATCAATGGCGACCACCTCGTTCACGCCCAGCTTTGCCGCGGCGATCGCCAGCAGGCCGGAGCCGCAGCCCATGTCCAGCATGTGCCGGATGGAAGAGGCTGCGCACAGCCGCTCGATGGCCACAAGACACAGGCGGGTCGTGGCATGCTGGCCGGTACCGAAGGCCATGCCCGGGTCGAGCACGATATCAATACGCCCATCCTCACGGGGCGCACAGAATGACGGTCGCACACACAGATGTTCGCCGACAGCCATCGCCTGCCAGTCGCGCTGCCAGGCCGTTTCCCAGTCGGTACCGATGGCGGAGAGCACAATGGAATCGGCCGGCACACCCTGCAACAGACAGGCTGCCGTGATGCGTGCCCGCATCCGCCGCATATCATCCCCGGCCGCAAACCAGGCAAGCAAGGCCAAGTCACCAGTGTCGGCACAGGCCTCCTCGGCCGTGCCCAGGCAATCAAGGTGCTCCACCATGGCCGCGAAACGCTCCGTCGACATGCTCGTTGCCGGAATGCGCAGCTCCAGCCACATCCGGGCTTGCATCCTGGCATGACCTCCGCTGCAATGCGGGCTTTCAATTTTGCTGTGAGGATCCATGTTGGCGCATTCTTCCCCTTTTCACATGCGGGTGACAAACAACACCCGGCTGACCATGCCTGAATGCGACGATGTCGTCATCAAGCTGGACATGGTGCCATGGGAAAGAGGACGGGTTCGCCCTTTCACCTGTGGCCAGATTGTCCGCCTGGGGCTGCCGGGGCTGAAGCGTCCAGCGCCAGGCTACTTCGCCATCGCCTCGGAACCGGAGGACGACAGTCATTACGAATTTGTCATCAAGCGCATGGGTGGCATCTCCACGATCCTCACCGATCTGGACCCCGGCGCCCGGGTGGAGGTGGATGGACCAATGGGGAAAGGCTTCGACCTATCCCCATTCAGGGGCTTTGATGTCTATCTTCTCGGCGTGGGCACGGGCATCGCGCCGCTGCGCAGTGTCTGGCGTTCCATCATCCGGCGCCGGGACGACTACGGCAGAATCTCGATTTACGCGGGCTTTCTCACACCGATGCACCGCATGCTCACGGATGAGATGGAGGCACTGGGCAAGCACCGAATTGAAACGAGCGTATCCGTAACCACGGGCGATGAATCCTGGGACGGAAGTATCGGGTTCGTGCAACATGCCTTGCTCGAGCACCGACCAAGCGGCGAAAGAGCCGTGGCCTGCGTCGCCGGCATGAGCGCCATGGTGGACGCCTGCACGGAAACGCTGCATACTCTCGGTTTTAATGACGAGCACATCCTGCTTAACTGCTGAACCAACTTGCCTCGAACTCCCCCTGTTATCAGTTGATATTGGCGAACGCCGTATTGGCGTGGCCGTTTGCGACCGGCTGGCCCTGTCCTGCCACGGTGTTGCTTGCCTGCAACGCGCACATGCCGGCTGGTTGCAGAGGCTGCGGCAGATTGCCACCGAGCATGGCTGCCGGGGCATCATCGCCGGCCTGCCCCGCAACATGGATGGCTCCGAAGGAAGGCAGGCTGCCGACTGCCGCAGCATGGCCAAGCAGATCGAAGATGCATGCGGCCTCCCCGTCCTGCTCTGGGACGAGCGGCTGTCCACCTGGGCCGCTAAAGAGCGCCTGCGCGCCCAGGGTATGAACGAAGGAAAAATCGCGGCCCGCGTGGATCAAACAGCGGCAGCCATCATCCTGGAGGATTTTCTGGCCGCCCATCCGGAGCTGGTGCATGGCTGATGTATTGTATGATGCTACCGCCATTGAGGCGGCACTGGACCGCATGGCCCAGGCCATGCAGGCCCCGAAAGTCAGCATCATCGGCATTCAGCGTGGCGGCGCCATCGTGGCGGATGCCCTGCAACAGCGGCTTCGAAGCATTGGCTGTGATGTCGAGCGCGGGAACCTTGATATCAGCTTCTATCGCGATGACCTCGACACCATCGGCGCCCATCCGGAAATCCACCCGAGCGATATTCCCTTCGATGTCAGCGGCAGGGACATCTGGCTTGTGGATGACGTGCTGTTTACGGGCAGGACAATTCGTGCCGCCCTGGGCGAAATCTTCGATTATGGCCGGCCTGACAGCGTGCGGCTGGCGGTGCTCGTCGACCGTGGCGGGCGTGAACTGCCCATTGCCGCCGACCTGACAGGCCTGCACCACGAAGCGCCGGCCGGCATCTCCGTCAAGCTCGTGGCGGGTCCGTCATGGCACATTGAGCAGCGACGGGTAAGGCCGTGAAGCCGATCCGCCACCTGCTCGGTATCCGCGAACTGACATGCGACCAGATTCGCTACCTCCTTCAGCTCGCCCAGCCCTTTGTCGACCTCTCCCGCCGTCCCATCAAGAAGGCCCCCACCCTGCGCGGCAAAACCATTATCAACCTGTTTCTTGAGTCATCCACGCGCACGCGCACCAGCTTCGAGCTTGCAGGCAAGCGCCTGTCTGCCGATGTCATCAATATTTCCGCGGCCACATCGGCGACGAAAAAAGGCGAGTCCCTGCTCGACACGGGCCACACGCTGGCCGCCATGCAGCCGGATGTGCTCGTGATCCGCGATGCGCGGGCCGGCGCTGCCCATTTTCTGGCCGGCTTCCTCCGGCATACGGCTGTCGTCAATGCCGGTGACGGTGCACACGAGCATCCCACCCAGGTACTGACCGACCTGCTGACACTGCAGCAGGCCTGGGGCGATGTGGCGGGCAAGACCATCACCATCGTGGGTGACATTGCCCATTCCAGGGTCGCCCGCTCACATCTGCTTGCGGCCGAAAAGATGGGATACCGGGTGCGGCTCGTGGCGCCGAAAACGCTGCTTCCCGTCCAGGTGGAGCGCTTCGGCTGTGAGCTGTTCACGGATTTTGATGCCGCGATCAAGGGCACGGATGCGCTGTACATGCTGCGCGTGCAGAACGAGCGCCTGGAGTCGGCCTGCAATTTCCCCTCCGTACGCGAATATCACGAGGCCTTCGGCCTGAACATGCGGCGACTCAGGCTGGCTGGCGAGCACACGGTCGTGCTGCACCCGGGTCCGATGAACCGTGGCGTGGAAATCGCCACGGATGTAGCGGACTGCGCCCGCAGCCGCATTCTGGATCAGGTGGAAAACGGGGTTGCCGTGCGCATGGCCGTGCTCACGGCACTGTGTGGCAGCAGCCAGGCAGAGGCGAAAAAGGGCGACCAGCCGGACATCCAGGGGGAACTGCTATGAGCCGTGTTCCGGCGCTGTGCATCCGTGGCGGACGCGTGATCGACCCGGCCAGCGGCATCGACCGGGTGGCCGATGTCTGGGTCAAGGATGGCCGCATCGCCGCCATCGGAGAGTATGCCGGCAAGGCAGGAGAACAGATCGATGCCAGCGGCCTGCTTGTCGTGCCCGGCCTTGTGGACATGCACGTGCATCTTCGCGAGCCCGGCGAGGAGTGGAAAGAGGATATCGAATCCGGCTCCCGCGCCGCGGCCGCGGGCGGCGTCACGACCATGTGCTGCATGCCGAACACCCGGCCCCGGCTGGATCACGCCGGCGTTATCCGCCAGGTCATTGAGCGGGCCGAGACAGTCGGCCTGTGTCGCCTGCGGCCAATCGCAGCTGCTACAAAAGGGCTTGAAGGCAGGCAGCTGACAGAAATGCGCGAGCTCACGCGTGCCGGCGCCGTCGCCTTCTCCGACGATGGCCGGCCGATCTGGCATGCGGGTGTCATGCGCAAGGCGCTCGAATACGCCGCGAGCTTCGACATGCTCATCATCCAGCATGCAGAGCACCTTGAACTGACCGAGGGCGGAGCCATCAATGAAGGCTGGATTTCCACGCAGCTTGGCGTGCGCGGCATGCCCGTGGAAGGTGAGGATGCGATGGTGGCGCGTGATATCATGCTGGCCGCACTCACCGGCGCCCGCTATCACATTGCCCACATTTCATCCGCCGGCAGCGTGGCGCTGCTTCGGCAGGCAAGAGCACGGGGCCTGAAGGTCTCGGCCGAAGCCGCACCGCATCACTTCGCCCTGACGGAAGACGAAGTGCTGAGCTTCAATGCCGATGCCAAAATGAATCCGCCGCTCCGAACAGAAGTGGATCGGCAGGCAATCATCGAGGGCCTGCGGGATGGCGCCATCGAGGTCATCGCCACCGATCACGCACCGCATCACGAGGATGACAAGCGCTGCGGCCTGGAGTGCGCCGCCTTCGGCATCGTCGGCCTGGAAACGATGCTGCCAGTCTCGCTTGATCTCGTGCGTGCAGGCGTGCTCACAATGCCGGAGCTGATTGCGAAGATGACATGCAATCCGGCCAGGCTGCTTGGCCTGGAGGCCGGCACACTTACGCCCGGCAGCCCGGCGGACATCACCATCTTCGACGCGGAGGCAACGTGGACGCTGGAGCGTGACCGGTTGCAGTCCAAATCGAAAAACACGCCATGGCATGGCCGTCAGATGACCGGCCGCGTCACGCACACGATCATGGGAGGCCACCTCGTCTATGCGGAGGGAGACTTCCCTGCCTGACCCGGATAGCCCCGTCATTCACGTCGAGCAGGCCGGCATCATCGCCCATGTGCAGCGGCCGGAGGGCCAGTTCGTGCTTGTGCTGCGCGCGCCGAAGACGGCCGCCACAGCCAAGCCCGGCCAGTTCGTGCATGTGCAGGTGTCGGATGCGCGACCGATGCGGCGGCCGATCTCCATCATGCTGGCCAATCCGGAAGCGGGCACGATCGACCTGTTGTACAAGGTTGTGGGCGAGGGCACCCGCCTGCTCTCCCGGCGCAAGGCTGGGGAGCATCTGAGCCTGCTCGGCCCGATCGGCCGGCCGTTCGCGCTTGCCGACACATCCCGGTGTTATGTCTGTATTGGTGGTGGTGTCGGCATCCCGCCGATGATCTTTGCCGCGGACCGCCTGGCGGGACATGCCGACGTAATCGTGTTCGCCGGCTCGGAGATCGAGTTCCCGTTTGCGCTCAGGCCGTCCGGATACGTGCTGCCGGGTATCGGTGGCAATACCATTCTGGCCGTGACCTCGCTGGAAGAGCGTGGCATTCCGTCGCGGCTGGCCAGCAACGCGGATATCTATGGCTGCTATCCGGGCCACGTGCCCGATCTGGCCCGCAACTATCTGCTGGCACTGGATGAGGGTGAACGCCAGCGGTGCACGCTGCTGGCCTGCGGGCCGCATCCGATGCTTGCCGCTGTCGCGCAGCTCGCCCGCGAGCTCGGCCTGCCCGCGCAGCTGAGCCTGGAGGAATACATGGCCTGCGGGGTGGGCGG
>CAZROR010000096.1:0-5635 GCA_964601765.1 uncultured Zetaproteobacteria bacterium
ACCTGCTCCTGGGTTGGTGTGGACATGTACGCTCCTTTGCTGGCGGGGCATCGTGTTAATCCAGACTATTTTTGTCAAGTATGCCTCCCGCAGGTCCCGGTCAGGCTGCCATCAGGCACAGCGGCTCACGGGCAGGCCTTTGCGTTCTGCCCGTACTGTCGCTCACGGAGGCCTGGCTTCCGGAAAAATCCGGGCTAGAGTTCCGCTTCCATTTTGCGCCGGCGACGTAGATGCGGGAGAACAGGAGCATGCCATGCCATATCTGAGCATTCAGACCAATGTCAGGGTGAGCGAGGCGGAGCAGGAGTCGCTTCTGAAGCGCGCCTCGGAGGCCGCGGCGAAGGCACTTGGCAAGCCGGAGGCCTATGTCATGGTCAGCCTCGCTGCCGGCAAGCCGATGATGTTTGCCGGCAGCAGCGCGCCACTGGCCTATCTGAAGCTGAAGAGCCTTGGCATGCCGCACGATGCGACCGCCGATCTGTCTGCCGCGCTTTGCAGTTTCATGCATGATGCGTTCGGCGTCCCGCCCGATCGGGTGTATATCGAGTTTTCCGGGCCGGAGCGCCATATGTGGGGCTGGAACGGAGGCACGTTCTGAACATCCTGTCCATGCGGTGGCAGGCTGCGCTGTTGTTTGTGCTGCTCACGGGTGGCGCGGCGCCGGCACAGGCCGCCGTGCCCGAGGGGCTTGATGCCTTTTTCGGCCAGCTTAACGGCGTACTCGCCTCCGTGCTGTTTTTCGATGTCATGCCGGGTGAGGCCAGGATGCCGTTTATCGTCGGCTGGCTGGTGCTGGGTGCGGTCTATCTGACGTTTCGCTTCGGGTTCATCAATCTGCGCATGATGCGGCATGCCTTCCATATTCTGCGCGGCCGGTACCAGTCACCGGAGGCAAAGGGTGAGGTGACACCCTTTCAGGCACTGTCCGCCGCACTGTCGGCAACGGTCGGGCTTGGCAATATCGCCGGCGTGGCCCTTGCGGTGAGCATCGGCGGGCCGGGGGCAACATTCTGGATGATTGTCGCGGGCTTTTTCGGCATGACATCGAAATTCACTGAGGTGACGCTGGCTCAGATGTATCGTGAGTTTCGTCCCGACGGCCACGTACTCGGCGGGGCAATGGAATACCTGTCCAAGGGCTTTGCTGAATACCGCATGGCCGGGCTCGGCAAGGCACTGGCCCTGCTGTTTGCAGCATGCTGCATTGGCGCATCATTCGGCGGTGGGAACGCCTTTCAGGTATCACAGGCACTGGGTGCCGTGCAGAATGTATTGCCGTTTTTCAATGATTATCCGTGGGTGTTTGGTGTGTTCATGGGCGGGGCTGTGGCTCTCGTGATTATCGGTGGTATCCGTTCGATTGCACATGCGGCCGAGGCGATTGTGCCGACGATGGTGTTTATCTATCTCTCTGCCTGCCTGTATATTATTTTTTTGCATGCAGCCGAGATTCCGGCTGCAATTATGGAGATTCTGCATGGCGCCTTCGCACCGACCGCGGTTGGCGGTGGTGTGATCGGGGCGCTTGTTGTCGGCTTCCAGCGCGCGGCCTTCTCCAGCGAGGCAGGCATCGGCTCAGCAGCCATCGCACACTCGGCGGCATCGGTAAAATATCCCGTGCGGCAGGGCTTTGTTGCCCTGTATGAGCCGTTTATCGATACCGTGATTATCTGCACCATGACGGCGCTGGTCATCGTGTTGACCGGAGTCTGGCAGGCACCGGAATACCATCATCTCGTTGAGGCGAGCAAGGGTGCTGCGCTGACTGCGGTGGCATTTGGCTCGGTATTGTCCTGGTTTCCGGTCATTCTTTCCGTGTCCGTCGTCCTGTTCGCATATTCAACCATGATTTCCTGGTCCTATTACGGGGAGCGCTGCTGGACCTATACCTTTGGCGAACGCTACTCGATGGCCTACCGTATCCTCTATATCATGGTCATCGTACTGGCCAGTCTTGTCAGCGCCGGCAATATTCTCGATTTCAGCGACCTGCTGCTGTTGTCCATGGCCTTTCCAAACTTCCTCGCCCTTTATCTGCTTCAGGGCAGGGTGGCTGCCGCGCTGAAGGACTACATGGACAGGCTGAAAAGCGGGGAAATGGAGCGGGAGGTCTCCCTTGCGGCTGTGGAAAGCGAGAAATAATTCTGGAGGTCTGACATGGCACTGATGATTACCGATGAGTGTATCAATTGCGCGGTTTGTGAGCCGGAATGCCCGAACGGGGCGATTTCCGAAGGTGATGAGATTTTCGAGATCGACCCGAATAAGTGTACGGAATGCGTGGGACATTTTGATGAGCCACAGTGTCGCATGGTGTGTCCGGTGGACTGCATACCGAACGATCCGGACTATGAGGAGAGCCGGGAAGAACTACAGGCCAAGTGTGATCGCCTGATGGGGAAGGCATAAGGGCGCGCTTTTCATATTTCGGTAGCCGGTGATCGATGCCTAGCCACGCACAACACTCCAAAGACGGCCGGCTGTTTATCGTTTCCGGGCCCTCCGGCTGCGGCAAGACAACCCTGTGTGCCGCCTGGCTGGCGCAGGCTCCTGAGCTGCGCCTGAGTGTTTCCTGTACTACGCGCCCGCCACGTACCGGTGAGGTGAATGGCCGGGAATATTACTTTTTGAGCCCGGAGGACTTTGATGCACAGCACCGTAATGGCGCATTTCTCGAATGCGCGCTTGTGCATGGCAACTGGTATGGCACCCGGCGGGCGGATGTGGAGACGATGCTGGGGGAAGGCCATGATGTGCTGCTGGAAATCGACTGGCAGGGCGCATCCCAGGTAGCGGAACAATTGCCAGATGCCTGCCGTATCTTTATCCTGCCGCCCTCGCTGGATGTCCTGCGCGAGCGGCTTGTAGCGCGCGGTCTCGATGATGAGGCGGTGATTGCAAGGCGCCTGGCCGCAGCGCGTGACGAGATGGCCCATGCCGCCGAGGCACATCACCGCATCGTGAATAATGTTTTTGAGGATGCACTTGCCGAGTTGCTGGAAATTTACCGGACAGCTCGCAGGTGCTGAATGAGGAGACACAGATATGGCACGCATTACCGTTGAGGACTGTATCCGCCATTACCCGAACCGTTTCGAGCTTGTACTGCTTGCCGCCCGGCGTGCACGGCAGCTGCAGAATAGCATGCCTTCACTGATCGAGGACGCTGATGCAAAGCCGACGGTACAGTCGCTCAGGGAAATCGGTGATGGGCTGATTTCGTGGGAAACGCTGTTCGAGCTGGAAGAGCAGGAGCGCCGCCGGCTTGAGGCAATGGAAGTGCCGGAGGCCGAGGAAGAGACTCCGTAGATTGCCTTTCCGGCTCACTTCGGCTACATCTATGCCATTGTGAGTCGTATCTTTGAAATCACCGACAAGGTTCTTTCGTATCACCCAAAGGCTGATATCGACCTGATTAACCGGGCCTATGTGTTTGCGGCCCAGGCACATGCCAATCAGAAGCGCAGCTCCGGCGAGCCATATTTCACGCATCCGCTGGCCGTGGCCGGCATCCTGGCCAGCCTCAGGCTGGATGAGGCCAGTATTGTCACGGGCCTGCTGCACGATACGGTAGAGGATACCGATGTTACCCTGGATGAAATTCGTGAGCGCTTTGGTGACGAAATTGCACAACTGGTGGATGGCGTCACCAAGATCGGCAAGCTCAAATTCCAGTCCAGCGAGCAGAAGCAGGCGGAGAATTTTCGCAAGCTGATTCTGGCCACGGCCAGGGACCTGCGCGTGCTGCTCGTGAAACTGGCTGACCGCCTGCACAATATGCGTACCTTGTGCTTTCTGCCGGAGCATAAACGCAGGGTAATTTCGGAAGAAACAGTACAGCTTTATGCGCCGCTGGCACATCGACTCGGTATCCACTGGATTCGCCAGGAGATGGAGGATCTTGCCTTTTCGCATCTTGAGCCGGAAGCGAGCAGGGAGCTGGCTGAACGGCTGGCCGAACACCTGGACAGCCTGAAAGACACCTGTATGCGTCTGGAGCTGATTTTACAGGAGGTGCTGGACAGGCAGGGTGTGAAGGCGCGCGTGCAGGGCCGGATGAAGCATATGTACAGTCTGTACGACAAGATGCAGCGCAAGCATGTGTCCTTCGATGAGGTATATGACCTCGTGGCCTTTCGCGTCATTGTGGAGGATACACCGACCTGCTATCAGACGCTGGGCATTATCCACAGCCTGTACAGGCCGGTGCCCGGGCGCTTCAAGGATTATATCGCTCTGCCCAAACCGAACGGCTATCAGTCGCTGCACACCTCCGTGTATGGGCCGGAGAACTACCTTATCGAGGTGCAGGTGCGCACCGAGGCCATGCACCGCTACGCCGAGGATGGTATTGCGGCGCACTGGATGTACAAGGAGGGCAAGGACGCCACATCCGGTGATCTGCACAAGTTCCGCTGGCTGAAGCAGCTCACGGAGCTGTTGCAGGAGGCGGATAATCCGGTGGAATATCTGGAGAATGCACGGCTGGACCTGTTCGTGCAGGAGGTCTACGTCTTTAGCCGCGATGGCGATATCTTCTCACTGCCACGCGGCTCCATGCCGCTGGATTTTGCCTACGCGGTGCATACCGATGTCGGCAATCACTGCATCGGCGTGCGCATCAACGGTGAGCCGGCCGATCTGGGCACCGTACTGCACAATGGCGATCAGATTGAGGTGCTGACGAGCCCGGAGCAGACGCCGGGCCGGCAGTGGTATCAGTATGTGCGCACGCCGCGCGCGCGACAGGCCATCCGTCAGTGGTTTCGTCGGCAGGAGCGGGAGGCCAGCCAGCGCATGGGTGCTGAGATGTTGCGTGAGGTGCTGGGCAGCCGGACAAAGCCGGACAAGGCCATGCTCAGGAAGCTCGAATGCGAAAGCATCGACGTGCTGGAGGAGCGGCTGGGGCATGGTGATATTCCTGTCGAGCGGCTGCTGGACGTGGCCAGGCGCACGCTCTCAGGGCCGCTGCATTTTGCCAGACTTTCCCGGAATCTGATGATGGCTGCGGATTGCTGTCTGCCGCTTCCCGGAGATCCGGTACTGGGGCGGTTTCAGCCCGGCCGGGGCATGATCGTGCATCATCGGGATTGCGCGGAGGTGGCGAAAACGAGGCAGGATGCCTGGCTCGATGTCAAATGGCGCGGCGAGGTGGGCCAGCTCTATCCGACGGCGATTGAGGTCAGGACGCGCAACGAGCGCGGCATGCTGGCGCGCGTGTCCGGCTGCATCGCCGAGAACGATGCCAATATCGATGATGTGAAGATTCACCAGTTCGAGGGATCGATGACCAAGCTTTCGATTCTGGTCGAGGTGTCCGACCGCACCCACCTTGCCGCAGTGCTGCGCGCGGTCAAGCGCCTGCCCGGTGTCACCAATGTTTCACGCCGCACCCAGGGTGGCCTGCCTGCACGCAGGCACTCCCGGAAGGGACTGGGCGCGGCAATCCGGCAGATGGTTGCACGCGGCTGGCCGCGCCAGCCATCTGAATCCAAAGCTTAGCCTTGCGGGGAGGTGCCAGTGGCTGAAGTGATGACGGTGCATACTGATGCGGCACCAAGGGCCGTCGGGCCATACAGTCAGGCTGTCGTGCATGGAGGGGTGGCCTATCTTTCAGGCCAGATTGGCCTTGATC
>CAZROR010000097.1:0-5621 GCA_964601765.1 uncultured Zetaproteobacteria bacterium
CCCGCGAACGTGGGCTGCACATGGAGTCCATGGATATCGATGCGCTTGAGGCCCTCTACCAGGAGGCCAAATCCCTGGTTCAGGCCTAGTTATACCTCGCTAGTGCTGGCCTGATGCCAGTCGATGGCGCGTTCCACGGCATCATGCAGCGCCATGCCGCGCGCAAGGCCGGCCGCGGTGGCGGCGGCAAGCCGGCAGCCGCTGCCATGCGCTGCTGCCTCGCTCCAGGCGCGGCGGGGGTGTGAAAAGACGCTGATCACGCCATGCGCGTCACAGAGCATGTCCGTGAGCATCTCCCCGTCTCCATGCCCGCCCTTGACGAGCACGGCAGCGTGAAAGCGCATGGCAAGCCTGCATGCATCCTCGGCCGGGTCGCCGCTTGCCTCTTCCCCCAGCAGGGCCGCCGCCTCGGGCAGGTTTGGTGTCAAAAGCGTGGCCTGCGGCAGCAGCTCGGCACACAGCACCTCCAGCGCATGGGTATCCAGCAATCGACTGCCGCTGGTTGCCACGAGCACGGGGTCGATGACGACTGGCCGGCCTTCATGGAGCGTCCCCAGCAGCGAGGCCACCAGGCTGATATGAGCGGTATCCAGCAGCATCCCGGTTTTAACGGCTGCCACATCATAATAGCCGAATGCCGCCCTGATCTCCGCCTCAAGTTGCGCAAGAGGTGATGCCTCTATCCTGCTTATCTTACTCGGGTTTTGCGCCGTAAGCGCGGTGATGGCCGTGCAGCCCCTCACACCATGCGCGGCAAAGGCTGCGAGGTCTGCCTGGATGCCCGCCCCACCGCAGGAATCGCTCCCGCCGATGGCAAGGCAGACGCTCAGCCTGCCTGCCATGCCTCGATAAGCTGGCGTGCCTGCTGTTCGACATCCGGGGCATCAAACAGGCCTGAAATCATGGCGGCGGCATTTGCTCCCGCCTGACGGACGGCGGACAGCCGTTCCTCATTGATGCCCCCCACAGCCACGATACAGGCCTCCGGCAGCGATACGCGGGCCTGCCTGAGCGCCTGGATGCCGACCAGTGTCGCATCCGGCTTGCTTTTTGTCGGGAAAACGGCGCCAATCGACACGTAGCTTGCGCCTGTATTCAATGTCTGCCGGGCAAACACCGTGTCCTGGCGGCAGGTGACGCCAAGCAATCGAGAGCCTCCGAGCATGCCGCGCAGCCTGGCCAGGTTGCCCGCGTCATCACGACCGACGTGCACGCCGTCAGCATCCGCATCCAGTGCGATTTTCGCATCATCATTGATAATCAGTGTGGCGCCATACAGGCGTGTGAGGTCACGCAGCACCTTGGCGCGCGCCAGACGCCGCTCGGGTGGTACCTCCTTGTCGCGCATTTGCAGCGTCTTCAGCCCGCCCTTCAGTGCCGCCCTGGCCAGCGACAGCATCGGCATATCCTCCAGGTCGGGCGGCAGGATGCCGTAGATGCCCTCCGGTAGATTCATGCTACCAGCTCAAGCAATTGCGTGAATTCCATGATATGCCATACGCGGTCCGCATACTCGGGCGGCACCTCCTGATAGCCATGATCGACAAAGGCAACACCCATGCAGCCGGCATTCAGCCCCGCCTCCACATCAAACTTCGTGTCCCCAACCATCCAGGTTTCGGCTGCCGTCACGCCCATGCGCCGGCAGCACTCCCACAGCATATCCGGGGAGGGCTTCTTGGCAAAGCCATCTTCCGGTGAAAGCGCCGCCGTCAGGTAGGGCTCAATATGCATTTTTCGCAATACCTGGACGCGCGCCCTGGCCGGCTTTGCGGTCACACAGGACAGCGGAATCCTGCGCGCATGCAAGGCCTTGAGCGTTTCAATCACGCCCGGAAACGGCATGCCGTGCTCGGCCGGGTTCTGCTCGTAAATTTCGGCGAACTTGTGATAAAGCGCCATGGTTTCAGGGTGATCCATGGGAAGTCCGAGCACGCTGGCTGCCAGCTTCTGCGCCCCGCCGCCAACAAGCGGCTTTGTCTCCTCCAGTGTCAGGCGCTTGTCATGGCCGAGCGCGGCCAGGGCCTGATTCGCATTGGCCTGAATGTCCGGCAGTGCATGCACAAGCGTGCCGTCCAGATCAAAAATGAATGCCTTGGGTGTTTTGTTCATGCCCTCTCACTTTCTTCCAGTGTGGAAATGGCCTGGGCTATTTCCGTTGCAACCTGTGCATCCGCCTCCCCGGAGAGCGCATCATGCAGCGTAGACAAGCTACCTGCCGCACCGAGACGCGCCAGCGCCCACGCGGCATGGCCACGGATCAGGGCCTCCGCATCGCGCAGCGCACCTGTCAGCTGTTCAGTATATCGCGGATCGCCGGAGTTTCCCATCGCAATGGCAACGTTGCGCAGCAGGCCTCCCCTGCCTGCCCGCCGCACCGGGGACTTGCGGAAACGCTTGCGAAACGCCATCTCGTCAAGCGCCAGAAGTTCCTCAAGCCGCGGCAGCACATTTTCACTGCGCGGTGACAGCAGGTCCGGGGATGGCGGTACGGTATACCTGTTCCATGGACATACGGCCTGGCAATCATCACAGCCGAAAATGCGGTTACCCATCAGCGGTCGCAGCGCGGGCGGTATGAAGCCCCGGTATTCAATGGTCAGATAAGAGATGCAGCGGCGTGCATCCACGATATACGGCGCCACGATGGCGCCTGTCGGACAGGCCGCCATGCAGGCCGTGCAGCTGCCGCAGTGCGCGCTGGCCGCAGTATCCGGTTCCAGTACGGCTGTCGTGAATATCTCGCCGAGCAGAAACCACGAGCCGATATCGCGGTTGATGGTCAGTGAGTGCCTGCCCTGCCAGCCGAGCCCGGAGGCCGCAGCAAAGGCGTGTTCCAGCACCGGCGCGGTATCCACATAGACACGCTGGTCATGCTTGCCCAACAACACATCAAGCGCCCGGGCCAGGACCTTCAGCCGCTTCCTGAGCGTATCGTGATAGTCGTCTCCCTGCGCGTAGGCGGCAATGACGCCCCTGCCCGGCTCCGATTTGGCCATTGCCAGTGTGTAGGCAGGTGGTGAATAGCGCATTGCCACCGTAATCACGCTTTTGACACCTTCTAGCATCGAGGCCGGGTCGCGACGCCGTGCCATGCGTGTCTGCTCGGCCATCCAGGCCATGTCACCCTGCATGCCCGCACTGAGCCAGTCTGCATAGGTGTCCAGGTGTTTGCGCTCGATTTCAGGGCGTGTGATGTGGCACAGGTCGAAGCCGTGTTGCTTCGCCATCGTCCGGATGGTCTGGCGTAGATCGCTCAGGGCAGCCTCCTTGAAAGTTTCCAAAATCCTAACACTACAACCGGTGAAGCGTGACGCGATATGGCATGGTGCCGCAGTTTTTCGACTGAGGAGTGCGCCAGGAACATGGCGAAGAAAAAGACCCGCGAAGGAGGTCAATAAGGTCTGAAACGGTCCGGATCAGACCGGACGGACTACAAGCTCCCGCGCTTCGGGATCAGCATCGCAGCAGGCAAGCGACACGTGAATGGCATGGGGGGGCAGTAGCTCCACTGCCCGCTCCGGCCACTCAATCAGGCATATCCACGGCGGCTGGAAATAGTCACGCACGCCAAGTGCTGCCACCTCATCCGTATCTGCAAGCCTGTACCAATCCATATGTGCCACACGGCACTGTCTCCCCTCATATTCCTGGATCAGCGAAAATGTGGGGCTGGGCATGGCTGCATCACGTACGCCGAGCGCGCGCATCACGGCACGGGCAAACACGCTCTTGCCGGCACCAAGCGCACCCGTAAGGGCAAGTACATCGCCGGGCTTCAGTGCCTTCGCCAGGCTGGCGGCAAAGTCCCGGGTTTCCGCCTCGCTGTTGAGGCGCCGGTGCATGGATTCAGGTGCTGGTCTTGGCGGCGAGCGCCTTGATGACATCATGCCTCGTGATCAAGCCAACGATCGTTCCATCATCGATAACCGGCAGGTGATGCGCATGCTTATCGGCCATGATACCTGAAATGTCGAGCAGATCCGCATCCGGGCCTACGGTGCGCACATCACGGGTCATCAAATCTCCCGCTGTCATGGCCTGCATGCGCTCCAGCTCGCGCTCGAACCGTTCCTCCCCGAGTGGAATCACCATGTCAAACAGCGCGATGGCAGTCGGGATGTGCAGGTTCTGCTGGTCAACGAGGTCACTTTCAGTGATGACACCAAGCAGATATTTGTCCTCATCGACAACCAGCATGCCGCTGATGCCTTCATCGGCGAATTGCCGGGCAAGATCGGCAATGGGAGTGTCCGGGCTGCAATAAGGCGGATCCGGATTCATGATGTCTCTGGCCTGCATGGTCAACTCCTGCTTCCATCATAGACGAAATGTCTATGCCTTGTGATAGATGTTTGAGCCCGTACGCGTGAACTCTTCTGCCTTCTCATGCATGCCAGCCTTAACTGCCTCGACGTCCTGCATATCATGCGCTGCTGCATAATCGCGCACCTCCTGCGTGATCTTCATCGAGCAGAACTTCGGGCCGCACATCGAGCAGAAGTGTGCTACCTTTGCCGAGTCTTTGGGCAGTGTTTCATCATGGTAGGCGCGGGCCGTGTCCGGATCTAGCGACAGGTTGAACTGATCCTCCCAGCGGAACTCGAACCGGGCCTTGGACATTGCATCATCGCGCAGCTGCGCACCGGGATGACCCTTGGCCAAATCCGCCGCATGCGCTGCGATCTTGTAGGCGATGACACCCTGCTTGACATCCTCGCGGTTCGGCAGGCCAAGATGCTCCTTGGGCGTTACGTAGCAGAGCATCGCACAGCCGTACCAGCCAATCTGTGCCGCCCCGATCGCGGAGGTAATGTGGTCGTATCCGGGCGCAATATCGGTGGTCAGCGGCCCGAGCGTGTAAAACGGCGCCTCGAAGCAGTGCCGGAGCTGCTCGTCCATGTTTTCACGGATCATTTGCATCGGCACATGCCCCGGACCCTCGATCATCACCTGTACCTCGTGCTCCCAGGCCACTTTCGTCAGCTCGCCCAGCGTGTGCAGCTCGGCAAACTGCGCTTCGTCGTTCGCATCGGCAATCGCCCCGGGCCTGAGGCCGTCACCAAGCGAGAACGACACGTCATACGCCTTCATGATCTCGCAGATTTCCTCGAAATGTGTATACAGGAAATTTTCCTCATGGTGCGCGAGACACCACTTGGCCATGATCGAGCCACCACGCGAAACGATGCCGGCGAGTCTTTTTGCCGTGAGCGGCACATACCTGAGCAACACGCCGGCATGGATGGTGAAGTAGTCCACTCCCTGCTCCGCCTGTTCGATCAGCGTATCACGAAAAACCTTCCAATTCAGCGCCTCGGCCACGCCATCGACCTTCTCCAGCGCCTGGTAAATTGGTACCGTGCCAATCGGCACGGCGCTGTTGCGGATAATCCACTCACGCGTTTCGTGGATATTCCTGCCGGTGGACAGGTCCATGATCGTATCCGCGCCCCAGCGTGTGCCCCAGGCCATCTTTTCAACCTCCTCCTCAATACTGGAGCCAAGTGCCGAGTTGCCGATATTGCCGTTGATCTTGACGAGAAAATTGCGTCCGATAATCACGGGCTCCAGCTCCGGGTGATTGATGTTGGCCGGGATGATGGCGCGGCCACGCGCCA
>CAZROR010000098.1:0-5602 GCA_964601765.1 uncultured Zetaproteobacteria bacterium
AGCCCGGTACTTTCGAAAGAGCGTTTCAGGGTGCTGGTCTGGATGCCGTGGCTGTCATCATTCCCCAGAACCAGTTGATTTTGTAACGCTCGACAGCAATGGAGGAAAAGCCCGCCGTGGCGAGTATGTCGCGGCACTCCCGCTGACGGTAGGCCCGGTGGTGAGCGCGGTTGGTCATTTGCAGGAAGAGCTCACAAGCACGGCAGGTCAGGAAATCCCTGCACCAGTCCGTAATCACCAGCCTTCCTGCCGGTTTCAGCACCCGTCGTATTTCATGCAGCGCGGCCAGGGGGCGCCGGATATAATGAAACATGTTGCAGCTTATCACGCTGTCGAATGCGCCATCATTGAATGGAAGATGTTCTGCACAGGCTTGGGCCAGTAGCACCGGTGCGGTAAGCCGCTTTCGGGCAACATCCAGCATTTCGGCTGTTGCATCCACGCCTGCCAACATGGTACCGGGGGATGTCTCTGTCAGCATGGCCAGCAGGCTGCCGGTACCACAGCCGACATCCAGCAGCCTTTGTTCTGGTCGGATCTGCATGCGTTTCAGTGTCTCACGCAGTGATGCCTGGATGTAAAAAGACCAGCGCTCATCGTAGACATGTGCCAGGCGGGCATATTCCCGGCGAACCGGATCATCCCGATAGCTGTCTGTTTCAGCCTGCTGCATGTCTTCTTTTTACCGCAATACTCAAAGTTTGATGCTGCGCAGCCTGAGCGCGTTCGTAATCACGGATACCGAGCTGAAGCTCATTGCGGCAGCCGCAATAATCGGTGAAAGCAGGATGCTGAAGAAGGGATAGAGGATACCGGCAGCCACTGGCACGCCAGCCGAGTTGTAGACAAACGCGAAGAACAGGTTTTGCCGGATATTTTTCATCGTGGCGCGGGAAAGGCGCCTGGCGCGCACGATGCCGGTCAGATCGCCCTTCACGAGCGTTACGCCAGCCGATTCCATGGCCACATCGGTACCCGTGCCCATGGCGATGCCAACGTGTGCAGCTGCCAGCGCAGGGGCGTCATTAATGCCGTCTCCGGCCATGGCCACGATGCGTCCCTCGGCCTGCAGTCGTTTCACAACCTCCGCTTTCTGGTCGGGCAGTACCTCGGCCTCGAAACGGTTGATACCGAGCCTTGCTGCAACGGAGGCGGCTGTTTTGCTGTTGTCGCCCGTGAGCATGACCACTTCAATGCCCTCATCATGCAGGGAGGCAATTGCATCGGGTGTTGTCGGCTTGACGGGATCGGAAACGCCGAGCAGCCCGGCCAGTTGTCCGTCCACGGCGAGATACATAATCGTTTCGCCACTGTTCTGGTGCTTTTCAGCAATCGCTACGGCATCACCGGTATCGATATCGTGATCCTGCATCAGCCGGATATTACCGAGTATCACAGTGCACTCCGCTACGCGAGCAGAAACGCCCTTGCCGGTGATAGCCTTGAATGCTTCGGTAGTCTGTGGCTCAATCCGGCGCTCGATCGCGCCGGCCACGATTGCCGCGGCCAGCGGATGTTCGCTGGCGCGCTCCAGGCTCATGGCCAATTGCAGGATGTCCTCTTCCGAATACTTTTCAAGGGGTACGACAGTTGTCAGCGTTGGCTTGCCGAGCGTGAGTGTGCCGGTTTTATCCACCACCAGTGTGTCCACTTTTTCCATGATTTCCAGCACCTCGGCATTCTTGATCAGCACACCGGCTGTGGCCCCCCGCCCGGTGCCAACCATGATGGAGATCGGTGTGGCCAGCCCCAGCGCACAGGGACAGGCGATAATCAACACGGCGACGGCATTGACAATCGCGTGTGCCAACCTGGGCTCCGGGCCAATGGTCAGCCAGACAACGAACGAAAGCAGTGCCATGCCGACAACGGCGGGTACGAAATAGCCGGCCACAGTATCTGCCATTTTCTGGATGGGGGCGCGCGAGCGTTGTGCCTCGGCAACCATGTGCACAATCTGGGCAAGCAGGGTGTCAGCACCGACCTTTTCGGCCCGCATCAGCAGGCTACCGTTGCCGTTCACTGTTGCGCCAATCAGGGTGTCGCCTGCCTGTTTCGCAACCGGCACCGGCTCGCCCGTGACCATCGATTCATCGACGTGGCTGCTGCCTTCGGTAACGGTGCCATCCACCGGAATTTTTTCGCCGGGACGCACGCGCAGGATATCCCCTGGCTGCACGCTCTCCAGCGGTACGTCTGTCTCGCTGCCGTCGGCATTGACGCGTCGCGCTGTTTTCGGTGCCATGCTGAGCAGCAGCCGAATAGCCTCGTTCGTGCGTGATCGAGCCTTGAGTTCGAGCACCTGGCCGAGTAATACGAGCACCGTGATGACGGCAGCTGCCTCGAAATATACATCCACAAGTCCGCCTTTCATCTGCATGACGGGTGGGAAAAGCCCGGGAAAGAGCAAGGCTACGACGCTATACGTCCAGGCCACACCGACGCCCAAGCCGATGAGCGTGAACATGTTCAGGTTCCAGGTACGGATGGAAAGCGCAAAGCGCTCGAAAAATGGCCACCCGCCCCAGAGCACGACTGGTGTGGCGAGAACAAACTCAATCCACTGTACCGTATGCATATCCAGGGAGGCAGGTAGCCAGGCCGGCGCAAGATCGGCGACCATGGCCAGCACGAATACCGGGATGGCGAGCACGGCGCCGAGCCTGAGACGCCGGTTCATATCCTCAAGCTCCGGGTTTGCCTCTTCGGTCTCAACCGTACGTGCCTCCAGGGCCATGCCACATTTTGGGCAGTTCCCTGGTTCATCGCTGAGCACTTCCGGATGCATTGGACAGACGTATTCAGTTTTCCGCCCGGGCAGGGGTGTGGCCATCGGCTCCAGGGCCATGCCACACTGTTTGCAGATACCCGGTCCCTTTTGCTCCTGTCCCGGACACATCGGGCAGAAATACGTGGCTTCGGGGTCCTCCGGTGTGGTGGATTTCCCAGCCTTCTGATGCGCGCACGGCGTGTCCTTGCCCTCGAATGCAGCCGGGTCGGCAGTGAATTTTTCGACACAGTGCTGGGAGCAAAAATAGAAGTCACGCCCGGCATGCGAGACGTGGTTACGTGACTGTCTGCTTACCTTCATGCCGCAAACCGGGTCGTGCGTACAGTCCTCACCCATGTAGCCTTCCGGGTTGCTGTTGAACTTCTCCAGGCAACGGGCACTGCAGAAATGATATGCTACACCACGGAACACGCGAGTATGTTTGCTGTCTTCGGCAACATCCATTCCACATACCGGATCTGTGCTCATGTTGGCTCTCCTCTTGTCATATCTATCCTGCCAGCATCGCGAACGGCAAGAAAACAGGAAAACCGGGGTAGAATCCTTTCGGTAGTCCGGGCTGGTTGTAACCTCAGAAGCCTCCGTTTGATCATATCCGGTTGACTACTTTGATCCTGCATTACAGGCATGTTTGCAACGACACCATGTACAGTCACATCCCTCTTTGATGCATATGCCCCCGCGGAATCTTGACCGATAAGCAAGCCTGACAAGTGGGTAGCATGCGCTTTTCTTCCAGCTCATGGAATAGCGGCGACGCAACCATTGCCTTGGGTCATCCGCCCGCCAAATGCCCTTCAGGAAAGCTGCATAACCCCAGTTTCCCAGCTTCCCGAAGAAATAGCGGTTTACCATGGATGCCCGGAGGAGGCCTCCCAGGCGATTGCGCCACAAGTAATCGTAGATTTCTGGATGCCCGGACAGCCAGGCCTTTGCGGCCAGGTGCCCGGACAGCAGTGCGTAGCGCATGCCAAAGCCCCACAATGCATCCTGAAAACCGGCAGATTCCCCGACGTAGAGAACGTTACCCTTACGGGCCAGCCCCGCAAAAAAAACATTGCCCGACCCGCCGAATCGCCTGGGGTCTTTCATTTGTATTCCTGTCTTTTCCCTGAAAAAATCAACAGTTCGTTCCAGGTAATGGCAGTCGTGATGAAAATCGTCGAACATACAGGTGGCGAGTGTTCCCCGTTCTTTATGAACAAGCAGATACGCGTAGCCTTTTGGTGCCAGCCTGTCTGACATGGCGGTGTAGATTCCATCGGCTGCGGACGTTTCAAACACATAGCCGGTAGCGATGACATCTGACCTGTGAGGCCCCTCGGCAACAATTCCACCCCGGGGCATGCGGCGCACCGGATCATGGAATGACAGCTCGACGCCAACATTCAGCGCCTGTTCTCTGAGGCTGTGATCCAGCGTGCCGGGCCGGGAGCCACGACGGACAAGGTAAAAGAGGGGCTCCTCCGCGCGGTAAATATATTCGGCTCCTGTCGGAGCGTAGCATACGAGCTCACGAAACGGGGTATGGTCAAAATCCGGGGAAATCCCGATTCCTTCCAGTTCTTCCAGCACATTACCATGCGTCGTCCAGTTCTCGATGCCCTGGAAGTCATCGTGAAACCTGGTTCCTACATTTTTCTTGCGCTCGTGGACGACAGCTTTTCCACCAGCACGTGCGTAGGTAATGGCGGCTGCAAGGCCAGCCGGTCCGGCGCCAGATATGTGTAGCTTCTCTTTGCCGGCTTCAGGCGGTGATAGCAGGAAGTTAGGAGTATCTAACAATGAGTCGTTCCCTCCTTTCCTTCCTCTGCGGGCATGATCAGGTGCTGAAGCCTTTCCGGATTGCCGCACAGCGTCTCGACATGCGGAGCAAGCAGGTGTTTTGTCTGGTCCAGGGCCTGAAGCCGAACCATCCGGCCCTTATCTGTTTGTGGCCAGGGGATATCCGGCAACTCCGGCTCCAGCACGGTGATCAGCGCCTTGCAGCCACAAGGACAGTTCCGGAAGGTGAGCGCCTGATCGGACAGGTACCATGGGCGATGTCGGAACAGCAACGTATTCAGAATTTCAGCCATGGGCCATGAGGCATCTTCTTTCATGCCATGAAACCCCCGGGCGCGGTTGGCCACATGGTGAACGATCAGCACGTCCAGGTGGTGCCTGCAACAAATGGCATCAGTAGGGGCCAGGTCAATTACAGCCCCGTCACAATAATACCTTCCATCGATTTCTATTGGTTGATAAAGCAGTGGAATCGTGGCGCTGGCGACGATACGCGGGGCGAGAGTCCCCTTTGAAAACATGGTTTTCTCGCCACTATCCAGGCAGATCGCCAGGGCGTGGAAGGGAATGTGGCATTGCTCAAAGGTCTTGGCAGCCAGGTGGTGTCGACAGAATGCCAGGGCGGCTTCTGTTTTGGACACACCGGTGAATTTTCTCCCGCGGGAAACCAGCAGTTTCCATAGCGAGTGTCTCAACGCACCCGGTTGCCAGAAATCCGCGGGACGGATCCGGTCGATGGCCTGAGCCCATGTCCGTAGAGGCGTGCCGCTGGCGAACATGCCGCCGACAATGGCTCCCGCACTGCAACCCGCAATGGCGGAAACAGGCAGTCGCATTTTTTCGATGGCCTGCAAAAATCCGGTATGGGCATAGACACCGCGTATGCCGCCTGCGCTCAGAACCAGGCCGATACGTTTGCCGCTTACCATCTGTTTTCTTCCATGCCCAGGAAGATTATGCCCCCGTGCTCTGTGGTTGAGTCCCTATACTGCTGTAAATTCATATGAGGTGGATGGCCACCTGCTT
>CAZROR010000099.1:0-2705 GCA_964601765.1 uncultured Zetaproteobacteria bacterium
GCATCCATTCGGTGGCAGCGGCGACATTCGTCGGACGTAGCGTGAACAGGCCCTAGACAACATCTTGGGCAGGCTGGACATAAAGTGCGCGCTGATTTCAAATGTTGCACGAGCCAAACAGGAGTGAGTCATGACGACAGCAAAAGATGTGGTCTGTGAAGTTGTTCAGTCACAGCCGGATGATGCATCGTATGAGGAGATTATGAAGGCGCTTGCGCTGGAAAGAATGGTACAGCGGGGGCTTGATGATGTGCGGGCAAATCGCGTGATATCCAATGAGGACATGGCGGCAAAGATTGATTCATGGCGACAATAAGATGGTCTGATGAGGCTCAGCAATGGTTGAAGGAAATTCACGATTATATAGCACAGGATGATCCGGCTGCCGCACATGGAGTAGTCTCAGGCATTTATAAAAAGGCCCAAATACTTTCCACTTTTCCACTTGCCGGGCATGAGTATCGCTCCGAACCGGATGGAGATGTTCGCATTTTGTTATATGGCCATTACAGGATCGCCTATTTAATCCGAAAAGATGAATCCATTGATATTCTCGGCGTTTTTCATGGCGCGCTGGATATCGATCGCTATATGCCGGAATCATGATATCCCTGATCTGGGCGCAGGATGAGGCTGGCCTGATCGGCCGTGACGGCGGGCTGCCGTGGCGGCTGCCTGCCGATCTTGCCTGGTTCAAAAAGCAGACGATGGGCAAGCCCGTGCTGATGGGCCGCGCCACATTCGAGTCCATCGGGCGTCTCCTGCCGGGTCGTCTGAACATCGTGCTGACACACCGGCGGGACTTCCGAGCCGAGGGCTGCACCGTCGTTCATTCCGTTGAGCAGGCACGGCAGGCGGCCGGCGATACTGCGGAGATTATGGTGATTGGCGGGGCCAGCGTGTACGCGCAGCTTCTGCCGCATGCCGCACGGCTTTATGTCACGAGGGTTCATGCCCGCTTCGATGGCGACACGTGGTTTCCGGCACTGGATTACAGCGCATGGCGCGAGGTGTTCTGCGAGGAACACGCACCGGATGACCGCAATCCGCATGCCTACAGCTTCCACATCTACAGCCGCTGATATCAGCTATCAGCTCTATATCACGCTGGACGCGGAGGTGCGCCTGACCATCGGCAGGCTGGGTGCCTTTGGCTTCCCGGCCGGCGAGTATGTGTACACGGGCTCGGCCCGGCGCAACATGGCCGCGCGCATCCGGCGGCATCTGTCGTCGCACAAGGCGCTGCGCTGGCATATCGATTATCTGCTGGCCGCGCCCGAAGCGCATATCCGGGACGTGCGCACGTTTGACGTGCCTGAATGCCTGCTGAACCAGCGGGTAAAGGGCGGGACACCGGCACCGGGCTTTGGCGCCTCCGACTGCCGCGCAGGCTGCGGCAGCCATCTGAAGTATCTGGGTGTGTGAAAGCGCATCAGCCTGTTAGGCTCACGCACATGCAGGTTTTGCGTTCATTTGATGCTGCGGCTGCGGCCGAGGGTGTGCATGGCGGCGCCGTTACCATCGGCAATTTCGATGGCGTTCACATGGGTCACCAGCAGGTGCTGGCGGAGCTTAAGGGCCATGCGCTGGCTGTTGAGGGCCCTGCCGTGGCCGTCACCTTCGACCCGCATCCACGCGCGATTCTCTATCCGGAAGAGGCGCCGCGCAGGCTGTGTCACCTGCACGAAAAGCTGGCGCTGCTGCGGCAGACGGGAATTGACGCGACGCTGCTGCTGCACTTTACCCGCGAACTGGCCGAGTGGTCGCCGGACAAGTTCATCCGCCGGCTGCATGCGGCGCTCGCCTTCCGGCATATCCATGTCGGCTATGATTTCGCCTTTGGTCACGACCGGGCAGGCCACGCCCGCGAGCTGCGCATCCTGGGCGAGGAGCTCGGCTTTACAGTGAGCGAGGCCGCCGCCTTTGAGATGCACGGCGCCGTGGTGTCCTCAAGCCGCATCCGCTCGGCCATCGAGGCGGCGGACTTCCGGCTGGCCGAAGACCTGCTCGGCTGTCCGTACAGCGTGTCGGGCCACATCTGCAAGGGCGAGGCCCGTGGCCGCAGGCTGGGCTTTCCAACAGCCAACCTTGATTTGAAGGATCTTTCGCACCCGCCTGTCGGCGTGTATGCGGTGCGCGCGCACTGCGAGGGAAAGCACTGGAATGGCGCGGCCTATATCGGCTACCGGCCCACCTTTGCCGGCCGCACCCTGCTGCTCGAAACGCATTTGTTCGACGACAGCCCGGAGCTGTACAACAAGACACTTGAGGTGGTTTTCGTGGCGCGCGTGCGTGAGGACCGGGCGTTTCGGGGACCGGACGAGCTGGCCCGCCAGATCGCCGAAGACTGCAAGGCTGCGAGAAGGATCTTAGACGCGGATTAACGCAGATGGGCACAGATTATAAGCACGCTGACATTACCGAACGCATTATTCATGAGACATTTGCAGTCCATCAGGCCCTGGGCCAGGGGTTTGTCGAAAAGGTGTATGAAAATGCCTTATGCAAGCGTCTGCGTCAGTCTAGCCTTGCCGTTCAGCAACAACATCCGATAAAGGTTTGGTTTGAGGGAGAAATTGTAGGAGAGTTCACGGCCGATATTGTCGTTCAGGGCTGTGTCATTCTGGAATTGAAGGCCGTTGATCGGCTTCAGCCCATCCACGAAGTGCAATTGGTTAACTATCTTAAGGCTACGGGCATGGAAG
>CAZROR010000099.1:2805-5555 GCA_964601765.1 uncultured Zetaproteobacteria bacterium
GGAAGGTGGATGTACGGCGAAAGGTATTCACGCGGACATGATCAGCGCCTATCTGCGTTGATCTGCGTATATAAGATATTGGAGTGAGCTTTGGCTGATCAGGAAAAATTTGATTATCGACCCACCGTGTTCCTGCCGAAAACGGCGTTTCCGATGCGGGGCAATCTGCCGAACCGGGAGCCCGAACGCCTGAAGCAGTGGGCCGAGGCGGATATCTATGGCCGGCTGCGCGCGGCGCGCAGGGATGCGCCGAAGTTCGTGCTGCACGACGGCCCGCCCTATGCCAACGGCCATATCCATATCGGTCATGCCGTCAACAAGATTCTCAAGGACATCGTGGTGCGCTCGCGCTCAATGATGGGCTTTGACGCGCCCTATGTGCCCGGCTGGGACTGCCACGGCCTGCCGATCGAGCTCAAGGTGGAGGAGCGCTTCAAGAAAAAGAAGCGCGACAAGGAGGATATCTCGCCGGCTGAATTCCGCGCCGCCTGTCGCGAATATGCTGCTGAATGGCTCGATGTGCAGCGCGAGGAGTTCAAGCGGCTCGGCGTGATCGGCAACTGGGATGCGCCCTATGTGACGATGGACTACCGGTTCGAGGCCAACACCGTGCGTGAGATCGGCAAGTTCCTGGCCAATGGCGGCCTCTACAAGGGCGCCAAGCCGGTGCACTGGTGCGTGAACGACCGCACGGCGCTGGCCGAGGCCGAGGTCGAGTACGAGGATCACAGCTCGCATTCGATCTACGTGAAGTTCGCCGCCGGCGAGGCGCTGGATGATGTGGATGCCGCTCTGGCAGGGAAGGTGGCGCTTGTCATCTGGACGACGACGCCATGGACGATTCCGGCCAACCTGGCGGTTTCGCTCGGCGGCGGCATCGAATACAGCGCTGTGCGCATCACGGACACGGGCGGCAACGCCAACCTCGATGACGGGGAAATCCTGATTCTGGCCGAGGACCTGCGCGCGGATGTGCTGGCTGCGATTGGCGCGACGGGCGAGGTTGTCGCGCGCTTCCGCGGCGAGCGGCTGGAAGGCCGCAAATTCCGCCATCCGTATCTCGACCAGGATGCGCCGGTGCTCATTGGCGATCATGTCACCCTCGATGCCGGCACGGGCTGTGTGCACACGGCGCCGGGCCACGGCCAGGAGGACTACGACATCGGCATGCGCTACGGCCTGCCCACCTTCAATCCGGTGGATGATGCGGGGGTGTTCCTGCCGGACACGCCGGTATTTGGCGGCATGCACGTGTTCAAAGCCAATGCCCCCGTTGTCGAGCATCTCAGGGCATGCGGGGCGCTGCTGGCCGACGGCAGGATCGCGCACAGCTATCCGCACTGCTGGCGCTGCCACACGCCGCTCATTTTCCGCGCCACGCCCCAGTGGTTCATTTCGATGGAGAAAAACGACCTGCGGGCAAAGGCGCTGGCAGCGATCGCCGAGACGCAATGGATTCCGGAATGGGGTGAAAACCGCATCCGTACGATGGTGGAATCGCGCCCGGACTGGTGCGTGTCGCGCCAGCGCAACTGGGGTGTGCCGATTACGGTCATCCGCTGCAAGGCATGCGGCTCGCATGCGGTGACGACGCCGGAGGTGGTCGAGCGGGTTGCGCAGGCGGTCGAAAAAGGCGGGGCGGACATCTGGTTTGCTGAAGATGTGTCCGCCTTCCTGCCCGCGGATGCCGCCTGCCCGCAGTGTGGCGGCACGGCGTTCGAGCGTGAAACCGACATCCTTGATGTCTGGTTCGATTCAGGCAGCACACATGCCTGCGTGCTGGAGCAGCGCGACGACCAGCGGAGCCCGGCCGACCTGTATCTTGAAGGATCGGATCAGCATCGTGGCTGGTTTCAGTCGTCCCTGCTGGAAAGCGTGGGCACGCGCGGCCGGCCGCCATTCAGGGGCGTGCTCACGCACGGCTTCGTGGTTGATGGACAGGGCAACAAGATGTCCAAGTCGCGCGGCAATGTCATCGCGCCGCAGAAGATCATCCAGCAGCTCGGCGCGGATATTCTGCGCCTGTGGGTGACCTCGGAGGATTACTCGGCTGATATCCGCATCTCCGACGACATCCTGAAGCAGCTCTCGGAGTCGTACCGCCGCATCCGCAACACGATCCGCTTCATGCTGGGCAATCTCGAGGGCTTTGATCCGGCCCGCGACATGATCCCGCATGAGCAGCGCAGCCCGCTGGACCGCTGGGCCGTGCACCGGCTGTCGCAGGTGACGCGTGCTGTGATGGACGGCTATGAGAGCTACCGCTTTCACCGCATCCATCAGCAGGTGCACAATTTCTGCTCCGTTGATCTCGGTGGCTTCTATCTCGATGTCATCAAGGACCGCCTGTATTGCGATACCGCCGATTCGGAGAGGCGGCGCTCTGCCCGCGCTACCCTGTTCGAGATTGCCGATACGCTGATTCGCCTGATTGCGCCGATTCTGCCGTTCACGGCCGAGGAGGCATGGGAGCACCTGCCGGGCGCATGCGGCGACAGTGTTCATCTGCAGGGCTTCCATGAGGTGGTGGATATTGACATTGATGATGCGGCGTGGACGACATTTTTCAGCATTCGTGAGCAGGTCAACATGGCGCTGGATGCGGCGAAAAAGGATGGCGTGATTGGCTCCTCGATCGCGGCACATGTCGATGTGCCCGGGCTGGATGTCGGCCTTGCCGGCCGTCTTGGCGAGCCGTTCGAGCAGCTGTTCATTGTGGCCAGCGTGTCCGCCTGCGATGGCGAGGCGGT
>CAZROR010000100.1:0-5536 GCA_964601765.1 uncultured Zetaproteobacteria bacterium
AGAATGCCGGAGAGAATCTGAGTCGGCAATTTACACAGATAGGTTTACAGGCTCCTGCAATAGCGTTTCGGGTGCCGGGAATTCATTCAGGGGAATCTCGGATTCGATATCCTCGCCGGGCCTGGCCACCTTGTTATGCCAGGCAAAGGCATCGCCATTGGAGCTGAATGCACTCGGCACCCCCAGCATCTCGGCATAACCCAGCGCCTGCTGCATGCCGTGGCTGACCGAATGCCTGTTATCCTTGGCCTCGACCACGGCGACCGGCATGCCCGGATCCCAGAAAAGCACATAATCGGCGAACTTCTTTTTCTTCTTGTTGCGCGAAGACATATTACCGCGCACGACGACCGGGCCGGGGGTCAGCGTCACCTCACGGCGAATCTGAGTCATCGGGTCCCAGCCCGCATCCCTGATGGCGGGCGTGATGAACAGATCGCAGATATCCGATTCGCTGAGCTGCTTCTTTTCCCTGCTATCCATCGATACAACTCAAAAGCGGCTCAATACTTCTTTACAAACAAACCACTTGGAGAATAGTGCTCTTCTTGCTCGCATGTGTTTCTCCTCCGAGAAGGACTATATCCCGCCCCAACATTCAAGCAAATGGAAAAGGAGGAGCGGAAAAGCTGGGATAGTATGCAAACTTACGACTTTTCCTGCCCGACTGGCAGCGAGGGGCCGGGCCTGCTTTTCCGGTACTGCCGGTCAATGCGGCGAATTGGTACAAACCGGCCGGTTTGCGCTGGATAGCGCCGGGGGCGCGTTGACGGTAGTCGCCGACGGTATATACTGTATGGCATATATCGGAGGTGGCGCATATGAAAACAGCCAAGCTTTTTCAGAATGGCCGCAGCCAGGCCGTGCGTCTGCCCAAGGATTGTCGCTTCGAGGGCAGTGAGGTTTATGTGCGCAAGATGGGCAATGCTGTCGTGCTGTTGCCCAGGCAGGGAAGCTGGGACTCTCTGTTTGAGGCCATGGGTCAGCTGTCGGACGATTTCATGGCGGATGGCCGCCATCAGCCGCCGCCTGATGAGCGCGATTTTTCCTGTTTTGATTGACGGTCTTTCGCATGTACATGCTTGATACCAATATCTGCATCTACCTGATGAAGCACAATCCACCGGAGGTGCGGGAGCATTTTAACCGGCTTCATCCCGGTGACGTGTTCATTTCCGCCATCGTGCTGGCTGAGCTCGAATATGGCGTGGCCGGAAGCTCCCGGCGTGAGCGAAACAGGGAGATCGTGGAAAAGTTTCTTCTGCCGCTGGAAATCGCGCCTTTCCGCGAGCAGGACGCTGTCGTTTACGGCGAGGTCCGTGCCGCCCTGGAAAAAGCGGGAGCCATCATTGGCGCGAATGACCTGCTCATTGCCGCCCATGCCCTCAGCATGGGCATGACGCTGGTGACAAACAATGAGCGGGAGTTCTCAAGGGTTTCCGGGCTCAAGGTTGAAAACTGGATCAAGGCATGAGCAAAAGATGGGGCTTGCCTGCTCAGTCCGCCGGATATGGACGGAGTAAGCCCTTTAACTCCCTGATGGCCAGGCTGGTTTTTGGCCTGGCCATGCTGTCCTGGCTAGGGTTCCTGTCCGCCCTGCCTGCCGCGGCTGATGAAGCGACGGATGTAATGCGACGGATGCAGGTGCTGCTGCGCGCGGATACAAACGAGGCGCGCTATACGATGCGGGTCATCACGCCGGAATGGCAGCGCGAAATCCGCCTGCAAAGCTGGGACGACCGGCCGGGTCGGCGTTTTTTTATCCGTATCCTCGCACCCCGTAAGGACAGGGACACGACCTTTCTGAAGGTGGGGCCAAATCTGTGGATGTATATCCCGAGGCTTGAGCGGGATATCCGCATTCCGCCCTCGATGATGCTGTCCGCCTGGATGGGGTCGGACTTCACGAATGATGACCTCGTGAAGTCCGCATCCATCGTGGATGATTACACACACCGCATCCTGTCGCGCGATGACGAACGCCTCGTCATCGAATCGCTGCCCAGGCCAGAGGCGCCGGTGGTATGGGGCAAGCTTGTGCATCGCATCCGCCGCGATGGCGTACCGCTATGGGCAGAGTATTACGATGAACACGGCCAATTGCTGCGGCGCCTGCGCTTCGAGGCTGTCCGCGAGGTTGGTGGGCGCAGGATTCCGACGCGCTGGATCATGCAGCCGCTGACCAGGCCGGGCCATGAAACGGTGCTGATCCTCGAGGATGCAAGCTTCAACATCCCGCTCGATGCTCGTATTTTCGAGCGCGCACATCTCAGGCGCCGGGACTGACAACCCGTGTTCATCTCCCTGGCCGTGCGCAATATCGTACGCAATGCGCGCCGCAGCCTGCTTACCGTGACGGGCATCGCCGTGGGCCTTGCCGCCCTGCTGTTTCTGTGGGGCTTCAACGACGGCGTTCACAACAGCATGACGCGCAACCTCCAGGAAACCATTGTCGGCAGCATCCAGATTCACGCGCAGGGATTTTTCCGCCAGCCGCGACTGGAGCGGGTCATTCCGGATACTCAGGCGGCCACCCACGTCGTGCAGGCGGTGGCCGGCAACCGCTACAGCCTGCGCTTGCAGGCCTTTGCGCTTGCAGCGGGCGGTGACAATTCGGAAGGGCTTGTCATGCTCGGCATCGACCCCGGCATGGAGCACCGCATTTCCCGTCTGCATGAAAAGGTCGGCCAGGGAAGGTTCCTCCGCCCTGGCGACACGCATGCCTGCGTGCTCGGCGCGGCCACGGCCCGCAATCTCGGCCTGCATGTCGGGGACGAGCTTGCCCTGCTGGCTGAGGACCGCTACAGGGCGCTGGCAGCGGAACGGTTCCAGCTTGTCGGCATCATCGAATCAGGGGAAATGGGCATTGACCGCGGCCTGGCCATCGTGCCGCTGGCCTTCATGCAGCGGATGCTGGCCATGCAGGGCCGTGTTTCACATATCGTGTTGCAGGTGCCACGCGAGCACCTCGAGGCCACGACCGCGGATCTCCGCGATCGGCTGAATCGGGCGCGATACGAGGTACTGCGCTGGTACGACATGTATCCGATGATGAGGCAGTGGGTGGATCTGGAAAACGGGTTCTATTACATCTTTCTGACGATTGTGCTGGCCATTGTCGCTTCCGGCATCATGAATACGATGCTCATGAGCATGTTTGATCGCATTCACGAGTTCGGCGTCATGATGGCCCTGGGTTGCGGTCGATGGCGCCTCGCGTGTGTCGTGGTTGCCGAATCGGTGCTGCTCGGCCTGGCCGGCATGCTGGCGGGCACGGCCGCGGGCCTTGGCCTGGTTGCCTTTTTCCACACCCACGGCATCAATCTCGCCAGCCAGATGGACACGATTTCACGTTTCTACATCGATCCAGTCATCCGCACGGAGATTGATACAGCACATTTGTTGCACACGGTGCTGGCCGTGCTGGCCGCTGCGGTTATCGCGGCAGCCTTGCCGGCATGGCGGGCGGCGCGGCTTGAGCCTGTTCAGGCCATTCGCCATGTCTGATTTGCGCATCTACCTGATTCTGGGCTGGCGCAACCTGTGGCTGCATCCGCTGAGAACAGGGCTTACGGCCGCCGCGCTGGCTGTCGGTATTGCCGCGCTGACATTTCTTTCGGCGATGAATGACGGCTGGATGCAGCAGATTCGCACGAATTTTGCCCTGACGCTCTCCGGCCACATCCAGATTCATGCCAGTGGGTTCGAGCGGGAGCAGCGCCTTGCACGACATATCGCCGATCCTGCCCCCCTGGTGGCCGAATTGCAGCAGCATGCGGCGGTGCAGGGCTGGACGACCCGTATCCGGGTCTCGGGTCTGGCCTCGACCGCGATCGCCAATGCGGGGAGCCTCATTTTTGCTGTACAGCCGGCACGTGAGGCGAGTATGAGCCGGCTCGCCAGCTTCGTGAGCCAGGGCACGTGGCTGCGTGGCGGGGATGCGCATGGCTGCGTGCTTGGCGATGCACTCGCCGAGCGTCTGCAGGCAGGGCTCGGCGACAAGGTGGTGCTCATGGCGGCGCTGCCGAATGGCGACATTGCATCCGAGGTGTTTCGTGTGCGCGGGCTGATGCATTCGGGAGTCATGGACATCGACACCCTTGCGGCCGTTATCCCGCTTGCCAGCGCCCAGCGCTGGCTGGACATGGGAAAAGCCGTGACGGACATCGTCGTGCGCCTTCATCGCTTTGCGGACGTGACCCCGCTGGCCACGGCACTCCAGAAGCAGTGGCATGGACGTGGGCTGGAGGTGCTGCGCTGGAACGATATCGATCCGATGGCGGATCAGTGGTCGCAGTTTGCCGATGCATATACCTGGATCATTTTGGCCATCGTCATCATCATCGTGCTGGCGGAGGTGCTGAACACGATGCTGATGAGCACGCAGGACCGCGTACGTGAATTCGGCCTGATGAGTGCACTCGGCGTGCGTGCCGGACAGGTGTTCGCGATGGTTGTCTGGGAGACCGTGCTGCTTGTGCTGGCTGGCAGCGTAGCGGGGTTCGCACTGGGCCTCTGGGCTGTGGCGTATTTTGGCGCACACGGCATCGACCTCTCGCGTTTCGCCGAGGCATTTTCATTCATGTACATGGACCCGATTGTCCACCCGTCACTTCAGCCTGCCTCCTGCCTGCGCATTCTCGGGGCAGCGGTGGTCGGCGCCATTGCGGCAGGGCTGTTCCCGGCCTGGAAGGCAGCCCGACTGGAGCCGGTGCAGGCACTCAGGAAGGTGTGAGCGATGGCGTTGATCGAGGCCCGGGGGCTGGAAAAATACTACCAGCTTGGGGGAGAGTGTATCGCTGCCCTGCAGAACGTGGACCTGGCGCTGGAGGCAGGCGCGTTCGCCGTCGTCGCCGGACGATCCGGTTCGGGCAAAACAACGCTACTGAATATGATCGGGGTGCTGGATACGCCGGATGCCGGGCAGGTCTGCATTGACGGCATGGACGTGCTGGCGCTGTCGAAAAGCGAGCGGGCAGTATTCCGGCTGCGTCATATCGGGTTTGTGTTCCAGGCCTACAATCTGATACGCACGCTGTCGGCACGCGAAAACGTAGCCTATGTACTCCAGTTACAGGGTATGGACAGAGCCAGCCGCGAGGCCCTGGCCGACCGGTGGTTGCACGAGGTGGGCCTGGCAGGGCTTGAGGTGCGTCGGCCCGATGAACTTTCAGGCGGCCAGCAGCAGCGTGTCGCCGTGGCCCGGGCGCTTGCCAGCCATCCTGATATCGTGCTTGCCGATGAACCCACGGCAAACCTGGACAGCCATACCGGCGAGGCGCTGATCGGGTTGATGCGTCGTCTGAACCGTGAGCATGGCGCCACATTCCTGATTGCCTCGCACGATCCGATGGTCATTGATGCCGCGGGTCGTCTTATTCGCATGGAAGATGGCCGAATTATTGATGGAAGTGTGTCCTGAGGCATCTTAGCGGAGGGATCAGGGGGATGGCTTTTGCATGTCAATAGTATCTGGTTTAAATTACCGCAGGCGAGAATGCGGTGGCCAGGGGGTGAAAGATTGAAATGTATCATC
>CAZROR010000101.1:0-5472 GCA_964601765.1 uncultured Zetaproteobacteria bacterium
ATCTGCACTTCTGCCCAGAGGAATGGGTGGCGGTGGATTGAACGGCACATTAATACGTAGTACGGCCAGGTCGTTTTCCGGGCTGGTGCCAACGAGGACTGCACCATATGCCCGCCCATCCGCCAGCCTGACGCGTGCTTTGCTGGCACCGCGGATGACGTGATAGTTGGTGACCACATGGCCTTCCCGATCCCAGATAAACCCTGACCCTGTACCTTCACGAGCCTCAAAGACCATGCGAGTCCACGGATCGATGACGCGGGTCAGGGTAGTGATAAAAACTACCGATGGGCTGATACGCTCAAACAAGGCTATGGTGGCTCGTTCGTCTGCTGCCAGGTCCCCGCGGGGCGTGACTGGTCGTGGGGCGGCATCAGGCGTGAGAAGCCAGGGGCGCATCCAGTAGCCCAGGCCGATGCCGGCAAGCAGCACGAGGGCGAGAAGGATGCGCATGCGTCGCATGCCTTATACCTTGGGCGAGGGAAGAATCAGGGTCAAGTCTGTGCGTATCCAGTTGCCATAAGAGCTGCGACAAGGTCTACTGCACGGCACAGCTGATCGGTGGTGTTGTAGAAATGTGGAGAAAGGCGGATACCACTGCCACGTGTAGCGCAAATCACACCGTTTTGCATCAGCGCCCGGTATAGCCGTCCATGATCAGCTTTCTTGCAGCGGAAGGTGACAATGCCGGCGTGGCGATGTTCTGGTGTGATGAGCTCAAGCCCGGGCACATGTGTGATGCGCTCGATCAGATATGCGGCATTGGCCATCACCCGCGTCTCGACCTGCTCCATACCGACTTCCTCAAGCAGTGACAGGCTCGCGTTCAAGGCATGAATGCCGAGCATGTTCGGGCTGCCGGGCTCGAACTTTGTGCCGGTTTCGCTTGGCTGCCAGTCCGTACGGTCAAAGTCGCCGGCACGTCGTGTCATGTGCCACCCATATTGATGCAGCCTGAGGCGGTCCCGCAGGGAAGGGCGGGTATAGAGCAGGGCCAGGCCTTCCGGGCCGAGCATCCACTTGTGCCCGTCGGCAGCTACCACATCGGCGCGGATAGCCTGAGCGTCAAAGCGGGTGGCGCCCAGGCTCTGAATGGCATCAACGCAGAAGACAATGCCGCGTGCATGGCAGAAGTCACCGAGGCGTTGCAGGTCCATCATCAGGCCGCTGCCGAACTGTACGGAGCTTACGGCCATGAGCCGTGTGCGCGCATCGGCAAGTGCCAGCATGGCAGCCTCGGGATCGGCTGTTCCGGCAAGCCGGGCGAGCCGCAGTTCTACACCGTGCTCGCGCAGCGACTCCCAGACGATGCGGTTGGATGGGAACTCCTGATCGGTGCTGATGATGTTGTCGCCGGGCTGCCAGTCCAGTCCCCAGGCCACCAGCGACAGCGCTTCCGATGTGTTTTTGACGAGTGAGATATCGGCTGTGCTTGGGGCGTTGACGAGGCGCGCCAGCCGTTCTCGCAGTACATGTTCGGTCCTGAGCCAGGCGGGATAGTCTGCCGCACCGCGACGCATGTTTTTTTCGGCAAAGGCGCATACAGCCTCATACGTACGTCTGGGCCAGGGGCTGACCGCGGCATGGTTCAGGTAGATGATGTCATCATCTTGCGGGAATTCGGGATGCATGCGTGACATACGGGCGCAGCCTATCCCATTGACGCCGGCATCAGACAGGAAAAGATTGAACCACGAAGACACCAGGGCAAAAGGCTGAGATTTTCTGAGGGTGCTTTGTGTTTTTGTTTTACTTCGTGCCTTTGTGACTTCGTGGTGGGCCTTTCGGTTGTTTATGGCTTGAGGATCATGCCGGCGCCCACGGTGTTGTTCGTGAAGCTGTCGATGATAATGAAGCTTCCGGTGGCGCGGTTATCCGCATACGCATCAAAGTTCAGGGGCTGGGCAAGCTTCAGGGCTACACGGCCGATCTCGTTCATGGCCAGCTGACCGGCGCTTGCGTCTTTTTCCAGCGTATTGATATCCGTACGGTACACAATGTCTGTAACCATCGCCTTGCAGGTACGGGTCGTGTGCTTGATGTGGTATTTTTTGCGCGGGCTGAGCGGCTCATCGCCCATCCAGCAAACCATGGCCTCGATGTCCCTGGCCGTTTGCATGCTGTGATCAGCATGCACGATCATGTCGCCTCGGGAGATGTCGATATCGTCCGCCAGCGTTAGGGTGATGCTCTGCGGCGGGAAGGCCTCATCCAGATTGCCATCGAAAGTAATAATGTCTTCCACACGGCTTGTCAGGCCTGATGGCAGTACGGTGATTGCATCACCGCGCCTGATCGTGCCGGAGACGATCCGCCCCATGTAGCCGCGAAAGTCCGGCAGGTCTTTGGTTTGCGGTCGGCTGACATACTGGACCGGGAGGCGGAACTCCAGCTTGTCCAGCTGATCACCGACATCGAGCGATTCCAGTGCCTCCAGAATCGTTTGCCCCTTATACCAGGGCATATTATCGCCACGCTCGACAACCATGTCGCCTTCAAGCGCAGAAATCGGAATACAGATGAGATCGTGGATATTCTGTCGCGCACAGAACTCCGTCAATTCGTTTCTAATGCGTTGGTAGGTGCCCTCAGCGTAATCCACGAGATCCATTTTATTGATGGCCACGATAAGGTGTGGCAGGCCGAGCAGGCCGATGATATGCGTGTGCCGGCGCGTCTGTGTCAACACGCCGTTTCTGGCATCAATCAGAATAATGGCAGCACTGGCGGTTGAGGCGCCCGTGACCATGTTGCGCGTGTACTGCTCGTGGCCCGGGCAGTCCGCCATGATGAATTTTCGCTTCGGGGTGGAGAAATAGCGATAGGCGACGTCAATCGTGATGCCCTGCTCGCGCTCGGCCTGCAGGCCGTCGGTCAGCATGGCGAGATCAATATTGCGGGCCGCAAGGGATACGTCCTCGTCCTCGATTACGTGCGGGGCCTTGCGGATGGCCAGCAGCTGATCCTCGAAGGCACCCTTCGTATCCACGAGCAGCCTGCCGATCAGCGTGGATTTTCCGTCGTCAACGCTGCCGACCGTCACCAGCCGCAACAGCTCTATCTCTTCCTGCAACCTGAAGTTGATTTCCGTCATCAGTTTACAATCCTATGCCTCACCGCAAGGACACGCGGGCATCTGGAGCGTTGCTCCGCGGCCTCGATGTCTCGTGGGATACCACTAGAAATAGCCTTCCTTTTTCTTGTCTTCCATCGTGTTGGCGCCGTGATCGATAATGCGTGTTTCACGTTCGCTGCGCCGCGCCGCGGCGGCCTCGGCAACGATTTCGTCAATGGTTGTCGCCGTTGAGCGCACCGCGCCCGTGCAGGGCATGCAGCCCAGCGTACGAAAACGAGACATGATCATCTTCGGCTCTTCGCCTTCGCGAATGTCTGCATTACCTTCAACCGGAATGAGCTGGTTGCCACGCTCGACCATGAGGCGTTCTTTTGCATAGTACAGGGGCACAATCGGAATCTGCTCCTCGCGGATGTACATCCAGATATCCATCTCGGTCCAGTTCGAAAGCGGGAACACGCGCACCGATTCACCTTCGTGGATGCGGGCATTGTAAATGTCCCAGAGCTCCGGGCGCTGGTTCTTCGGGTCCCACTGGCCGAACTCATCACGAATCGAGAATACGCGCTCCTTGGCGCGGCTGCGCTCCTCATCGCGGCGGGCACCACCGAAGGCCGCATCGAAGCCACCTGCCTCCAGCGCATCAAGCAGGGCCTGTGTTTTGAGCAGGCCGCAGCAGCGTGCAATACCGTACTGCTTGGGATTCATGCCCTGGGCAATGGCCTCTTCGTGCCGGTGGACGATCAGGTGTGCTCCGATTTCCTTGGTGTACGCATCGCGGAACTCGTACATTTCCTTGAACTTGTAGCCGGTGTCCACATGCAGCAGCGGGAAGGGAAGGGGACCTGGATAGAAGGCCTTGCGCGCTAGGTGCAGCATGACGCTGGAGTCCTTGCCGATGGAGTACAGCATCACCGGATTGCGAAACTCGGCCACTACCTCGCGCATGATGTGGATGGACTCGCTTTCCAGCACTTTCAACTGACTCAGCCTGTGTTCGGCCATGTACTCCTCCGGCAGGGTCTTGTCTGAAAAGCCGGCGCCTGATCGCCCCGGTTTTCGCAAGGGTCGCGCATCATAGCGGCAGCACATGAGTTTTTCATTATGTTCGTGGCCGTTTGATGAATCGGCCAGCCCCGTGTCCCGGAATCCTTGCGGTTCGCGCGTGTGATGTTTTCCGCCATCAGCCGCTGGCTCATTTGTCAGGTATCCGTCACAAGGTGGAAGCTGACACCATACATGTGCGCGGCACCGGCCAGGGTCCGGTCGGCGGTGACAAATCTCGCCTCGGCCAGTGCGGCGCAGGCAAGATGTAATGCGTCCAGGGTTCGAAGCGCCGTTTTGCGTTCCAGCAGCCAGTGCTGTGCCTGCTGAAATACCGCCACATCCACAGCAAGATAATGGAAGCATCCTTTTCCCACATCCGCGGCAAAGGCGTTTTGCACCCTGGCAGCATCCTGATTGGAACACTCTCCCATGCGCACAATCCGTGACAGGGCGGAGGCCATCTCCACATCCACCAGCATGCTGATTGCCACCGGTGAACCCGCCATGAGCAATGCCTGCACCCTCTCGCTCAATGGCTCGGGCCGGTAGTAGGGGAGCAGCGCGCTGGTGTCGAAGTAATCCACTGTCTCTGTCGTTCAGTAATGCTCTTCGTCTCGTATTCCGCGCACCAGTTCGGCTGATCCTGTCTTGCCTGGTCGCAGGCTTGCCCTGAAGGCCGAACGATCCGAAAAGCGAGGTTCTCTTTTAATCGGCGCCAGACGGGCGACCGGCCTGCCATGGCGGGAAATGACGACTTCCTCGCCACGCTCGACCTCAGCAAGCAAACGGCTGATGCGTTCTCTGGCCTCACGGACATTGACACGACGCATATGCACCTCCTTTTGTGTACACATTATAGGCTGGTATGCACGTAAGACAATAAGAAAGATGGGAGCTCGGAGAAGTGCACATCAGCGCATCATGCCGCGCCGGAGTACAAGCTCACGATTTCTCGAGCTTTTTGCAAAAACTGCTCAGCGTGCTGCCGCAGGCTGTGCAGATATCCTGGAGTTCGAGGATGTCCAGCCTGCGCTCACCGGTTTCATACTTGCTGACATAGCTTTGCGGCCGCCCGAGTCTGTCCGCCAGCTGAACCTGGGTGAGTCCGCTTTCTCGTCGGAGTGACCGCAAAAGACTTTGCAGGCGCTCCTGTCTTTCAGTCCACAGGTTTTTCCCCATAAACAGACAATGGATTTTTGTTGACAATATCCCAGTTCAGGATAAATATTCGAGATTGGGATATTTCTTTGGAGGAGGGCGAGATGAAGAAATTCATTGGTGTTGTTTTATTTGCTTTGGCAATGGGTGCTGTCCCGCCGTCGGCGCGGGCTCAGGAACTCAGGCCATAT
>CAZROR010000102.1:0-5456 GCA_964601765.1 uncultured Zetaproteobacteria bacterium
TGAAACAGATGAAGAATGCCGTAGGGGCGTTCCCGCGGCAACTGCGCCATACGAGAGGCGATTTGGCACTCATGCCCAAAGAGCGCTAAAAAAGTATTGACAGGCCCGGCAGCGCTACCACAATTAGCACTCTATTGGGTCGAGTGCTAAGCTGGCCCGTCGCTTAAAAAACCTTACATGGACAGGAGAAGTGAATATGTCAACGAAGGTTCGCCCTTTGCATGACCGCGTGATTGTACGCCGTCTTGATGAGGAGGAAAAGTCCGCTGGCGGCATCATCATTCCTGATACCGCCAAAGAGAAGCCCATCCAGGGCGAAATCATTGCTGCAGGCAAGGGAAAAATCCTGGAGAACGGAGATGTTCGGCCGCTGGATGTCAAGCCAGGCGACCGCGTCATCTTCTCCAAGTATGCCGGCACGGAAATCAAGCTGGATGGTGAAGAGTACCTGATGATGCGCGAGGACGACATCCTCGGCGTCATCGAATCCTAAAAACTCATGCAGGATAAGGAGAAGTATTAACCATGTCTGCAAAAGAAATTCATTTCAGTGAGAGTGCGCGTGCCCAGATGATGCAGGGCGTCAATACGCTGGCCGATGCGGTCAAGGTGACACTGGGCCCGAAAGGCCGCAACGTCGTCCTGGAGAAATCCTGGGGTGCGCCAACCGTAACCAAGGACGGTGTCTCCGTCGCCAAGGAAATCGAGCTTGAGAATAAGTTCGAGAACATGGGCGCCCAGATGGTCAAGGAAGTAGCCTCCAAGACATCTGATGTCGCGGGTGACGGTACCACGACAGCAACGGTGCTGGCCCAGGCCATTGCCCGTGAAGGCGTGAAGGCTGTTGCTGCCGGCATGAACCCGATGGACCTGAAGCGCGGTATCGACAAGGCCGTCGACTGTGTCGTGGAAGAGCTGACCAAGCTCTCCAAAGAGGTCAAAAACCAGGAGGAGATCGCCCAGGTTGGCACCATTTCCGCCAACGGTGATGAGGAAGTCGGGCGCATCATTGCTGACGCCATGGAGAAGGTTGGCAAGGAGGGCGTGATCACCGTCGAAGAGGCCAAGGGCCTCGAAACCGATCTGGATGTCGTTGAGGGCATGCAGTTCGATCGCGGCTACCTGTCGCCCTACTTTGTTACCGATGCAGAGCGCATGGAGGCTGAAATCGAGGAGCCGTACATCCTCCTGCACGAGAAGAAGATCTCCAACATGCGTGATCTGCTTCCCGTGCTGGAAAATGTCGCCCGCTCCGGCAAGCCTCTGGTGATTATCGCCGAGGACATCGAAGGCGAGGCACTTGCCACGCTCGTGGTCAACAAGGTACGTGGCGTCCTGAATATCGCTGCCGTCAAGGCCCCGGGCTTCGGTGACCGCCGCAAGGCCATGATGGAAGATATGGCCATCCTGACCGGTGGTCGCGTCATTTCTGAGGAGCTCGGCCTGAAGCTCGAAAATGTCACGCTGGATGACATGGGCCGCGCCAACAAGGTCAAAATGACGAAGGACACGACGACCATCGTCAACGGTGCCGGCAGCAAGGCGGATATTGAGGGTCGTATTGCCCAGATCCGCCAGCAGATTGAGGACAGCACGAGCGACTATGACCGCGAGAAGCTCCAGGAACGCCTGGCCAAGCTTGCCGGTGGCGTAGCCGTCATCAAGGTGGGTGCCGCGACGGAAGTCGCCATGAAAGAGAAGAAGGACCGTGTGGACGACGCGCTGCATGCAACGCGCGCTGCGGTCGAAGAAGGCATCGTGGCCGGCGGCGGTGTAGCGCTGCTGCGTGCGCGTGCTGCTCTGGACGGCCTCAAGGGCGCCAACCACGATCAGGACATCGGTATCAGCATCGTGAAGCGTGCTGTGGAAGAGCCGCTGCGCCAGATCGTGGCCAACTGCGGCGTCGAGGCATCGGTTGTCGTCAACGAGGTTGTCAACAGCAAGGATGCCAACTACGGCTTCAATGCGGCAACCGAGGAATATGGCGATCTGGTGAAGATGGGCGTCATCGACCCGACCAAGGTCACGCGCTCGGCGATCCAGAATGCAGCCTCCATCGCCGGTCTGCTCATCACCACGGAAGCCATGGTGGCCGATATTCCGAAGAAGGAAACACCGGCCCCGGCTGCCGGTGGCGGCGACATGGGCGGCATGGGCGGCATGATGTAGCCAGTCCCTGCCGGGGAAGAAACAGGGGCGGCCTTCAGGCCGCCCTTTTTCATTCCATCTTCCGTTTCCAGTAGCACCTGGCCCAGGCGGGGGTAAGACGGCGCCCGGCCGCAAGCGAGGCGCTTTCCAGCTCCTGCAGGGCGACAAGCAGGGCCCCCAGGCGCCGCGGAAAGCGCAACAGCGCCAAATCAACGATTTCCTCACCCAGCGGCCACTGCCGTGCGTCTGCAATGGACAGCAATACCGCACGCAGGTCCTCGTCTGACTGAGGGGCGTGTATGTCAAGTGCCTCGAAGGCCTTGAGGCGGCTGCTCAGTTCGGCGGGCGCAAATGTGGCCACGTCCGGACACCGCCAGGCAATGAGCAGTGGCCTGTTCCCCTCCCGAGCCCGTTCAATGAGGTGAAACAGTGCCAGACAGTGTGCGCCCGGCATAGCACCCGCTTCGATATCGAGCATCCATTTTGCCCTGTCCTGCAGGACTCCCAGCCAGTCGGACACCAGCTGCATGGCATGCCCCTGCCGGGATGCAAGGACAGGGACCAGCCCGAGCTCCGGATGCTCCGCTTGCAGGGCATGCAGCAGATGCGTCTTGCCCGCCGGTTCATCCGAGCGCAGCCAGATGCGGCCACCGTGCACCATCCACAGTGCAAGGCGATTGGATGCCTCTTCCGCTCCGGCATGGCGGTGCCACGAACCATAGGTATAGCGCGGTGAGGGATGGACATCGAGCAGCTGCTGACGCACTGATCACGTTTCCTCGTGCATGGCCTTCAGTGTCCAGGCAATCATGTAGTGGGCCCCTGACAGGCAGGTCAGCACGAATGTCGACCAGGCCGATATCGCAACCAGCCAGAATGGCAGGGGCTGAACCATATTGAGGATAATGATGAGTACATATACGATCTGCAAAACCGTGGTCGTCTTGGAAAGCAGGGTTGGCTCCATCTCCAGTCGGCGTGTCACCAATTCATACATAATGGCGCCACCAACAATGATGACATCACGAAATACGACTGCCAGAAACAAGAAAAGGGGCACCTGTCCGATCAGGTACAGGGCAACAATGCTGCCAATCAGCAGCAGTTTGTCGGCAATTGGATCCATGTATGCGCCGACGATGGTCTGCTGGCCAAAACGCTTTGCCACCCACCCATCCAGCATGTCGCTGATACCTGCCACGAACATCATGCCAAGAGCAAACCACGCCTGCTTCAGCAGAATGGCATACACGATCACCGGCGTCAGGGCAATGCGACACAGGGTCAGCAGATTCGGCAGATTGAGAATTTTCTCGCTCATGGGTTACTGCAGGTGCCATCCATCCGGTGCAGGAGAAACCTGGAATGCGCGTTGCCGAAACCACTCGGCCACCCAGGCCGTGTCCTGCCCTGCCACAATCAGCCGGTATCGCAGCCGTTGGTGGCTATACGTGTGCGGGATAAGCCTCACCACCCTCGGATCACTGCGTATGGCATCCTCCAACACAGCCTGTTCACCAAGGCTCAGCGGCCGTTCGATAAGCAGCCATACGATTGTCCTTCCATCCTGTGGGATAGCTTTCTTCTGATTGTGGCTAGCGCCAAGGCGGTCCCTGGTATCAAGCAGTATCGTCTTCAACCAAGCCTGCATGAATGCCAATGGATCTTCTTCGCCAATATCCCGTTCCTGCTCTACCGCATCAGGAGGTGCAGCCGCACCTTCAAGGGACAGCATTGCCCGGTGTGCATCCACCCAGATCCAATTGATGACCAGCTCTGGTGCCGATACAGACAGCCTGAAGCCCCACCGTCGTGCCATATCCTCTGCATACTGCAGCAATAACGCTTCGGTCTGGGGCATGGGCATACCAACACTGTTCCGCATCTTTATTGCCAGGTGGAAGACCGGTGGCGATGCCATAAAGGCCATGTGTGCCCGGCCCAGGTAATCAAATACAGCCTGGCGGTCGAACTCCACCCTTGTCACATCCTTCGCCGGAACAATGCGCGACACCATTCTGGGCGTCCCGGTCAGCACCTTGGCCTTGACACGCTCTTCCTGTGGAATCAGGCGATCCCAAAGCACCGGGACCGCCTGCCGCATGACAGCAGCCAAGCTTGGCTGAGCACTGGCCTTTCCTTCGGCCGGGATCTCTACCGTCATGCGGAAGTCTTCAGCGGACATGGCCACCGTCGGCAACCAGATGAGCAGAACCCCCGCGATGAATACTCTGCCGGGGCATCGCTTCCGCCTGTGACAAAAGGATACTCGACCGCCATGATGCAGGCCAGCGTGCCGCATGACCTATTTCACCACACGCAAATGCCTGATCCGCCTTTTTGCCGGTACGGTATCCGAAGCATCATTGCCGCCTGCTGTCTCGTGTTCCGTTCCCGCGATGTCCTGAGATGTGGACTCATGCAGTTTACGCGCAGCTGAAACCACGGCCCTGACGCTATCCGGCATGTCGGCCTCCCATAGAATACCGGTATCAAGGCCCTGCTCCGGCACATAGGATGCCCAGATGTAACGCATAGGGATATGGCAGGGAAAGGGCTTGCCTGAAAACGAAAGCTCTGACTCAAGCGCGTCATCGTTAAAGGAAATCGCCTGCGGCATGCGCACGCTCAGAACAAGCCGCAGGGCCGGGTCTCCCTTCAGGTATTCAGGCACGCGAACTGTCTCCGCAGTAGCATCCACGACAATGAAAATGCGTCCGTGCTTCTGAAAAAATTCGCGCAGCTTTCTGGCCTTTGCCGTATCTGTGCAGCTTGCGTCCAAGCAAAACCTCCAAAATCCGATGCTAGCGCTCTTCCATATCACGACACAAAAGGTGCGGAGCGGCCCTGTAAGCCGGGTTCTGTTCCCTTATTCAAGGGCGATAGCCATTCATCTGGGCCTGCGGTTGCCCGCAGGCTCAAGCAGCCTACCCGGAAGCACGCGCGGGCCACGTTTATCGCTTCCCTATTTGGCCTTGCTGCCAGTGGGGTTTTCCGTGCCTCCGCCCGTTACCGTGCGGAGCGGTGCGCTCTTACCACACCGTTTCACCCTTACCAGGATCATCCTGGCGGTCTGTTTTCTGTGGCACTATCCCGAGGTCACCCTCTCCGGAGATTATCCGGCACTGTGCCCTATGCAGCCCGGACTTTCCTCGACAGGGCACGCCCTGCCGCGGCTATCCGGGCCACTCCGCCGCAGCATCATACCGCTTTCCACACTTTTCTACAGCCCGTCATGGATTCCCGGTATCGATCCATACCCCCGGCCATAGCTCACTGTATTTTATGATAAATCTTTTATTATCAAT
>CAZROR010000103.1:0-5433 GCA_964601765.1 uncultured Zetaproteobacteria bacterium
TCGGGAAGAGTTTGTGCGTGAGTAAATTCCGCTACACGCTAGAACGTATCGACGTCCCCGGTGCAGTTGTGCGCCTCCATGGCAGTCTGGATGTCTATTCCTCGCCGGAGCTGCTTGCGGTTCTGGCAGCGGAGCTGAACGATGGAAACCGGCTTGTCATAGTGGATATGGCCGGGCTGGAGTTTATCGACTCATCGGGCATTGCGACGCTGGCTGAGGGGTTGACGTGGAGTCGTCATGGCAACGGCCGCTTTGTGTTGACAGCTATCAGCCCACGCATCATGGACGTGTTTTCCCTGGCCAGGCTCGATGACATGTTCGAGATTGCTGAAGATTGTGACAGCGTCCTAGAAGGATGTTAACCGGATAGCTCAACTCCTCGGCGCCGGTTGATGATATCCGAGATCAGATGAGCAAGCCGGTCCACCTTGTATTTACGGATGTAGCGCCAGGATCGGGAGTCCTTGAAGCGAAGATAATTGTTCGAGAGCTTGATGCGGAAGATATTCGGGTCTTCGTCATCAATCTGGATACGGCCAATGGCGTAACGATGTGTTCGGTACTTGGTGGGGCACTTGGTGAGAAAGGCCTCGATTCCTACTTCTTTCAGGGTGCTGCGAACTGCCTTTCCGGGGACGCCCTCGCGCACGGAGACATAGCGCAGCGGCCTGTCCAGCTTGTCCCGAAAGACATCCGCCACTTGGTGGATTTCCGTGATGAGCTGCACCTCATTGGATTTGTCGCAGGCCTGCCAGCCCAGCAGGTAGGCGCCGATATCGAAGCCAGCTGCAGCTATATCGTGAACCTGGGGCCAGCCCATGCAGGGAATACGCTCACCGTACACGGTCAGCGACTTACCGAGTGATGATACCGGAATGAAGAATGTGGCCGGAAGACCCAGCCGGGTCAATACAGGCAGAACATGTCGGGGAACATCGGCGTAGCCGCCATCAAAAGTCAGCGCAAGCAGATTGTCCGGTATCGGCTGAGGACCATCAGCCAAGGCCAGGACTTCTGCCAGGGGAACGATCCTGTAGCCATTGTCCACAAGCCAGGCCATATCACCTGCAAAACATTCAGCTGAAACGGCATCCTCCATGGCGGGCTCGGGATAGCTCCCGATATTGTTGTACATGAGAATGCGGACTTTTTTCATCGCGCCGACGATATATCTCCTTCCTGTGCAATCACTCAAGCCTATGCAAAGGCAGTCCGCCTGGCCATCTGGCATCTGTGCCTCGGCATGCTAGGCTGGCATTTTCGCCGATGATGTCGGCCTCAGTACGCTGCTTACGATGCAGCCGCACAAAATCCGGGGAGGGTAGCCATGCAGATCACATCTGAAATTGAGCGTAATGTTGTGGTGATCAACGAGAATACCACGGCATTGGATGCGGCTATTCTGATGACCGAGAAATACATTGGCTCATTGGTTGTTCGTGGCAGCGAAAGCGGTGTACGCGGCCTGTTTACTGAACGTGATCTGATGATGCGGGTTGTAGGCGAGAAGAGAGATCCGGCCACCACGCTGGTAAAAGATGTGATGCCGAGCGAGTTTGTCAGCGTGGCACCGGATGAGAGCTGCTCACGTTGTCTTGAATTGATGAAGGCCAATCGTTGTCGTCATCTGCTTGTATTTGAAGATGGGCATTTCGTTGGCATCGTGTCGCTGCGCGATGTGGTAGCAGCGCTGATATCCGAGAAGGAAATGCTGATTTCTGCGCTGAGTCATTATATTACCGGTTAATGGCCTCCCGTTGGGTTTAGGGCATGTTGCGCAGGGGAGGATAGGTTGCAATCACCCGATCCGGGTCCAGGCCAAGCTGAGCCGCATATTGCCGGATAAAGCTCTTGCGATAAATACCCGGGGGCAGCAGAGATATTTCCTCGCTTTCAATGGCCTTTAAATAGGTCTTGCTGATTTTTGTCCTGTCAGCAATCTCATCCATGGAGATGCCACGATATTTGCGTAAGGCGCGCATGACCGCCCCGGAAAATACGCGGGTTCCTGCGATAAGCTGCTCGAACTCCTTAGATTCCTTGGGATGTCCACCAGCTGCCAGCTTTGCCTTTTTCTTTCCTCGGTTACCGGATCGCTTTCCCCTGGCTTTTTTTTGCTGGTTGGTCCTTCGGGTCTGATCATACAGGCGCCGCTTGCCGGGAAAGGCGAGCACCTGGTAAGCCTCCTCGATTTGTGCGATGGCCTGCTCGGTTTCCTCGTCATCGAATAACGAGTAGGTGGACAGGGAGTTCTGTTTGTATGTTTCCTTTGCCTGGCGGTAGGCACTGATAATTTCCGCATGGCTGGCATCCGACGCCACCTGAAGAACCTCGTAGTAATCGGGTGCATCCTGATAGGAGGCGATGGAGATGACGGATGCTTCTGTCTTTTCTGCCTTCCCATTCTTCATACACATACCCTCCCAAGCACGCTGCTTGCAATGTGCTCAAGGCTGATGCTCAACCTGGATGTTGGATTTTCCAGCAGGAATGGTCGTCGGTTTCGCAAGGCCCGCAGGACAGCCTCATCATGGTAAAGGTGGCCGGCATAATCGATGTTGATGCCGAAGTAGTTTCTGCATGCCATTTTGAAGGAGTGGCCGATTTCGATATCCGCTGGTCTGCTTACCTGGTTCACGATGAGCTGCAGGCGGATGCTTTCCAGTTCCACCCGTACCCTGGACGCGCCGGCCGGGTCGGCTTTCTCGGTTTCGGTGAAGAAGTCGGCCAGTGTACGGATGCGACGCCCGCCGGTGTGGTGCTGCATCATGATGTACTGCGTCATGCGCTGGATGTTGTCGGATACATGGGCAAACTTCAGCTTACGCATGAACACGCTTTTGATGAAGCGGTAGGTGTTTTCGATGGAGGCGGGATCGGGGGTGACGGTCACCAGGCCACAGTCAGCAGCGAGGAAGAAATCAAGCGTGTTATAGGCTGTACCGGCGCCAAGGTCCACAATGACGTAGTCGGTTTCAATGCGGGGTAGGTTGCGAATAATTCTCGTTTTGTGAAAGTACTTGAGATTAGCGATATCCAGCGTATTGGCGGCACCGCTGATCAATCCGAGGTTGGGAATGCCCGTGTCGAAAATCAGGTCATTGACGGAACTGTGAGGGTCGGCGAGGAAGTCGGAAAGACCAGATTTTATCTGCCCCAGCCCGAGGCATGTGTGCAGGTTGGCACCACCCAGGTCCAGGTCCACAAGAACCACGCGCCGACCGGACTTTGCCAATGCCATGCCCAAGTTAGCGGCAATGAAGCTTTTACCGACACCACCCTTGCCACCGGCAATGGCCATGATGCGTGGCGGCTTCTTTCCCTCATTGGGAGGAAGTGACGCAGGCCGATCCGGCGCATCAATCAGCTTCAGCATGTGTACTGATTTACTGTGCCATGGGCTGGCACGATGTTTTGCATATCCCCTCCACCGGCTAGTCTGTATGCTTTCGCTCAACAGGTGCCTCCGCAGGAGCCTATAACCATACAATATTCCTGCCTAATTTCAAAACCTGGAGGAATGCCCTTGACGCATGTCAGCACTTGCAAGCGGATCACATGGTCATGGGTACTGTACGACTGGGCTAATTCCGCCTTTGCAACGGTGGTTCTGGCAGGATTTTTCCCACTTTTTTTCAAGCGTTACTGGGCTGCTGGCACATCTGTTGCAGAGAGCAGCATGATGCTCGGGGCAGCCAACTCGGCAGCCAGCATGGTCGTTGCCATCATGGCACCCGTGCTCGGGGCGATTGCCGATCGAGGAAGCAGCAGGAAGCGCTTTCTGATGTTCTTTGCCGTACTCGGCATGGTCATGACCGGCAGCCTGTATTTTGTCGCTGCGGGGGACTGGGAGATGGCCGTCTGCCTGTATGTGCTGGCTATTCTCGGATTTTCCGGCGGAAATGTGTTTTACGACGCCCTGCTGCCAATCGTGGCTGCGGACAGGAAGCTGGATGTCGTCTCCTCGCTGGGCTTTGCGTTTGGCTATCTGGGCGGTGGCCTGCTGTTTGCGCTGAATGTGTCCATGACGCTCTGGCCGGAGGCCTTCGGGTTGGCTGACAGCCATGAGGCGGTCCGGGCATCCTTCATGATGGTAGCCGTATGGTGGGCAGTATTTTCGCTGCCGGTGTTTCTGTTTGTTCCTGAGCCGGCTGGTGAGGTATCCGGCTGGCAGGCGGTGCGGGCGGGGATGTGTCAGTTGCGCTACACCCTGCACGAGGTACGCAGGCTGAAAATGGCCGGCCTGTTTCTCGTGGCCTACTGGCTGTATATCGATGGTGTGGACACGATAATGCGCATGGCCGTGGACTTCGGCCTGTCCCTGGGCTTCAAGGCCAACGCACTGATTGTTGCATTGCTGATTACCCAGTTTGTCGGTTTTCCCGCGGCCATTGTCTTTGGTCGCCTCGGAGAGAAAGCGGGGCCAAAGGCAGGCATTTATGTTGCCATCGCTGTGTATGCCGCCGTGATCATCTGGGCGTATTTCATTCAGGCCGAGTGGGAGTTTTACGTACTGGCCACGGCCATCGGGTTGGTGCAGGGCGGTATTCAGTCGCTCAGTCGCTCATTGTACGCCCGGCTGATACCGGCCGGGCAGTCAGCCGAGTTCTTCGGCTTTTACAATATGCTGGGCAAATTCGCAGCGGTAATCGGGCCGGTGATGATGGGCTATGTTGCTTTGCTGACTGGTAGTCCGCGTCTGTCTATTCTTTCTATCTTGGTATTGTTTGTTGCCGGTGCGCTGGTATTGCGCCTGGTCGATGTGGAAAGGCCGGGAGATACCTCCATCAACCGGATCTGACCGTCCTCTCGGTCACAACCTGTCGGCAAAGTTGCCGGGAATGTACGGTATCCATCATGGCTCACATCCACGTGAATCGGAAGAGAGAAAAAACAAGGCCCCGGTGATGAAACCGGGGCCTGGAAGGGTACCTGACGCCACAGGGGGGGGGGGAGGGGAGGAGGTAGCAGCGTCAGGTGCGCGTCATCTTAAGGAGGGCTTCTTGATAAACAGTGAAGACCATATGAAAACTTCTTCATCTACCTTAATATGCCGCCAAGATGGATTCCCTGGGAAAAATTGTTTCCGCTCTTGGCATCCCGCATATCCGGCGGCACATCTTTCTGTGCTGCGACCAGAGCAAGCCGAAATGCTCGACGAAACAGGCTGGCCTTGAGTCCTGGGATTACCTGAAAGCCCGGCTTGACGAGCTTGGCCTGACGGGGGTGGGTGGCGTTTATCGCACCAAGGCCAACTGCCTGCAAATCTGTTGCCAGGGGCCGATTGCACTCGTGTATCCGGAAGGTGTCTGGTATCGCTCATGCACGCCCGAGGTGTTGGAGCGCATCATCCAGGAGCATCTGATCGGGGGTAAGCCGGTGCGCGAGTATCAGATTGCGGGACATCCGTTTGCACCTGAGCGGATGGATTAG
>CAZROR010000104.1:0-5341 GCA_964601765.1 uncultured Zetaproteobacteria bacterium
CAGACATGGGCATCACGCATGTCATTCGCGGGTCGGATCATCTGAACAATACACCGAGGCAGATTCAGCTCTACCAAGCGCTGGGGCTGCCCCTGCCCGAGTTTGCCCATATTCCGCTGATCCATGGTCCCGACGGGGCGAAAATGAGCAAGCGCCACGGTGCCGTGGCTATCACGGAGTACCGCGAGACAGGCTATCTGCCGGAGGCGCTGGTCAATTATCTGGCAAGGCTTGGCTGGTCGCACGGTGATGATGAGGTGTTCAGCCGGGAGCAGCTGATCTCGCTGTTCGATATCCGTGATGTGGGCAAGGCGGCAGCACGCTTTGACCAGTCCAAGCTGGACTGGCTTAACGGCCATTATCTGCGTGCATCGACACCGGGCGTGCTGCAGCAGGCGCTTGTACCGCACCTGGTAGCCAGCGGTATCGATACCTCGGCCGGGCCTAACTTGTGTCACGTCATCGCCGCCCTGCAGGAACGATCGAAGAATCTCGTTGATATGGCGGAGGGGGCACGGCTATTTTACCAGGCGCCTGATACCTACGATGAGAAGGCTGTGAAAAAGCACATCAGGCCACAGACCTGGGACATGCTGCGAGCGTTTCTGGCCCGGGCGGAGACGCTAGAGCCCTGGGATACAACCATGATCCATGCCCTGCTCGTCGAGGTGTGCGAGGCGCATGGTGTTGGCCTTGGCAAGCTCGCCCAGCCCATCCGCATTCTGGTATCGGGGCGCGCTGTTTCTCCTCCGATTGATACCACTCTGGCACTGCTTGGCCGGAATGAGACCATGCGCCGCCTCAGGATAGGTATGGAGCGTTTGGCATCGGCTACAGAATCCTCTCAACACCAGGGTGGCTTGGCGTAGGACTCAGGTACCTCCACGACTCCATCGGCCTTTCGTACCGGAAGCCTGTCCAGCCCGCACGGGCTTGGCCCCCACACTACGTCGCCGCTATCCGGGGCGAAGTGCGCACCGTGTGTCTGGCATACAAGATACTGGCGATCCACGGAAAAGAACTGGCCTGGCAACCAGTCGAGCGGTGTGCCGGCATGAGGGCACTGATTGCGATAGGCGTAGTATCTCCCCTTATGGCAGATCACAAAGGCCTGCTCTTCCTGGCCTGCGATTCGGAATGAAAAACATACTGCCTGACCTTCTTCCGGCGGGGGCAACGGCTGCCAGCTTTCGGGTTCGTGCATATTAACAATGCCAGCATGGCCGGCGGGACGAAACAAGCCTGGATAGTTCAATGGGCACACAGATGGCCCGGCACCTGGCCTCATGAGTCCGTGGCATAAAAAAGGCGGCCACCCGTCGGCAGCCGCCAGCGGCTCAAGAGAACCACTCATATTTTCGTTTAGTCCATTTTGCCGGGCTTGTCCAGTGCCAGGGCCTGCTGATAGCAGCGGCTGGCCTCCTGCCAGTTTTTCTCTGCCGCATACCAGTCACCGCGTGTTTTCCAGGCTTCTCTGCCGGGATGCTGCTCCAACAGCTGGGCCATGTGTTCCTCGGCCAGTCCGGCCAGTCCGGCGGCATGGGCACACTGGGCCCGGAGCCATAGACGCGACGGATTGAGCGACTCTGCCTTTTCCAGCCTGCGGTAGGCACGCATGGCATCCTTTTCCAGGATGGCAAACAACGCTTCGGCCACGTCCATATCATCGTGCTGTTCCAGGTAGGTGTTCCACAGTTTGCTGGCCGCACGCACATCATCCTTCACAAGGTACGCCCTTCCCAGCGCCAATACGATATTCGCAGCATCCGGCTGCAGCTGGTATGCCTTGCGCAGGCTTGCGATGGCCTCGTCAGGGCGCTCTTCTGCCTGCATGCGGGCAAGCTCGATGCAGGCGTGGGCAAGCCTGGGCTTGATGTCTTCGGCTGCCTCCCCTCCTTTTTCCCAAGCGGCTTCCAGCATCTGAACCAGCTTTGGCCAGTCGGCCTCGGCTTCGGCCACATCCGGCAGGCGGGCAATGGCTAGTGGTGCATTCGGGTGGACCTTGAGCCATGCCTCCAGATGGGCCTTACGGGTAGCCGCGTCCGGTCTGGGGCGGGCATGAGGATCGGTGACGATGCGTGCAGCCAGCGCTGTTTGTAGTACATCCTGATCCAGGGACGGTGGCGCCTGATCAATGGCCGGGGTGGCAAGTGTGCGTAGCAGGGTGAGCCCCCAGTCGGGAACAATGCCATGGGCCTTGCCAATGCTGCGTGCACTGACGCCCTGCCGCATATCGATGAGCTTGGCAATATTGTCTTTCAGCTGTGCCTCACGGCGTTTGCGTCCACCGATACGGATGGCGCGCCAGAGGTGGTTAGGGCCGGACAGTGCAGCGGCAAGGAGGCGTTGTACGACCCAGATGCAGCCAAGTACAAGCAATAACAGGACGATGAAGGCACCCTGCTTTGTTTCCAGCATCCATCCAAAGGCCTCGATACGCATATCCTGTTCGGCCACTTCGGGGAACAGGGCGATCAGCACGGTCAGTGCCAGGACAAGAATCAGAATAAGCATCAGCCGCATCAGCTTGTACCCCGCTCTGTAGCCTGACTCAGGCTATCCAGCCAGTCGTGTGCTGCCTGGCGCATGGCGCCAATGTCATCCTGTGCCTTTTTGAAGTCCTGCGGCAGAGCAGCAATCGCGTCTTCTCCGAGTTGTTGCTGAATGTCTTCCAGTAATGCGTGCCAGGCAGCCTGTTCTGGCCATTGCCCGGCAGCCAGCTGTCGGCCGGCAGCCAGGATACGATGGCGCAGGGCCTCAAGCTGCCGGCGCTCCTGGCTTGGGGACGTGCTCAACCGGAACTGGCTGGTGAACCAGGCGAGCCACTTGTTGTCAGGATGGATGCGGATGGTTTCGACGATGGGCGCAGGCAGGCTGTTGGCCACGGCTGTCAATCGGGTCTGCCAGTCATGCACGCGCGCCTGCAGTTCACGGGCAAGCCGCAGCATGTCATCCGCTCTGGCACGCTCCTCATCACTCAGCACCGGCAGCAAGGTGATGTCTTCCCAGTAGGTGATGAGCTGTTCGAGCCTGCTCTCCGGCTGCACGATCCAGCGCAGGCGCATGCGAAGATCTGTTTCCTGATGGCGGTACACAGTACCCATAAAGACCTGATGCTCACGTCGCGTCTGTGCGAGTTCCTGGCGCAGCGCACGAATGGATGCTCGAAGCTTTGCCACATCGGCAGCGGATACGAGCGGCCGGGCAGGGGTTGCCGTTATTGCTGGCTGTGGCTGTGGCGTGATCTTCCGTGCCGTGGGAGAGTGTTCGCCTGCCGTGTGCGGCGTGGGACGGCTGAGCCAGGTATCGAGGTGTTTCATATAAGGCGCACGCACACCTTCCGGGACAAGCAGCCAGGCGAGCGGCAGGGCCAGCACAAGCACACCGGCTATAATCCAGGGCCAGCGTGTCTTTTTTTCTGCTGACGGCTGTACCTCAGCCACGGTATCTGTACCGGCATCATGTTCTTCCGCCGCTTCCGTTTCGGCAGTTTCCAGCGTCTGGGGCTTTTCTTCAGCCATCACACAGCCAGCGGGCGGCATCCAGCGCATGGTAGGTGATGATCATGTCTGCGCCAGCACGCCGGAATCCGAGCAGGGTTTCCAGTACGACACGACGCTCGTCAATCCAGCCCTGGGAGGCCGCCGCCTTGATCATGGCGTATTCACCGGAGACATTGTAAACGGCCAGCGGCAGCAGCGTGGCGGCCTTAACCCGCTGGATAACATCCATGTAGGCAAGGGCCGGCTTGACCATGAGCATGTCTGCGCCTTCTTCCACATCTAGCACGGCCTCGCGCAATGCCTCCCGGACATTGGCCGGATCCATCTGATAGGTGGCACGATTGCCGAAGCTCGGTGCGGAGTCCGCTGCATCGCGGAACGGGCCGAAGTAGGCCGAGGCGTACTTGACAGCATAGGACATGATCGGAATGTCCGAAAAGCCCGCCCCGTCGAGGCCCTGGCGTATGGCGGCGACCATGCCGTCCATCATGCCGGACGGTGCAACCACGTCCACACCAGCCTCGGCGTAGGACACAGCCTCTTTCCGGAGGTTGGCCAGCGTGGCGTCGTTGTCCACATCATTGTCTGCCAGCACACCGCAATGACCATGGTCCGTGTATTCGCAGAAGCAGGTATCAGCAATGACACAGGTATCGGGCGCAGCCTTTTTTGCCGCGCGAATGGCCTGCTGGACAATACCCTCCGCATCCCAGCCTGAAGAGCCGATGGCATCCTTGTGCTGCGGGATGCCGAATAGAATCACGCCGGGGATGCCAAGGGCTGCCGCCTCGGACACCCGTTCACCAACCAGGCTCAGGGGGATGCGGGAGACACCCGGCATGCTGGCTACCGGAACGGGCACATGGATGGTTTCATCCACGAACAGCGGGTAAATGAGCTGCGCCGGGGACAGGGCATATTCGCGCACGAGCTGCCTGATGGCCTCACTTTTTCTCAGGCGTCGAGGCCGAATGAGGGGGCCGTCCGGAAGCTTCTTGTCTGTCATAGGCTCTCTCCCTGTTCGGTGCGATGCAGTTGAAAATAATCAGCCAGGCTATCCAGCATAGACGAAAAACTAGCCTGTTTTGCAACAACCTGCACGTCCAGTCCCAGCGAGCGTGCGCATGCCGCAGTCTGTGGGCTGATGGCTGCCACCACCGGCCTGCCAGCCAGCCGGGGATCACCGATACGCTGCACATAGTGCCGGGCTGTTTTGGCGCTGCCCAGCAGCACCGCATCGATCCTGCCTTCAGCCAGCTGCCTGCAGATGTCGGCGGCGTCACCGGCAGGGCAGATGGTGCGATACGCATGGATGGTATGCACTGTGCAGCCATGTCTGCGCAGGCCTTCGGAGAGCAGGTCGCTACCCTCTTCAGCCCGGAAAAATACAAGCGACTGCGGCACTTTCGTGGCAAGATAGGTCTGCAACAGCCCTGCCTGCGAGGCGGTATCAGGCAGTACGATGCCGGTGACGCCCGCATCACGCAGGGCATCTGCCGTTTTATTGCCGACCGCGGCAATGGCTGCATGGGCAAGTGCACGGGGGAGCGTCCCTTCCAGCACTTTGGCGACACAGCGCACACCATTGGCGCTCGTGAACAGCACGTGTCGGTGACCATCCTGCAACAGCGCAAGCCCGCGCCGGATGTTTTCAGGCAGGCATTGCACGGCAAGACAGGGCAGTAGCACCGGGATGCCTCCGTGCTGCGTGATTTCCCGGCAAACGGGCCCCGCCTGGTCGCGTGCCCGAGTGACGAGAATGCGCTTCCCTGTCAGTGCCTGCATGATGGATGAGCATACTGCAACATGGGGCCGTCCATATCCATGGCACACATATG
>CAZROR010000105.1:0-5244 GCA_964601765.1 uncultured Zetaproteobacteria bacterium
CCACTGCATGGCCTTCGTGAAAAAACAGGTTAAGAAACCTCTTCCAGCAGGGCTACGGCCATGGCAGCAATCCCCTCACGGCGCCCCGTGAAGCCCAACGCTTCACTTGTTGTCGCCTTGATGTTCACTTGCCCGGCCTCAAGCAAAAGTGTAGCGGCCAGCCTGCCCTGCATGGCATCCACATATGGGGCAAGCCTGGGCACCTCGGCAATCACCGTGGCATCAATGTTGACAACGCACATGCCCCGCTCTTTCACCATAGCCACGGCTCTGCCAAGCAACACCAGGCTATCCGCCCCCGCAAATTGTGGATCCGTATCGGGAAAATGGCGGCCAATGTCACCAAGGCCAGCCCCCCCAAGCACGGCATCACAGATGGCATGTGTCAGCACATCCGCATCCGAATGTCCGGCAAGCCCGGCATCATGCGGGATCTCCACACCACCAAGCACCAGCCTGCGCCCGGCAGCAAAGGCATGTACATCCAGGCCATGTCCGATTCGATAGCTCACGTATTTTCCTCATCAAGGTAGTGTTGCAGCCAGTCGAAGTCCGCTGGTGTCGTAATCTTCCGGTTGGCAGCATCCCCCTCACATATATAGACGGGAAATCCTGCCGCCTCCAGCAGTGAGGCATCATCGGTATATGCGCACAGGGTCTGGCCAAGCCTGTCCACAGCCTCGTCAAACCATGCCTTACGAGCAACCTGTGGTGTCTGCACGGCACGCAGCCGATGCCGGTCCAGCGTGGCCACAACCCTGCCCATGGCATCCACCTCCTTGATTGTATCCATCACAGTCAACGCCGGCACGGCGGCACCATGCGCCTCAGCCGCGTCAAACAAACGTGTCAGCATGGCGACAGGGGGCACGGGACGGGCAGCATCATGCACGGCGACCCATGTACAGTCAGCCGGCAGGCGGTCGAGCCCCCTGGCCATTGACAGAGCACGTTCAGCGCCACCGGATACGGGCGACAGGAGCTCAAAGGGGTAGGCTTGGCCACGGACTACATCAGCAAAGAGCATGTCATTCCCGGAAATGACAGGTTGCACGGCCTGAACGCGCGGCTCCCGCGACAGGCTCAACAGGCAATGCTCGATGAGTGTGCGGCCGGCTACCCGCAGATACTGCTTGGGCGTATCAGCACCAAACCGGCGGCCGCTACCGGCTGCCAGAAGCAAAACGGTTACATGCACGCCCCGATTGTGCTGGATGAGTGGAGAAGGTCAAATTTTATCCTTTGCAGCAAACGGAAGCATCGGATATAAATCAGCCATGGATTCTCAAGCCGTGCCATGCATGGCAGCCTAACCCGCGTATGTCACCGACGATGCTATTTCCCATTGCAGGCGTCATCACGCTGATTTGTGCATGGCTTGTCTGGGACTGTGTCTGGAAATCTACCCAGTGCAACAGCTGCAATATCAGCGTGTTGCTTTCTCTGAGTATTATTCTTTCACTCATCGGCCTGATCCGACTGGAGCCCGTAACGGCGCACGGCATTGATTTCAAGCTGGCTGCCTCCGTGGCTATATGCACCATTCTTGTTCAGGACATCTACCTCGTGGGTATGATCAAACATGGTGTGAAGGGGCTTGGCCTTTTTCTGCTACCCACCTCGGCAATCCCGCTGCTGCTGATCCCGCTGCTGCCTGCCGAGCCATCCGTGAGTATCCAGACCACGTCCCTGCTTGAAACAAGCCACTTGCTCATTTCGCTACTGGCCTATGCCATCCTGACCCTGGCCACCCTGCATGCGATCATGCATCTAATGCTGGACCGGGCGCTCAAGCGCAAGCGCCTTGGCCGCCTTATGCAGGTGCTGCCGTCCCTGCTTGAAATTGAAAAGCATATGTACGCCCAGATTCGCTTGTCCGCCTGGTTGCTCGGTATCGGTATACTCACAGGGCTGAGCTGGCAGTGGGTTGAGCATTCCCGCTTCATTCTTGTCTCGCACAAGGTGATTCTCGCGCTGTTCTCCTGGGTCGTATTGATCGCACTGCTATTCATGCGCAGGACAGCGGCCTGGCCGGGGCGGCGGGCAAGCTTCATGGTGCTTGCGGCCTATATCCTGCTGCTGCTGGCCTACTTTGGCGTCAAGCTGATTCAGTCCTGGCGTCAATAGAAGCGAAATGAGCAATATCGGCGCTCATTTAAGCTGGGCCGTCGGCCTGCTGTTTTTCCTGCTGCTGCTTTCCGCCTTTTTTTCCGGCTCGGAAACTGCGCTGACACGTGCCCGCCGTGTCCGCCTGCGATTGTGGGCGGAGGAAGGCAACCGGGGGGCACGCCAGGCCTCACGCCTGCTGGACGAGCCGGACCGTATGCTTGGCGCCATTCTGCTGGGAAACAATTTCGTCAATATCGCCGCCTCCAGTATTGCCACCGCCCTGCTCGTCGCCAGGTTTGGGGAGGCAGGTATTGTCTATGCCACGATTGCAATGACCTTCGTGATTTTGGTCTTCTCGGAGATTCTGCCAAAAACCATCGCCGTCACGCATGCCGAGCACATCGCCTGCCGCATTGCCGCGCCCATGCATGTCATCATGCGTCTGCTCACTCCAATCACCGGCCTGATCATGGCCCTCATCAATGGCCTCAAGCGCCTGATGCGCGTACCCGAGGATGCCGGCAGTGGATTGAGCCACAAGGAGCTTGCCACGATTATCGACATGAGTGCGGAAACCGGCGTGCTGGATGCGGCACGTGAACAGATGCTAATGAGTTCACTGCACCTGCATGAAGTACCGGTCAAGGCGCTGATGACGCCACGCCGCGACATGGTCATGCTGGACGCAAACATGACGGTTGCCGACTGCCTGAAAGAGGTGATTCACAGGCCGCACTCGCGTTATCCCGTCTTCCACGGCCAGCCGGACAACCTGATCGGTATCGTGCACCTCCGGGACCTGCTCAAGGCCAGAGACAGGGATGGTCCGCTTGTCGATGTAATGATATGGAAAACCCCCGAGTATGTTCCGGCGGGCAAGAATGCGCTTGCTCAGTTGTTCGACTTCCAGGCCAGGCATCAGCATATGGCCATTGTGGTGGATGAATACGGTGATATCGACGGGCTTATCTGCCTGGAGGATATCATCGAAGAGATAGTCGGTGAGATCGTCGATGAATCCGATGCCCCAGCCCTGCCTGAAATGTGGCCGCAGCCGGATGGCTCCCTCGTGGCTGCTGGCACCGTCCCTGTACACGACATCAACCAGGCCCTGGATATCGCCCTGCCCGAGGAAGGCGCCACGACGATTGGCGGCCTGATTATCGAAATCCTGGGGGACCAGCCCGAAGGACGCCTCTGTCTGTTGCAACCGGGGCTGCAGCTGGAAGTGCTCAGCTTGCAAAACGGGAGGGTACGTCGCGTGCAGGTGCGCAAGGTGGAAGAATCACCGGCATAAACGGCCAGCCATGCCCGACGGGCGGCGTACTCATCGGACGCTCTGCGTACTACAGAAACGAAACGTCAGGCTGATATGAGTGTGCGGTAGCAGCGTCGCAACTGCAGCAGGTCGTCCCAGGCACGGGCCTTCTGGCCCGGTGAACGCAGCAGATAGGCGGGATGATAGGTTACCCAGACCGGCACACCGCGGTACTCATGCCAGCGGCCACGCAGGGAGGCAAGCGGCGCTTCTGTTTCCAATACACGCTGGGCGGCGACTCTTCCCAGGAGACAGATGATTTTTGGCTCAATAGCCTGCCACTGGGCATCGAACCAGCGTGCGCAGGCTGCAATTTCATCCGGCTTCGGGTCACGGTTCCCCGGCGGCCGGCACTTGATGACGTTCATGATATAGACTTGGGAACGATCAAGGCCGAGTGCCAGCAGCATGCGATCCAGCAATTTGCCGGCCCGACCGACAAACGGCTCACCAAGGCGGTCCTCATCCCTGCCAGGAGCCTCGCCGATAAAGACAATGTCCGCATGTGGATTGCCAACGCCAAACACCACCTGGGTGCGCGTTTCAGAAAGGGCGCAGGCGGTGCATGAAAGTACCTCAGCCTTCAGCGCTTCCAGATCAGCCGCGGGCTTCGCAGGGCATGTCTGCACCTGTTTTCCTACTGCCGGGGAATCAGATAGTGGTGTCACCACGCCAATCTGGCGAAGATAGAATGGGATAAAATCAGGTTCAGGCAGCGCAGACAATCAGCCGACAAGGCCTTCCACAGCAGCAACTGAGCCAAGATACACGGGCACGCGCTGATGCAGTGCCTCCGGAATCACATCCAGCACCGGCAGCTCGCCTGTGTGCGCCCTGCCACCGGCATGCTCCATCAGAAAACCCATCGGAATGGCCTCATACAGCAGACGAAGCTTACCACTGGCATTCCTGGCATCGGCGGGATAGAGAAAAACACCGCCCTTCAGCAGCGTGCGATGAATATCCGCCACCATGGAGCCCACATAACGCATGCCAAGCTTCTGGGTATGCCGCACTGTCACCAGCTTGTCGGCCATGCCATGCAGCCATTGGGCCGCGTTCGCCTCATTCACCGAATAATAGCCGCCGGACTGTGGAATACGGATATCTGAATGGCTGAGCTCGAAACGGGCGGTTGCCGGATTAAACGTATAGCCATCCACACCATTCCCAACCGAGCAGACAAGCATCAGGGCTGGCCCGTAGAGCACATAGCCTGCAGCCACAACGTCTCGCCCCGGTTGCAATGTGTCGCTCTCAACCGGTGTCTCTGTATTGGCAGACTTACGCCTGACAATGGAAAAAATCGTACCAACAGGGCCACAGATATCGAGATTGGATGAGCCGTCGAGCGGGTCGACAAGTACCAGCCAGTCTGCAGAGCTGTACTCATTAATCACGAGCAAATTTTCCTGCTCTTCAGAACCCACCGCGCAGACATGGCCGGTGGAGCGCATCTCATCGAAAAATATTTCGTCGGAAAGCACATCCAGCTTTTGTTGCTGTTCTCCCTGGACATTCTCGGAGCCCTGTGCGCCCAACGCCCCGCGAAAGACTGCCCCCCGCAGCAAGGCGGCAATTTCGATGGCAGCCCGGCCAATGCCCTGGATGATCGGCATCATGGCAGCACCATATTCGCCCTGCCCGGCTATTCTGTTCAGTGTTTCCATGCGCATCCTCCCCCGGCTCGGCATCCAGCACCAGTCTAACAGCCCATGGCTGCAGACACAAAAAGGGCTGCATGAAGCAGCCCTCGAAAAACTGGCGGAGCGGACGGGACTTGAACCCGCGACCTCCGGCGTGACAGGCCGGCATTC
>CAZROR010000106.1:0-5213 GCA_964601765.1 uncultured Zetaproteobacteria bacterium
TGCTGACGCCACATGGCATCGAGGAAAAAGTGCGGCTCACCTTTGAATATTTCCGAATCGTGGAATCCCAATACGAGGCGCTGCGCCGGGAAGTTGAATTGTTGCGTGACCAGCAGGTCGACTATGTTGCGGCGCCCGCCGATGATGCGAAAACGGAGATCAAGACGTGACGGGACGCAGGCGGTGTGCCGGGCATCGGGAGCCTGGGCCGTGCGCTTAAGTGAGCGTTGTGTTTGCAGCATTCGCATGGCAGTACGTGAGATTGTGGGCGATGCTGATATCTGGCTGTTTGGAAGCCGCGCGGATGATGCGCGCCGTGGCGGGGACGTTGATTTGTATGTAGAGGCCAGACGGCATGTTTCCCTGCGGGAGCGCTTGCGCCTGATGAGTCGCATCCAGAAATCGATGGGGTTGCGCAGGGTTGATGTCATCATCCGGGATCCGGAGTCGCGCGAACGTCCCATTTTCCGGACGGCTCGGGACACGGGGATTCGCCTGTGATACGGGAAACCGTTCATGCGCTGGAATTGCATTTGGCGCGGGCGGGGGCCTTGCGAGAGGAGCTTGCGCGCATGTTGCCGGATATGTCTGCCGGAGATCTGGAGGACCTGGCCAGGGTCAAAACGATTGATGCCTTCCTGTTCCGGTTTATCAAGATTCAGGACATGATGGGCCACAAGCTGTTCCGCGAGGTGCTGGACGCGGTCGGTGAATACGATGAGTCCATGAGCATGCTGGATGTGCTGGATCGTCTGGAAAAGCTGGGGCTTATTAAGAGCACGGAGCAATGGCTGGATTACCGGAATCTTCGAAATCTCGTGGCCCATGAGTATCCGGACCGGCCGGACGATGTGCTGGAAGGTGTGCGCGGCGCAATGGCGGCATACGATGAAATGGCAGGCTGTTTTGATTCAATGAAGCGTTACCTTGAAGAGCGGGGGCTGCTTGCGTGAAGGTCAGGCGATGGTATGCCGTGCGCTGCAAGCCGAGGCAGGAGTTTATTGCCAGGCATGAGTTTGAGCAGCAGGGCTTTGAGGTGTATCTGCCGCTGGAGCGAAAGCTCGTGCGGCATGCGCGGAAAATGGAGCGGGTGCCGAGGCCGTTTTTTTCCGGTTATCTGTTCCTTCATCTGGCGGAGTCCGAATGCCGGTGGACTGCCATCCGGAGCACGCGTGGCGCCATGTGCGCCGTGCATTTCGGAGCCTGGTATCCACCGGTGCCGGATGGGGTGATGGGCATGTTGCGCGCTCTGGAGGATGAAAGCGGCTACATCTGCGTGGGGGAAGATCCCGTGTCTCCGTTTAAGGCCGGTGAGCGCGTGGTGGTGCGCGAGGGTGAATTCTCCGGGGTTGAGGGCGTGTTTGTCTGCCGCAACGGGGAGGAGCGGGCGCATGTGCTGCTGGATTTGCTGCAGCGGCAGGTGCGCGCCGAGATGCCGCTTGCGGTGCTGAAGTCGGCCTGAGCCCGGCCTGAATATATTGGGATTCGCCAACCGGATGAACGAGCAGGTTCACCCGGATGGCGGTAGCGTGCCCGCCGCTCAGTCCGGTTGCCAATCACCAATAACCAATTGCGAGTCACGAGTCACGCTGGCCTTCGGATGACAGCCATTGAAACCGGGATTATGGTTTGAACCTGGCACGGGAGGAATGCAATGACGGAGAGTGAACGGCGGTATTTCGAGGCTCTTCTTGAGGACATCAATGGCAAATTGAACCTGGTTCTGGAAGGCCATGATGCGATTCGCAAGGAATTCAATGCCCAGCTCGATGAAGTGCGGGAACAGCAAGGGCTGTTTATGTCCCTGCTTAAAGGCTCGCATGATGAGCTGAAGCAGGATATTCAGGGCGTGCGAACGGAACTGAAGCAGGATATCCAGGGCGTGCGAACAGAGCTGAAGCAGGATATCCAGGGCGTGCAAACGGAGCTGAAGGAAGAGATCCAGGCGGTGGACAGGCACTCCGGGGAGCGCGATGCTGCGCTGGAAGCGAGGCTGACAGCCGAAATTCGTGCCGTTGGCGACAAGGTCGACGGGCACGAAGCGAGGATCGCGGAGCTGGAGCGAAAGGTCGCCTGATTTTTTCAGTCCTCAGCCCTTTTTTCTCCGTTCCCGGAATTTACAGCGGAGAAATGAGGCGGAAATTATCAAGTAAAGACCTGACCCCGCTCGCGAATGGGGGCGGTTTTCGAAAGGCGAGGTAAATAATGGGCATAATTACGATACGAAGGCATGAAGATGTTTTGGAGATAAGAAACAAAATGCTGCATGAATTAAAGATTGTAAAGGTGCTTTCCGCGAAGAAATACAGTGGCAGATTGCAATTAAAGGAAGATCCCCTGGTCTATCAAAAACGTGTTCGGCGCGAGTGGAATGAACATACTGATTGATACCAATATTGCGCTGTATTTTCTTGGGGGCGATGAGCAGATTTCTGGTGTGCTGGATGGCCAGGTGGTGCATGTATCCTTCGTCACGGAGCTGGAGCTGCTTGGATACCCGGGCATGACTGAGCAAGAAGGGAAATTAATTCGTGATTTTCTGGATGATTGCATAGTGATTGATCTGAATGGGCAAATTAAAAGCAGAACAGTTCAACTTCGCAGGCAGTATGGATTAAAGCTCCCCGATTGTATTATTGCGGCAACAGCATGCTACCTGGGTATCCCGATTTTTAGTGCGGATACGGATTTTCTACCCGTAAAAGAGATTGATCTGATGGCCTATAAGAGAAGTTAGCTGTGAGTGTTTGGGCGTACGCACGGAGCTGAAGGAAACGAGAGAAGAGTTATCAGCCAGGATCGAAGCGGTTGGCGACAAGGTCGACGGGCACGAGGCGAGGATGCTAATTGTAGGGGCAGCAATGCGGAAACTGGTACATATCATCTACGGCGTGTTGAAAAACAACCAGCCATTTGATCCCGACTTCGCGGTATGAAAGCTATGAAAACGCTTGACCGCCAAGACGGTATCTGACCCCACCAGCCCTTCCTCAGCGATTGTAACGGAGGAGAGATGCTTGAAATATAAAGTCTTATTAGAGCATTCCGGAGAGGGTTTTGCCGTGTCAGTGCCAGGTTTGCCGGGGTGTCATTCTCAGGGTGCTACTGAACAGGAAGCGTTGCAAAATATTAGCGACGCAATCGAGGAATATTTGCATGTGGTCGATGATCTGGCCAAGGGGAGGATTGTCCGCGAAGTAGAAGTGAAAGCGGCGTAATCGTGCCCAGATTATCTGGCATTCCTCACCTCAAGGCGGTAAAGGCCTTGAAAAAGGCAGGTTTTTGGGTTGCCAGGCAAGGTAAACATGTTGTGATGACGAATGGGAGTCATATCGTCACGATTCCACGGCATAATCCTGTTCATGCAATAACAATGGGGAATATTGTCAGGGATGCAGGTTTGACCAATGATGAGTTTCGTAAGCTTTTATGATGGGCATCGGGATGGGTAAAGGTTGCCTGATGTCGGGGGGAAAGTGCAAAGCCAGGGGTTGACCCCAAGGTTTGCACGCATCGCTGTTTCGGTTGCCAATCACGAGACACCAATCACCAGTTACCAGTCACCAATAACCAATTGCGAGTCACGAGTCAGGCTGGCATTCGGATGACAGCCATTGAAACCGGGATTATGGTTTGCGCCTGACAAGGGGATGCCGATGACGGAAAGTGAGCAGCAGCGTTTTGAGGTGATGCTTGAGGACATCAATGGCAAATTGAACCTGGTTCTGGAAGGCCATGATGCAATTCGCAGGGAATTCAGGGAATTCAATGCCCAGCTCGATGAAGTGCGGAAGCAGCAAGGGCTGTTTATGTCCCTGCTCAAAGGCTCGCATGATGAGCTGAAGCAGGATATTCAGGGCGTGCGAACGGAGCTGAAGGAAACGAGAGAAGAGTTATCAGCCAGGATCGAAGCGGTTGGCGACAAGGTCGACGGGCACGAAGCGAGGATCGCGGAGCTGGAGCGAAAGGTCACCTGATTTTTCAGTCCTCAGCCCCGCTCAGTCCTCAGCCCTTTTTTCTCCGTTCCCGGAATTTACAGCGGGGAAATGAGGCGGAAATTGTCCGGTAAAGACCCCACCAGCGTTCAGCCGGAGGTGAATGATATTGACTAAAATGCATATGATTTACTGGAAGTCTGATAAGTTTTGGCTTGGCAAGCTGCTGGAGCATCCTGAGATCATGACACAGGGGAGAACCCTGGAGGAACTGGAAGAGAACATCAGGGATGCGTACCTGATGATGGCAATGGACGATGTACCTGAGCAACATGAGACAAAAGAAATCGCTTTGTGAAGCGGAAGGCGTTCATCAGATTCCTGGAAAGAAAGGGTTGTGTTTTATTGCGGCATGGCGTCAGGCACGATATCTATCAGAATCGGAACAGTGGGAAGAAACAGCCGGTGCCACGACACTCGGAAATTGACGAAGCCCTGGTGCGACATATCAAAAAGCAGTTGGGAACAGGCGAATGATGCAGCCTCGGAATGAAGCGAGGTATTGTCCATGTGGAACGCCAGCCTGTCTGATTTCGCGCCATGGCGAGAGAAAATGCGTGATTGCAAGACCTGACCCCCGCCTGACCCTGGGCGAGGAAAGGTCATGGGGGATGATATGAAGCGGAAAATCGTTATACATGCAGAATGGGATGGGAGTGCCCGTGTATGGGTGGCGACGAGTGATGATGTGCCCGGGCTTGCCACGGAAGCGGCTACGGCGGAAGAACTCATCAAAAAGCTGCAACGGATGATTCCTGAGCTGCTTGCGTTGAACAAGGTGAGAAAATCGCGTTTCAATCCCAAAGCGATTCCTTTTGTTCTCGAGAGCGAGCACATGGCTTTGTGTAGTTGATCAGCTTCACTCCGAGGATAAAGAAGATTCTGAGACAGTCCGGATGTTATTTTGTCCGTCGTGGAAGAGGCGATCACGAGATTTGGTACAGCCCGAGAACGGACACATATTTTCCCGTCGATGCGGCGATCAAATCTCGGCATACAGCCAATGCCGTGTTGAAGCAGGCCGGCTTACCCAAGGCGTTTTGAGTTTGCCGATTGCCTGTCGAGTGTGGACGGATCGTTGTTCCGGTCGCGGATTGCCTCATTGCCCGGCGTCCTGGTGAGAAAAGAATTTGATGGGTTTTTGGTTTTTTTACCCTTTGCATCCCTGGCGTTTTGGCGAGAGAAAATGTGTGATTGCAAGACCTGACCCCCCCCGCC
>CAZROR010000107.1:0-5156 GCA_964601765.1 uncultured Zetaproteobacteria bacterium
CCGCCCTCGCGCATCCTGCGCCATCCATCCGCGATCACATGAAAAATCCGGGCTAAACGATATCTTCCGTGTGTGGCTTGCTTTCCAGCGCGGCCTGCCGTGAGGCATCAAAGGAGGGCGGCGCCACCTTCAGAATACGCTTACCGGCAAGCGAAATGGCCCAGGCCCCGACGGGTGCCGTCAGCAGGATGCTCAGGACAGCGGCTGCAAGGATGATATCGCCGGGCCCTGTATTCATACCTGCGGCAGCCATGGCCGCGAGTGGCGCAGCACCGATGGCCGCCTGCACAGTTGCCTTCGGGACATAGGAAATGATGACAAAAATGCGCTCAGCCACGGTCAGGTTGCTGCCAAGCAGACATACATAGGTGCCAATGCTGCGACCGACAAGCCCCAGGGCGATGAGCACTGCTCCGGCCAGTCCTGTTTGCAATGCAACATGTACATTTACCTGCGCCCCGACCATTGTGAACAGGAGAATCTCGGCAAACACCCAGATTTTGCCGAACTTCGCCGATAGCTCGTGGGCCTGGTGCTCGCGCTTTTCCAGAATGATGAAACCGATGGCCATGACGGCGAGCAGGGCGGCGAAGGGCACGATGCCTTCCAGCCGGTGCTCCAGGTCCATCAGCAGGATGGAGACACCGAGCACGACGAGTCCCTTTTTCGTGGCGCGCGGCTTGAAGCGATCGAACATGTGATACAGTGCCCAGCCCACGGCCAGGCCCACGGCGATGCCCAAGGCAATAGCGATAGGGATACCAGCCAGTTTCCATGCGATGCTGACATGCTGACCGGTATACATGCCGATGAGCACGCTGTAGATCACGATGACAAACACGTCATCAATCGAGGAGGCGGCAAGCACGAGCGTTGGAATGCCCTTTTCGGCACCCATGCGTTTCTGGATGAAATCAATCATCAGGGGTACGACGACGGCTGGTGACACGGCGCCGAGAATTGCGCCGAGGATTGCAGACTCCATGTAGGTAAGCGGCAGCAGGTGCGGTCCCACCACAGTGATGGTGGCGCCTTCAAAGATGGCCGGAATCGCTGACAGCAGCAGCACCATGCGGCCGACGCGGTTCAGGGTGTCACGGCTAAGTTCAAGGCCCGCCCTGAGCAGGATAACGATCAGCGCGATAAGCCTGAGATCTGGTGAAATAGCGAGCAGATCGGGAGAGAGCAGGTTTAGCATGTACGGGCCGAAGACAATGCCAGTGAGCAGCATGCCGATAAGTCCTGGCATTCTGAGTCTGCGAAAGCCCCAGTCCACCAGCAGGCAGATGATGATGAGTTCAGCGATTCCTACAGCCAAGCCAGCCTCCTTCCATCAACTGGATCGTGTCAGGAGTCATCAGCGCCATGGCATTAAGGGAACCCCATCCCTGTATCTGGGGCTAACCTCAGCACAGCCATGCAGCGAAGGCAAGGGGTATATTTTCCCGGCAGTTGCGCAGCCGCCTCCGGATGGGGATATTTGGCCTGCCATTACCGATAGCGGTGTGGACAAGGGGGAGAGGCATGCGTGAGCTCATGGTGATTGCGGCGGGAGGCGCGGTGGGTGCCAGTCTGCGCTGGCTGGTTGCAGGTGCCATTCAGCGTGCCACGGGCGGTGCCTTCCCCTGGGGCACGTTTGTCGTGAACGCGCTGGGCAGCTTTCTGCTCGGGTTTCTCTTTATCTGGCTGCTGGAGCGCAGCAGTGTGGGTGGCCTCGCACGCCTGGCGATTACCGTGGGCTTTCTTGGTGCCTTTACGACGTTTTCAACCTTTTCCTATGAATCACTGCACCTGATGCGGGAGGGGGCATTTGGCCTGGCTGCGGCCAATGTACTGGGACAGGTGACGGTTTGCCTGGCCCTGGCCTGGCTCGGTGTGCAGCTGGCGCGGCTCATCTGAGCAGCACACATGATCAGAAAGGGGAAATATGAAGCTTAGGGATCACATTCTGCGGGTTGTAACGATGGCCCTCATCATGATGGCTGCCCTGCTGCTGTTCTTTGATGATGTCGTGAATTTTGTTGGTTCATTGCTCGTCTTGCCCGTGCTGAATACGCTTCTCGGGCTGGGGAAGCACATTGCCGGCATGCTGGATAGACTGGTGGGCCCGGGCTCGCAGCTGCTCTTTCTGGCGGGTAACCTTGTGATGGTGATGCTGGTGCTGAAATCGGTTTCATTTCATCGCTTCACCATAGGCAAGCCCAGAATGACGCATCTGCTAATCGCCTCGGCAACCTTTCTGGCCGGTTTGTCTCTGCTGGTCGTGCAGGGCGGATTCAGCCTCGGTTTCCCGGAATATGCCATTAGCGAAGACCTGAAGGGCATCTCCAAATTGCTAATGGGTGGTGAAGGGTTAATTGTTTCCTATGCGCCGTTTTATTTTGCCTGGAAGGCGCGGCCCAAACCTCCGCCTGTGATCAGAAACGAGGATGTCGGATAATCGCCTGTGTGAAGCCGACCCTAATCAGCTGAATCGAAATCGAAGCCCTTTTCCCTGAACAGGCGTATGCAGGCATCCACGGCATCGGGATCGAACCATTTGCCCCGCTTTGCGCTGATCTCATCCAGGGCAGCATCCATGCCAAGTGCCGGCCGGTAGGGGCGGTGGCTGCTCATCGCTTCCACGACATCGGCGACGGCCACGATGCGGGCCTCCAGGCAGATTTCATCACCCTTGAGCCCCTGCGGATAGCCGGAGCCGTCCAGGCGTTCGTGATGCTGGTAAGCGATGTCCGCCACTGGCCAGGGAAAGTCGATGTCTTTCAGGATATCGTAACCAACGCGCACATGGCTTTTGACAAGCTCGTATTCCATGGCACTCAGCCTGCCCGGCTTGGAAAGGATTTCCGCTGGCAGATGAATCTTGCCGATATCGTGGATCATACCGCCTAGCCGTATGCCTTCATCCACGTCTCTGCCTAGCCCCATTTCGCAGGCGATGGCGCAGGCCAGCCTGGCCACACGTTGCTGGTGGCCGGCTGTATACGGATCACGCGCCTCCACGGCCTTGCTGATGGCCGAGATCGTGCTTTGCAGGGCTGCCTGTAACTGTTCATGGCTTTTCTGCAGGGCGTCCCGCGCCTTCACCTGTTCGGAGATATCCAGAAAAGTGACAACAGCGCCGACAACGTTGTCGGCCTCGAAGATGGGAAAGGCCCAGTATGCAGCCGGAAAACTGGTGCCGTCCCTACGCCAGAGCACCTCATCGTCCACATGTGCGCCAACGCCCTGCCGAAAGGCCTTGAGAATGTGGCATTCTCTGGCCGGATAATGTGATCCGTCTGGCCGTGTGTGATGGATGAGGCCATGCATATTGGCGCCAATCAGCTCGGAAGGATCATCATAACCGAGCAGGCGACAGCAGGCGGCGTTGGCAAAGGTGCAGTTACCTTCCATGTTCAGGCCGTAGATGCCTTCTGCCGTTGAATCAAGCAGCAACCGGACCCGCCTTTCACTCCTTCTGATGTGATCTTCTGTCCTTTTTCGGGCTGTGATGTCCGTGACCACACCGAGGATAGCCTGCCCGTCCGCGTAGGGGATGAGCTTGGTGGAATGTATGGTCTCCACCTTTTTTCCATCCCGCGTGATGAGTGTGCACTCATAGGGTGGTACGTCTTCGCCACGCATGTGCCGTCTGAAGTTAGCATCGATTTTCTCGAGGTCTTCCGGGGCGATAAGTGTGCGGAAGTCGAAATCAGGGGCCAGAAATTCCCGTTGGCTGTAGCCCATGATTTTTTCACATTGCCTGTTGGCGAATACAACCCGCCCCCTTTGGTTGATGAAGATCATGTTGGGGGATTGCTCTGTCAGGGTCCGGAATTTTTCTTCTGATTCCTTGAGCGCCTCGAGGATTTTGCGCTGTTTGCTTATGTCCCGAATGATGCCTGTTGTGTGCCAGCATCCGTCCTGCTGGAAGGCAGAAATGGAAAGTGATACCGGGAATTCGGAGCCATCCTTGTGTCTGGCGACGCACTCGCTGGTTTTTCCAATCAGCGGTCCTTTCCCGGTTTCGACGAACTTTTCAAACCCGTGCTTGGCCTTATCCTGCATGCGTGCAGGCACGATAAGCTCGTGCAGGTCTTTGCCTATCGCCTCCCTAGTATTGTAGCCGAACATTTTTGTGGCGGCGCGGTTCCAGATAGTGATGTGCCCATGGTGGTCGATGCCGAGAATGGCATCAGGCGCTGCACGGACCAGTGATGCAAGCTGCTTTTTGATGACAGGGGAAGCCGGCTGAGAAGAGAGGCGTTTCTTTTTGCTCATGATCTCCTGCTCCGCTTGTGGCGGCTTGTGGCCCGAAGGTATGCATGGACAGCATGCAGAGAGCCGCACCTGTCCTGACGAGGGGCAAGGTTACGTAACAAGGCGTGCATTAGGCAGCTTGGCCAGGCGTTCATCAAAAGTGAACAGGACATGGCATCTTGCCTTACTTTCGGCAGCAATCAGGCAGTCGGAGAAGTCGGCCTTGTTGCGTTTATAGGCAGTGAGTGCTTCCATGAAACAGGCCTCACCTTGCAGTACCAGCGCCTGGTTGTGCAGCAGGTGCTCAAGAACCCTGATGATTTCCTTCTTGCCGAGATGGTAGGCGGCATGCAGCACCTGTACTGCTTCGGTCTGCACGACCTGGGTGATGAACACCTGCTCGGCCCTTGTCGCCAGCTCACGTGCTGCCTGCACCTCATCTGGCTGGCCTGGATCATCCACGAGCATGCGGATGAGAACGCTTGTATCAACAGCAATCATACAGCGTCCCGGCTTTGGATGGCGAGATCCATCTCCTCCACGCTGATGCTGTGCTTGGCCTGGGCGATGCCGAAGGCGGCACCGATATCCCTGACGATGGGCAGAAGCACCACCCTGTCCTCCTCCATGATAAAGCCTACGCGATCACCCTGACGGATGCCCAGGCTCTTGCGCACGCTGGCCGGGATCGTGACCTGACCTTTCGTGGTAAGCGTGGATGTTTGCATACCAATTTCCTCCTAATGGGTATTACATCTTATACATAGGTAATGCATAGATGTCAACCGTAAGACATCATGGGTGCCATCGGTAGTGCAGGCAAGGGAATCATCGGAGTACGGCTGGTAGGTTGGCACAGTCGGTTTGACATCTTTTTTTGTTGGCGTTAGCAAACGCAAGGAGAATGAGAGGGG
>CAZROR010000108.1:0-5121 GCA_964601765.1 uncultured Zetaproteobacteria bacterium
ACCGGAGCACTAATCATAGCTCTTTTAGGTGGCGGGGCTCAGGCCATTGATAAAGAGCAGAAAATAAGGGTTACTTTTGTAACTATGCCATCTGCGACTGAAAAGGGCTTTTTCCTGGCCCGAATCACTTTTCAGCGAATCGTGTGGAACACTCAAGGGCAAATTACCAAGGCTGAATCTATAAGGGACAAAGAACTGTATGAAGGCTTTTTTGAAAAGCTGTCTAAGTCGGTATTCTTGGAGGCATATAAAATATGAAGCGAGTCCCTGCTAAACTTTTAATTGCTGGAGCCCTCTTTGTGATGGCTGGTTGTGCCAGCACTGCAGAACGTGTTCTTCAGGGAGGTAATCAGGTCGAGTTAAGAAACATGCAGACACGCTCCTTTGAGACGAATGACAAGAGGATGATAGTACGAAATGTTGTTGCAACACTCCAAGATCTTGGTTTTGTGATCGATTCTGCCGATGCGGAGCTAGGCACAGTTTCAGCAACGAAGCTTAATGGGTATGCTATCAAAATGACTGTTAGCGTTAGAAAGAAAGATGATAAGACGATGCTAGTGAGAGCCAACGCACGGTACAACTTAAAAGCAATAGAAGATGCTCAAATGTACCAGGATTTCTTTACATCTCTAAGTAAAGCACTTTTTTTAACAGCAAACGAAATAAATTAGCTGATGAATGAGTAGGGGCTTTGCTTGGCTCGACTGCAGGTATGATTTTCGGGCCTATCGGCGCCTTGCTGGGCTCTGCTGCCAACAAGGAACCGGATAAGCATTCCCAGCTAGTGACAAATGCCGTAATCAAGGCAGTCTACAATATCTACAAAAAGGAACTGCCAGCGATTGTTCGACTGCTATAGTTTTTGCCTGGCAGAGGCCAGGTTGCCTGTTTGGATTAAGGGGAAGGGGTGGCCTCAGGCTGTAGGGGGCCTCCATGAAACGAGTACTTGTATCTACTATTGCTGCTGTCGGCATCCTTTTCCCACAGGCGGCTGGGGCCGGCACAGGCACGACATTTGATTTTGGCGCAGCGTACCGCACCGACAAGTTCGACTGGAATATTGCCAGCGACTTAAGCGGCGTGGCCACACCGAACATCGCCTCGGAGCTGACCTGGGACAGCCTCGGTATTACCCAGATCGAGGCGGGGCTGGAGACCGGCCGGGACGATATCATTTTCAGGATCAGGGCTGACTACGGATGGATTCTGAGCGGCAACAATCAGGACTCCGATTTCAACGGCAACAACCGCACGCTTGAGTTTTCCCGCTCCAACAATGATGGGGGCGCGGGAAACGTATGGGATGTTTCCACGGCCGTGGGCTACAGGCTGGGCGAGGACGCATATGTGATGCCGCTGGCGGGCTGGGCGATTCACAGGCAGAACCTGCGCATCAGAAACGGCGTGCAGACCATTCCGGCCACCGGCGCCATCGCCGGGCTGAACAGCAGCTATGACGCACAGTGGACAGGTCCATGGCTTGGGCTTGAGGCGGGCATGGTAACGAAAGGCGACTTGCGTCTTGCCGTGGATGTTGCCTATCAGTTTGCCACCTACAGCGCCGAGGCGAACTGGAACCTGCGCGCTGATCTGGCACATCCGGTGAGCTTTCGGCATGACGCCACGGGCTACGGCATGAAAATCGGTGCCAGCGTGCAACGGCGCGTCCGCGACGGACTGACGCTGACCGGCGGTATCGACTATCGCAAATGGAAGGCGGACAATGGTGTTGATACATTCTTTTCGGCTGCGGGAGGGGCTTCAAGCCAGCGGTTGAACGAGGTCAACTGGCAGTCGTTCACTGTTCGCCTTGATGCTGTTTATGCCTTTTGATGTCTTGCGGGGCGCGGGTTCAGATCATGTTGCCGTAAATGCCGCCTCTGAGGTGTCCGGCCAGGTCGTAAATGACTTGTCCGGGTGTATTTGGTAGCCATGATCAGCCGTCGATTTAACGTGGCTCATATGTTGCTCTCCCCTTGCCGTCCGTTATACTCCTTTGTATCTGACTTCGGGGGAAGCGGGATGCACACAACCATTGTTTATGTCCATGTGAAGGAAGAACACATTGACTCGTTCATCGAGGCATGCCGGCTTAATCATGCATCATCCATACATGAGCCCGGAAACCGTCGTTTCGATGTGTTACAATCGACGGATGACCCTTGCCGGTTTGTTCTTTATGAGGCATACGCGAGCGCGGAAGATGCGACAGCGCATAAACAGACAGCGCATTATCAATGCTGGCGCGATACTGTGGCAGACATGATGGCGGAACCGAGGAAAGGAGTCCCCTATACAGGGATATTTCCGGCTGGGTAGAAGACAGTGCATATAGCGACCGGCGACAGCATGGTGGAGGATGCTGCAGCGGCAGTGGATGAGGCATGGCATCGCCTGTTATCTGTTCTGAAAGGCCCGCCGTCTCTTGTGATTTGCGCGGCCAATTCAGGATATGACGCGGAAAGAACTCGCTCGCGTCTTATGGGACTGGCACCGCCGGGTTGTGCGATTGCCGGCATGTCATCCTGTCTTGGCGCAATGAATGAGCGCGGCCTGCATACCGATGCGGGCAAGGGAATGAGCATCATTGCATTCACGGATTTGGCAGGTGATTACGGTGTCGGGCTTTGTTTGCAGGGAGATGATCCGGCCGGGGCGGGGGCGCGGGCGGTGCGGCAGGCCATAGACAGGGCCGGGCGTGCGGGTGAGCTTCCGGAGCTGGTCTGGCTGTCTGCGGCGCCCGGCCGGGAGGAGGCCGTGCTGCAAGGCATTGCCTCGGTCATCGGGCCACATGTTCCGGTGCTTGGGGGTAGCAGCGCGGACAATAATATTGCCGGCGACTGGTGGCAGTTTTCCGACAGGATGGTGAGTGCCGATGGCGTTTTGGCCGTCGTTTTTTATCCGTCCTGCCCATCAGGATTTTCCTTTCACAGTGGTTATGCGCCGACGGCACATTCTGGTATTGCCACCAGTGCCGGGGGCCGTGTCGTCCGCGAAATTGATAATGAACCCGCCGCTCGCATTTATGACAGCTGGACCGATGGACTGATTTCCGAACATATCGATGGCGGTAATATCCTCGCGGCGAGCACATTTCATCCTCTTGGCCTGGAGGCAGGGCGTATCGAGGATGTACCTTATTATGCGCTGGTGCATCCGGAACGTGTGCTGGAAGATGGCAGTATTTCCATGTTTTCCGATGTTCCCGAGGGTGCCGAGGTTACTCTGATGCATGGATCGGCCGATAGCCTTGTCCATAGGGCGGGTTCCGTGGTTAAGGGCGTTATTGAGCGGCAAGGCCGGCGACCGTCGGATGTGGCCGGTTCCCTGCTTGTTTACTGCGCGGGTTGTATGCTCGGCATACAGCAGCGCATGGACGAAGTGGTAGGTGGAATTCGCCGTGCGCAGGGGGATGCGCCGTTTCAGGGCGTATTTACCTTCGGAGAGCAGGGATGTTTTGCCGATGGCGTGAACCGGCACGCAAATCTGATGATTCTGGCAGTAGTTTTTTTCAACAGGCCCTGAAACCGGAATGACAACGCACTATTCGGAACAGTTGCAGGAAGCACTGCTTCGCCTTGATCAGGCGCTGCGCCGTGAGCAGCAATTATCGGCGGAAAACGAGGCCGTGCTGAGCGGATTGTCCGCCATGGTGGGAGCAACCGACCGGAATGATGTGTTGCAGGTTCTGCAGCGGACATTTCAGGAACTAACCTTATGCAAGGCATGCTGGATTCTGAAACGACGTGGTGAGCAGCTTGTTTCAGAGAGAGATGAGATAGCGCTTCCGGTTGGCGAGCGGCTGGCGAAAGTTTTGGATGGCGTGCCACTCAATGCATTCGATGTTCGGGATCTGCCCGAATGGAGGGCATCATCCGGGAGTGTGCGGTCAGCATTGCATTTGCCGCTGGATATGGGGAGTGAAACGGGTGTGCTGGTCCTGGTATCGGATGAGCCTGCCGCCTTTACGCATGACAGTCTCAACCTGGCCAGGCGTATTCTGCCGTTCGCCGAGCAGGCTGTATCAAGGCTGGAGATGATCGAGTTGGCTCATGCCCATGAAAAGGAGCGCATGGAGCGACAACTTTTGCATGCCCAGAAGTTGGAAAGCCTGGGCGTATTGGCGGGCGGAATCGCGCACGACTTCAACAATATTCTTGCTGCCATCATGGGGCATGCCGCCATGGCGGAAAACAAGGCGACGCGGGATCCATTGGCTGTGCTCCAGCACCTGGAGCGAATAGTCTCAGCCGCGGAGCGGGCGGCAGAACTGTGCAAGCAGATGCTGGCTTATTCGGGATGTGGCAAGTTTGTTGCGCAGGAGATTGATCTCTCCGGGTTGATCGAGAACATCACGAACATGCTGGAGGTGAGCCTGAACAAGGGGGTGGTATTGAAGATGGAACTCCAGCGTCCCCTGCCGGTGATCGAGGCAGATGCCGCCCAGATGCAGCAAATCATTATGAATCTTATTACCAATGCCAACGAGGCAATCGGCCAGCGTAGTGGGGTGATTGCCATTCGCACGGGCGTAATCGCTGCGCGCGATGATTATCTGAAGCATTGCATCTGCGCGGAAGATATTGAAACCGGGCGCTTCATCTGGATGGAAGTCTCGGATACGGGCTGTGGCATGGATCAAGAGACGATAACGCGTATGTTCGATCCGTTCTTTACGACCAAGTTCTCGGGCCGCGGGCTGGGAATGAGTGCGGTGCTTGGCATTATCCGCGCCCATCATGGTGCGATGAAGGTATACAGTGAGCCCGGGCACGGGACGACGATTCGCGTGCTCTTTCCCGCCCTAGCCCTGGATACCAGGGATACCCGGGATGCGGATAACGGAGATGCCGATGTGTCGGTACAGGAGGATAGTCGTGCGATTCTTGTTGTGGATGATGAGGAGAGCATCCGTGAAATGGCGCTGATGATGTTGGGTGATGCCGGCATGGCCAATGTGCTGGTTGCCACGGATGGTGCCGAGGCGCTGGAGATTTACCGGCGTGACCCGGGGAATATTGCTCTCGTTATCCTTGACCTTACCATGCCACATATGGATGGCGAGGAAGTGTTCCGCCAGATGCGGTTGCTGAACCCTGAGGTGCGCGTCATCCTGTC
>CAZROR010000109.1:0-5019 GCA_964601765.1 uncultured Zetaproteobacteria bacterium
ACAGCGCTTCCTTCCTGCGGTTGACAGCACCGGCCCGGACGTGTAGCAAGTTCGTGTTGCCACGATCCGGCAGCACCTTCAAAACATGTCAACATGTGATTCACATTCCCACAGGGGCGTTCCCATGCAATCCGATGTTTCCGAGCCACAGGCGGAGGCTGTTACAAACAGCAAACAGGAAGTCGTTGAAACGACCAGAGAAATCCGGCCACCCGAAGATGCGGTGGCGCGGGATGTCGCTGTAGACGATCGCCCTGCCCGCAGGCCTGCCGGTCGTAACCGGCGGCACAATAACGGTGAGGGCAAGCCGAGGCGCCGGCGCGTGGAAGAGGAGCAGCCGATTTCGGACGAGGCCAAGGGCGTGCAGATGCATCTGCGCGAGGTGGCTGCCATGCCGCCGCAGAAGCTGCTCGAGCTGGCCGAGTCGCTGAATGTGGAGAATGCATCGAGCATGCGCAAGGCCGAGCAGGTCTTTGCTATTCTGAAGGCGCATGCCCTGCGCGGGGGTACGCTGTATAGCGAAGGCGTGCTTGAAATCCTGCCCGATGGTTTCGGGTTTCTGCGCTCACCGGAGGCCAATTACCTGGCCGGCCCGGATGACGTCTATGTTTCCAACCACCAGGTGCGCAGGTTCTCGCTGCGCAAGGGAGATACCGTAGCCGGGGAGATCCGCGCCCCGCGCCCGGGAGAGCGCTACTTTGCGCTCAAGGTGCTGGAGAAGATCAATGGCGAGGACCCGCAGGTAGCCAAGTCCAAGGTGCTGTTCGACAACCTCACGCCGCTGTATCCGAATGAACGGCTGACGATGGAGGTTGAGGGCTCAAAGGATATCACCGGCCGGGTGATCGACCTGATTTCACCGATAGGCAAGGGTCAGCGCGGGCTGCTTGTGGCACCGCCACGCACCGGCAAGACGATGATGATGCAGTCCATTGCCCACTCGATCGAGGCCAATCATCCCGAGGTTGTGCTGATTGTCTTGCTGATCGACGAACGTCCGGAGGAGGTCACGGACATGGCGCGGTCAGTGAAGGGCGAGGTGGTTTCCTCCACGTTTGATGAGCCGGCTCAGCGCCATGTGCAGGTGGCCGAGATGGTCATCGAAAAGGCGAAGCGCCTCGTCGAGCATGGCCGGGATGTGGTGATTCTGCTTGACTCGATTACGCGGCTGGCACGCGCCTACAATACCGTGGTGCCGTCCTCCGGCAAGATTCTTTCCGGTGGCGTGGATTCCAATGCCCTGCACCGTCCGAAGCGCTTCTTTGGCGCTGCGCGCAACATCGAAGGCGGCGGCTCGCTGACGATTATCGCCACTGCGCTTGTGGATACCGGCAGCAAGATGGACGAGGTGATTTTCGAGGAGTTTAAGGGCACGGGCAACATGGAGATCAAGCTGGACCGCAAGCTCGTGGACAAGCGCGTCTTCCCGGCCATCGATATTGCGCCGTCCGGCACGCGCAAGGAAGAGCTGCTGACAGACAAGGATGATCTGCAGAAGGTCTGGGTGCTCAGGAAAATCCTGTCACCGATGGGCACGGTGGATGCGATGGAGTTCCTGCTCGACAAGCTGCGTCAGACCAAGAACAACGCTGAATTCTTCGAGAAGATGAATCAGTAACCAGTGACGGTGGTCAGGTATCTGGCCGAAGGGATGTGGTAGTCCCAGCCATGCTGGCCTGTTTTTTCCGAAACCCACGCGGTTCTGGCACCAAGTTCACGGGCGATTTTCAGGTTATCCTCCATGTCATCGATGATGATGGCCCTTTCAGGAGCCGTGCGCTCGCATTCGAGTAGCAGACGTAACGTCTTTTTGCACGGCTTCGGGATGTAGTCATTGAAGCGAATATCGTAGATCGCCTCGAAATAATCGCTGATACCAAGCGCCTCCAGTACACGCGCAGCATGCTCACGCGTACCGTTTGTGTGAATGACCTTGCGGCCCGGCAGTTGCGCCAGCACATCGGCGAGGGCTTCATCCGCCTCCAGCATTTCCTCCACACCAATATCATGCACGTATTCGAGAAACGGCTCCGGTGCCATGTCGTGGTGCAGCATCATGCCGCGCAGGGTGGTGCCATAGCGCTGCCAGTATTCAACGCGTAGTCGGTCGGCTGTCGCATGGTCCACGCCAAGCGTGCGTGCGACAAACGCCGTCATGCGTCTGTCCATGCGGCTGAATACGCCGTTGGTTGCGGCATAGAGCGTGTTATCCAGGTCGATAACCGCAAGATCAAATGGTGCGTTGGGTGCGTGTGCTTTGCTAGCCGACGACAGCATCAGGTCTTTTCCCTGGCCTTTTTTCAATGTGTCCGAGGTCCCTGTCAGGTGTGATCTGGTCGCGTACGCGACGTTTCAGTTCCGTGATTTCCGGAAATCCACCTTCGGCCTCGCGCGACCAGATGAGCCTGTGACCTACACGTACTTCAAATTTGCCGCCGGATGCCGGGCGCAGGCTTAATTCGGAGATTTCATCCTCGAATGTGGAAAGCAATTCCTGCGCCATCCATGCGGCGCGTAGCAGCCACCGACACCGCGTGCAGTAGGTGATTTCAATGTGGTGATGTCTGTCTGCGGGCATGTGACGCATCTTAGGCTGCTGGCTGCCCATTCTACAAGCCGGCGTGAGGTGCTTGGATGAGTGCTCAGGCCTTCTTTCTTGATGCGGCCCTGATCTGGTTTTTCTTCCATGCGCGGTGCTGAAGAATAATATCGACAGCATGCTCCTCGTCGTCGGTGACGGTGATAAGGTTAAGGTCTTCAGGTGACACCATACCCTGCCTGAGCAGCGTGTCGTGAATCCAGCCCATCAGCCCCTGCCAGAACTCGCAGCCAAACAGAATGAGCGGCAGCGGATAGATTTTATGCGTCTGCATGAGCGTGAGCGCCTCGAAAAATTCATCAAGCGTGCCGAAGCCGCCTGGCATGCAAATGTATCCCATGGACTGCTTGACGAACATTACCTTGCGTACAAAGAAGTAGCGGAACTCCAGGGAGATGTTCTGATAGGGGTTCGGCTGTTGCTCCGAGGGAAGGGCGATGTTCAGTCCGACCGAGCGGCTACCCGCCTCAATGGCGCCCCGGTTTGCCGCTTCCATGATCCCCGGTCCACCCCCGGTGATAATGGCAAAGCCCTCATTGGCAAGCCTGTTTGCCATCCGCCGTGCCGCATCATAATAGGCATTGCCCTGTTTCAGGCGTGCCGAGCCAAAGATCGTGATGGCGAAGTCCATCGGCTCAAGTTTTTCAATGCCCTCGGTGAATTCGCTGATGATGCGAAAAATGCGCCAGGCCTCCGAACCTTTCAGATCTTCAATCATGTTCACCTCCCGGTCGGCCTGGCCGTGGATGGATTGAACCATAAAGGCATCGTGAAACAAAGCATCTGCCACGACCGGGATGAATAAAATGGCAGGCGATTATTTGCATGGTAGGCTCTCCGCATGACACACAGGGCTCAAACACTGCTCATTCTGGGTTGTGGCTATGTCGGCGAGAGGCTGGCCGAGGCCTGTATCGCTGACGACATCCATGTGATTGGGACAACGCGCAGCCGTGAGCGTGCTGAAGCACTGGAACGAAAGGGTGTCGAGACGATTGTCACGTCTTCTCCTCTTGATCTGTCCGCATCCCTGCTGGCTGGGGTCGATACCGTGCTGGACTCCATTCCACTGGAGCGCTCGGATGAAGGCTTCCGGGCAGGGCAGCCGCACTGGCTGCCTGATTTCGTACAGCGGATCGGGCATGTGCGGTGGGCTGGTTACCTGTCCACTACTGGTGTCTATGGTGATGCGGGCGGTGCCTGGGTGGATGAGGCGCATCCATGCCGGCCAACGAGCCAGCGTGGCAGAGAGCGGCTGAAGGCTGAACGTGCCTGGCTGGAGTCAGGCACGCCCGCCGAGGTGTTCAGGCTGGCCGGTATTTACGGTCCCGGCCGCAATATGCTTTCGCGACTGATGGCCGGGGGATACCGGGCCGTGCGCTGGGATCCGCCACATTATTCGGGGCGGATTCACGTGGCGGATATCGTGTCCGCCATCCTGGCCGCAATGGACAGGCCAAGGCCGGGACGCATTGTGAATGTCGTGGATGACGCGCCGCTGCCGCATGCCGATTATGTCACGGAGCTAGCGGCCATGCTTGGTGCGCCGGCGCCCGTGTTGCTGACCCCGGAGGAAGGGGAGCGCGAGCTGTCCGCGGCAGCGCTCGATTTTTTTCGTGACAACAAGCGTGTATCCAATCGCCTGCTGCATGCAGAATTGCTGCCGGTACTGCGCTATCCGAGCTTCCGGGAAGCATTGCCGTCCATGCTTGATCCCGGCGTGGCGGGCTGATTCCGGTGGATGCGGAAGCCTTTCAGAAGGTTGCCGAGGAGGCATATGCCGGTCTGCCGGTCTGTTTCCGGCAGGCAATGGATAATGTGGTGATTTTTACCGAGGATTTCCCCGATGCCGGCACAATGGAACGCATGCGGGCTGCCTCGCCCTATGACCTGCTCGGCCTGTATCGGGGATGGCCGCTGCCTGAGCGTGGCAGCCAATATGGCGGCCAGCTGCCCGACACGATTCACCTGTATCGCAAGCCCATTCTGGCCTGGTGTGCCGAGCATGGCGAGGATATATCGCACTGTATTCGGCACGTGCTTGTGCATGAAATCGGGCACTATTTCGGCTTTTCCGATACGGAGATGGAGATAATCGAGTGTCGGCCGTGAATGTCTGCACTGAGGTTGTAGCCTGATAGTATGTCGAACTCGGGGTGACCGTAGCAAGCGGGTGCTGGTCGCGTTGTTCAGCGGTGGTTATGTATTGATCGAGGCCCTGGCCGGCGCGTGGAAATCAACAGCGTCATGCCAAAGGCGCAATCAGCCTTGCCGGTAGCAATGGCCGGGAGCCAGCGTGGAGCGGGACCTGTCCGCTGCCCAGGCTGCTTCCGGCGCTGGCGGTGTTTCGATCCGATAGCGGCGGCCTGTTATGTCATTTACGTGCGCTTTCCTCCGCGCACTGGTAACCTTCGCGCGCA
>CAZROR010000110.1:0-4894 GCA_964601765.1 uncultured Zetaproteobacteria bacterium
CGCCGGTATTGTGCGCCCGGATGATGTTGAAAAAGCCGTCGATCACCGTGGTGTGGAAAAACAGCGGCTGCTGCTCTATCCACCATTTGCTCAGCTGATCAGTGGCCAGCAGCAATGCGAACAGGCCGATCTGCGCCTGTGTTCGGTTCATTCGCAAATACCCTGATACATCCGCCCTCGCATGGCCGGCTTCCAGCGGGCCAGCGCCTTGTTGACCGGCTGAGGGTCAAAGGCTTCCGCGTCCCAATCCGTTCCGAGCCACTCCAGCCGCCCGGTCATTTCCTCGTCGCGCTCATGCTGCGGCAGAGCCAGCGCCTCCAGCATAGCCTGATAGCCCCAGATGCCGCCGCAGTCCTCCGGCGGGCAGGCGCGGGCGCCATCCAAGCATTCGGCCTTGTGCGCCGTGATGTCATCACATTCGATGACTTTTTCGACGCGAATCTCATGCCGCCAGCCGTCCCCGAAATCATAGTCATAGATGAAAGAATCTCCCGGCCCGGCGAAATCACACAGGCGCACCTTTGCTGAATCCTCGGGCCGGGGGCCGCTGTGCCATGCCGGATCCCACATGTCATCCGGATCGGGAATTTCCACCCGTCGCACCATTTCCCGTCCTTCCCGGATCAGAAAGGCATACAGATGATAGTCTTCCCAGCCCATCGCGGCCTGAATGGCGCAATGCAGCGCCTCCATCGTGCAATCCGCTGGCACGATCAGCCTGCGCCAGACCGGCGGAGAGATCCCTGCCAGTTCGATGTGAAGCTGGTAACGTATGGATGTTTTCATAACCTTTCCCCGATCCTGTGCCATTCCTGGTTCGTAACCATGACAAACCGGCACTTTCCTTTACTCATCCTCTCCCAGAGCGCACCGATGAGCCTGTCGTCCTTGGCGGCCTCCCAGCGATCCGCACCCTTGTATTCAACAGCCAGAATCACGCCACCGGGCAACTTGCAGATAAAATCCGGGTAGAAACGACCGTCGGCCTTTTGCAGGAAGAACGAGCATCCCGGTTTGCGCACCAGATTGCGTACCCAGTATTCGATTCTCCCCTTCTGCGCCTGGGTATCGAGCCAGACCGCGCAGGCAAATTCCTCGGCACTGTCGAAATCGCCGATGCATTTCCGGGCTGCTCACGTTGTCGTTGAATATCCAGCCCTCGTTGCCGGTGCTGTAGGGCGGATCGATGTAGATGCACTTCACCTTACCCGCATGGCGGGGCAGCAGCGCCTTGAGCGCATGCAGGTTGTCTCCCTGCACAATCAGATTGCCGCTTGTGTCATCGCTGCAGAAAAGCGCCGCATCCGGCTCAAGCAACCGATAGGGCACATCCTTGTGATGCTTTACAACGACTTCCTTGCCGATCCAGTCAAGCGTGGGCATGGTCTGTCGCCTTGCTGAAATCGCAATCATGCCCGGCCGGCATGATATGTTCCCCGGTCCTGCCTTTCATTTGATGGGTAAATCCAGTTGTGCGTCGTTCGGCGGAGTCGGCCGCGTTCTTGATAACGCCGACTTCAGCCATTCCATGGCGCCTGGCGATTCCACCCACAGATCACGAGTGGCCTGCCGGCACAGCCACGCCTGATCGTTCCCGCCAAGCACGAAACCGTCCTCCCGCGCATCGGCGGGCCGTTTCATGCTCTTCTTCAGCAGCGCCTTCGCCACCTTAGGCAGCGCCTCAATAGCCGCAGCAAGCGCCAGATTCGCCCGTTGCCTGTCACCCAGGCGGAACAGGGCCAATGCACTGCCATAGAGGACTTCCGCCTCCATATCGTCCGGATAACGCGAGCATAAGTCTTGCGCCTTCTCATTCTCATGGAGCCTTAAGTACAGCGTGGCCAAAGGTCCGCGAAAGCCCAGGTTGTCGTTGGGATTGAGTCTGAGCATCCACTCCATCAGCTCGCGCTCCTTTTGCATGTCGCCGGATGCCTGGGCCTGTTCGATGATGGTGGCCAGCAAACGCAGGGCGGGACGGTTCTCCAGCGCTCCCCAGGCCACAGGGGCTTCGGGTTTTTCCGGCAACAGCGCCCGCAAAAGCCTCAGACCCAACTCCAGCAAGGGCGAAAACGCCAGCCAGGGACTGGGCGCGCCAACTTGCCCCGTGGCCAGCAAGAGATCATCGAGAATGGAGAAGTGACCGGCAGCCTGCGGATGCGTATCCAGAAAATCGAGCCATGCACCGGCATTCTCCCATGCGTATGGTTCATCAAAGCCCGCATCGGGGAAGACATGCTCCCATTGCCTGAGAAGCGTTCCGGCCTTGCGATCCTTCGGCCTGATCCAGGAGATATCGCCCGCCACCTCCAGTTTGTGCTGTGGTCTGGGTGCCTCCCCGAGCCGTGTGTCGACCCATGCCATCAGCCTGGAAACGCCCGGCGTCTGCCAATCCATGATATCGCCTATGCCGCTCGCCGGGTCATGCATCAGGCCTTCGATCATCGCAATCAACTCGGAGTACCCCTCGGCATCCAGTTGTTTGAGCCGCTTGATCCAGTAGCGGCCCCGCTGTTTCATTTGTTCGATCTTGCCCTGCTGCAACAGAAGCAATACTTCCAAATGACTCAATCCCGGATTGTCCGGGTCGGCGCGTTGCGCCTCGCGAAAGATATCCCATGCTGCATCGTAATCCCCTTGGTCGGACACCATGCAGCACAGACGTTGCAACGCCGCGGCGCGAAGCGCCTTGTCAGGATGCCTGCTCATGCGCTTCAGCAGCGTCGACTTTTTGCGCGGCTTGTCCAGCGCGTCGCAGACATCCAGCATAGCATCCAGCGCGGCTTCGTCGCGCCGATCCAGTTTGTTGTCCGGCTGTTTGAAAATCGGCTCCAGCATGGCAAGGGCGCGTCTGGCATCATCCCAATCCCGGCGCGCCCACTCACCGGCAATATGCCCGATCAGCATGTGAGGGAGATGCCGCCACGCTTCCTTGAGGCGAGAGGCGGGCAAGGCCTCCAATACATATCCGGTCATCATGTTTTGATCAATGGGAAAATGGATGATGTCGCCCTGGCGGGCGCAGCATTGCTTGAACTTTCGGCCCGATCCGCACCGGCAAGGGTCGTTGCGTTCCGGCATGGGTACCGGCCGGGGACGGAAGCCGTTGCCCGGCAATGGCGTATGATTCCATATGGACAAGGCAAGTGGCCATGCCGCCTGCGCAATCAGGTCGGCATCGGCGCCTCGACCAATCAATGGCTCAAAAAACTCGTACGCCCCGTTCCTGACATTCTGCACAAAGCTTGAGATGAATCCTTCGGGGTCGTCTTGATGCTCCAATGCCATGTCGGCGGCATCCTCCAGCATGGCCTCAACGACTGCCATGAAGGTGCCATTATCCTCAAACCCCAGCTCGTCAAACATCGGCATCCTCCCGTGATAATGGAACGTATGGCATCACAGCCGGCATCATCTGGCCGCGAAAAGAAGCCACTTTTCAGACAATGCAACGACCACAAGCTGGCTCAACATGCTTCCTTCACATCCGCCGCAAGCATTGGTAGCCAACAAGGCAGCTCTCTCTGGCACATTACCATATCCCTTTCCCGACCTGGCTCGGAGCGGGCATTGCTCCTCCTCAACCCTGCGGGAGCCTAACCGAGATGCATGGAAGGAGGAAACGCGGATCAGCTTTGAATAGCGTGCTTTTGCAGACCAGTGATGTCGTCACTTTGCAGAGCACAATCGATCAATGCTTGCAGTAGAGCAGGTGAAAGCTTTCCCACCTCCTTGATCCTGCCGGAAAAATGGCCCTTCAATAATTCAGTTACGTCAAATTCGTAGAAATCATCAAGGCAAATCCAGGTATCCTTATTGAAACACCCCTTGTTTGTCGGCACGAAGAAATTTTGTTGCCAGTCTTTCAGATGACAGCCCTCTGATGTGCTTTTGCCTTTGGCCTGAGAAGTGGTGCGAACGGCAACATAAAATCCTGCCGTTCCATCGTTGAGAATCACAAACAGTTTATTCCCTGTTTTACCGTCCTTGAACCTGAACTGGGGATCATGCAGGACGGCGCCCGGTATCATGCGTAATTGGCCCGAATCTCCCGGTGTTCTGCTGCAAGGTCGGTAATGCGGTGAAATTCTTCTTCATCGCCGGAAAGCGCCACTTCATAAGGGATACGCTCGTTGTTGCCTTCACCATTCTGCCAGATTTTTGCCCATGCATGATTTTCATTATGGGTTACTTCGACCATTTCATTGGCGGTCTGATTCTTATATTGCTCAGCAATACTGTGCAAAAGATCCAGCTCTCGCTTACTGAACAGGGCAGGGTTGAATTTACATTTGGGTTCAAACTTTAGCCTTGGCAGGTCAATAACCTGTTCACAGGAAAGGCCGATCGCAGCGCGGAAATCCTCTTGGGGATCATCCAGCTCATTCTGCAAAGTGATGGGAACCGGGCCCATTTTCCATGCATAGTAGTCTAGGCCGGTGACACTGCGGCCGGTTTGCTTGAAGTGCTCAAAATCCAGCAGATAAAGAAGCTTGTGGAGCTTGGTCTTACCGCATTGTTTTGTATTTTCAGTAAAATAGATGATCGCATGGATCATCTTTTGGCGGCTACGGTCAATTAACATGGGAAAGCCTCCTGTTGGGTGAGCCAATAGTCTCCAGCCCCTTTCCCTATATGTCCGATATACAGGAACTTTAGCTTATTTTTATGACAGAATGCAAACAAATGCTCATTCGTGTGCGCCAAAATACAGCTGGTCAGGCGGTGATCACCTCAAAACAGCGCGGACACAGTTCATTGTGAATCTCATGCTCCGGCTGCGCCGGGGTGCCCACGTTCCAGCAGCGCGGGCACTTGACACCATCGGCGGCACGGACGCGTACCGCCTCGCCATCGCAGGCGGACACGCTGGCCACAATGAACAGCTGCTCGAACG
>CAZROR010000111.1:0-4816 GCA_964601765.1 uncultured Zetaproteobacteria bacterium
TTTCCAGCCCTGTGCCAGCTCTGCCGCGACTCCCGCCCGCCAGTGTGTATAATTAGGAGCCAGGATCATGTGGAGACTGACATGAGTGGTGGCTGGGGATGCCCATATAACGACACCGGCGTTTGCCGGCACGTGGCCGGTCGCAAGTGCGATCCCGGGATGAAAGGGTGCGTTCTTGCCGGGCGCTATGTATTTAGCCGCGAAGAGAAAAATCTTTCGCGACGCCAGAAGCAAAAGGCTTCGCCCGGCAACGAACCAGACAAAAAATGACAGGGGCCGCTTCACGCGGCCCCTGTCATTTTCAACAGCCTGTCTCAGTGGACAGTAATCGCCTTCGGTTTGGCACTTTCAACCTTCGGCAGCCTGATCTCCAGAACGCCGTTCTTCATCGTTGCATCCACATGCTCGGTATCGATGTTGGGCGACAGGGAGAAGCTGCGCGTGAACCGTCCATACGAGCGTTCGATGCGATGGACATTCTCTTCCTTCACATCTTTTTCATACTTGCGCTCGCCGGAGATGCTCAGCACACCATCTTTGACCTCCACGCGGACATCCTTCTTGTCGATGCCGGGAAGCTCGACCTGCACCAGCAGGACATCATCAGTCTCACGGATGTCCACGGCAGGCGCCCAGCTGCCCGTCTCAATACCAAACGCAGCGTCGTCCAGGATGCGCGACAGGCCTCTTTGCATTTCTTCCAGCTCCCGCCAGGGAGACCAACGTGCTAGTGTCATATTTACCCTCCTTTAACCTTGGTTTGTCGGGGCCCGTATTGCCCCGCACCATGTATATGGGGACAACATGCAGTCCTTTCAAGGGGTTCAGAAATATCCTGCAGCATGCGCCTTGCGCCCTATCCTGAGCATGCATATGCATCGTTAACCTGCTGTAATATATGAGTTATATGTATATGCCTAATAAATATGCTTTCAGGGAGAGGTTCTGTCGTAACCTGAAAAGCAAGCCATTTTCGGGCGTGTGCCTGCAGCTTATCCACAGCAACTGTGGACAACCCCGGTCAGGCACCCTCCTTCAGCTTGTGGAGCTCATCGCGGTAGCGCGCCGCATCCTCAAAACGCAGATCCGCGGCAGCCTCAAACATCAGCTGCTCGACTTCGCGCATACGCCTTAGACGCATGGTATCCGTTAGCACCTCAGGCTCGGCGACCTCGGGAATTCGTGCGTAATCCATGTCGTAAATCGAGCCAAGCACATCCTGAATTTCCTTCTTCACCGTTTCCGGGGTGATACCATGCACCTCATTATAGGCAAGCTGCTTGCTGCGCCTGCGCTCTGTTTCGCTCAGGGCCGCCTGCATGGAGCCCGTCACCGTGTCTGCATAGAGGATGACACGGCCTTCAACGTTACGGGCAGCACGCCCGATGGTCTGGATCAGTGAACGTTCGCTGCGCAGAAAGCCTTCCTTGTCGGCATCGAAGATGGCCACAAGCGCTACTTCGGGCAGATCCAGCCCCTCGCGCAGCAGATTGATGCCGATAAGAACATCAAAGGTCCCGAGACGTAGGTCACGTAGGATTTCCATGCGCTCCACGGTATCGATATCCGAGTGCAGGTAGCGCACGCGCATGTCGATATCGTTCAGATATTCACTCAGATCCTCGGCCATGCGCTTAGTCAGGCATGTCGCCAGCACGCGGTAGCCTTTTTCCACTACTGCATTTGCCTCGCTGACAAAGTCGTCGACCTGTGAGAGCGCAGGACGTACTTCGACCTCGGGGTCAACAAGCCCGGTCGGCCGGATCACCTGCTCCACAACCACGCCTTCGCAACACTTCAGCTCGTATGGTCCTGGCGTGGCCGATACATAGATGCACTGTGGCACCATCGACTCGAACTCGTGAAACTGCAGCGGCCGGTTGTCGAGGGCCGAGGGCAGCCGAAAACCGAAATCGACAAGTGTCTGCTTGCGCGAGCGATCCCCCTTAAACATACCACCTATCTGCGGCACGGTGACATGTGACTCGTCGATAACAACCAAGGCGTTATTCGGCAGATAGTCCAGCAGTGTGGGCGGCGGCTCTCCCGGCGCGCGCCCGGTGAGATGCCGCGAATAGTTCTCAATCCCCGTGCAGTAGCCGATCTCCTGAATCATCTCCAAATCGAACATTGTGCGTTGCTCCAGGCGCTGGGCCTCGACGAGCTTGCCTGCCACGCGCAGCTCTTCCAAGCGCTCGGCCAGCTCAGCCCGAATGGCATCCATGGCATGCAAAAGCTGCGCACGCGGCGTGACGTAATGGGACTTCGGAAATACGGTATATTTATGTAATGCCTCGATGCGCCTGCCTGTCAGCGGATCAAAGCGGCTGATGGCATCGACATCATCTCCAAAAAACTCGATGCGTATGGCGCTGTCATCAGTATCAGCCGGGAATATTTCGAGCACATCGCCTCTCACGCGGAAGCACCCACGATGAAAATCCGTGTCATTGCGTTCGTATTGCAGCTCAACAAGCTTATTGACGGCGGCACGTTGATCCTGTGTCCTGCCAACCTCGAAGTACTGCAGCATGTTGGCATAGGCCTCAGGGCTGCCAAGGCCATAGATGCAGGATACCGAGGCCACGATAATCACGTCCTCGCGCTCCAGCAGGGCACGCGTGGCCGAGTGTCTCATCCGGTCAATATGCTCATTGATGGAGCTGTCTTTCTCGATATAGGTATCCGAGGACGGCACATAAGCCTCGGGTTGATAATAATCGTAGTATGATACGAAATACTCCACGGCGTTTTCCGGGAAGAACTGCTTGAACTCGCCATAAAGCTGGGCGGCTAGTGTCTTGTTTGGCGCCATGATCAGCGTTGGCTTCTGTACCTGTTCAATGACGCAGGCAATCGTATATGTCTTGCCAGAGCCTGTGACGCCAAGCAGCGTCTGGTGACGCGCGCCTGCCCGAATCCCATCGCAAAGCGCGGCAATGGCCTGCGGCTGGTCACCCTGCGGCGTGAAATCCCCGGCCAGCCTGAAACGCATACGCAAAGACTACGCGAAACGTCGGCAGAGCACATCCGTCTTCACGCCCCCCATCATCCATAGAGTAGATTTTCCTCTGGCAGATAGGCTGGTAGGATCAGTGAATGGCTGCCGTGCATGCCGAACACAAGTTGCGCAATGTGTTGCACTCCATCCTGCTCCTGGGTGGCATGATGCTGCTCTTCGCACTGCTGGGCGCAGCCCTGCTCGGCGTTGAGGGCATGCTCATGATGGTTGCTGTCAGCGTACTCGTGACCCTCTTCACCCCAAGGGCCTCACCGTGGCTGACATTGCGGCTATACCGCGCCTCCCCGCTTCCCTACGAAAGTATGCCTGCACTGCATGACATTACGGCACAGCTTGCGCGCGCAGCCGGCCTTGCCAGTGCGCCGCTGCTGTTCTACGTGCCTAGTGCGGGCATGAATGCCTTTGCCATGCAGGAACAGGGTGAGGCGCTGATTGCTGTCACCGACGGTCTGCTTCGCGGCCTGAACCGCCGGGAGTTGACCGGCGTGCTGGCTCATGAGATCAGCCACATTCGTAATGGAGATCTCGGCGTGATGATGCTTGCAGACATGCTCAGCCGCATGACGGCGGCACTGGCGCTTGCCGGCAAAATCATGCTGCTTGCCTTCCTGCCCCTGTTTCTGTTTGGTGGCGCCAAGCTGCCCTGGCTTGCCGTACTGCTGCTGTTTTTTGCCCCGGGCATCTCGGCCCTGATGCAAATGGCGCTGTCCCGCTCGCGTGAATTCGATGCTGACCTTGATGCGGCACGACTGACCGGTGATCCACTCGGCCTGGCCAGTGCACTTGCTAAAATCGAGCCTGTAGCCCCCTGGTGGCAACGCCTCCTGTTCCCCGGACGGGAAAGCACAGGCCCGTCGCTGCTGCGCACACACCCGGCAACAGAAGAGCGCATCCAGCGCTTGCATGAGCTTGCCACAGCGGCTTCTATGCCGGCACATCGTGTCGAGTGGATCGACATACCGGAGGCGCTGGATACCATCGACAGCCCACGCCGTCGGCACTGGCTCGGAGTCTGGTACTGATGAGCCGAAAAATCGGGCTGGCGCTGGGCAGCGGCTCCGCACGTGGCTGGTCACATATCGGGGTCATTCGGGCACTCGCCCGGCGCAATATCCAGCCCGACATCATATGCGGCAGTTCCATCGGCGCACTCGTGGGAGCCTCGCTCGCCTGTGGCCGTCTGGGCAGGCTGGAAACGTGGGTTCGGGGACTCACCGTCAAGGAGATTCTGAAGCTGATGGACTTCGGATTGCGCAGCGGCGGCCTGATTCAGGGCGAACGTCTGATGAGTTCGTTCATGCAGTATGTGGATGACGTGGAAGTTGAAGCGCTCTCCACGATATTTGGTGCCGTGGCAACTGACCTGGAAGCAGGTCGTGAATTCTGGTTCAGGACAGGGTCACTGCTCGATGCCGTACGCGCCTCTATCGCCCTGCCCGGCCTGTTCACCCCCAGCTACCAGCATGGACGCTGGCTTGTGGATGGCGGACTCGTCAATCCGGTACCCGTTTCGATGTGCCGAGCATTGGGGGCGGATATCGTCATTGGCGTCAACCTGAACAGCGAGCTTGCCGGGCGGCGTGCACGCTCGGCGGGTCTTGAAACCCGCCTCGCTCTTGCGCTGCCGGAAAGCGATATGTTTCAACGGATTGCGGACGGGCTGGCGCCCATACGCAAGCGTGTGCGTTCAATGCTGGCGGAAAATGGGCACAGGATACGCACACCAGGCATGTTCGAGGTCATGACAGGCGCCATCGATGTCATGCAGGACAGGATCACAAAAAGCCGCCTTGC
>CAZROR010000112.1:0-4708 GCA_964601765.1 uncultured Zetaproteobacteria bacterium
AATGTTTGACTTGAAACGAGGCCCGCTTATACTGCGCCGCCTTTCGATTCAAACGGGTTTCTGGAGATAAACGCATGCGTACTTGGACTGTCCGTCCCGGTGATATCAAACGCGAATGGTATGTCATTGACGCCAACGACGCCGCCCTTGGCCGCCTTGCGACCAGGGCGGCAGGCATTCTTCGTGGTAAACACCGGCCGCAGTATACGCCACACGCCGATTGCGGTGATCACGTCATCATCGTCAATGCGGAAAAGGTGCGTCTGACTGGTCGCAAGGAAGAGCAGAAAGTATATCACCATCATACGGGCTATCCCGGTGGCCTGAAAACCACATCCCTGAAAGATATGCGCGAGCAGCATCCGGAGCGTATCATTGAGGCCGCTATCCGGGGCATGCTCCCGAAAAACCCGCTGGGACGGAAAATGTTCACCAAGCTCAAGGTCTACGCCGGGGATCAGCATCCACATGCTGCCCAGCAACCGAAGCCCTTGAGTATCGACTGAAGAGGCATCACACATGGCAGAAACGCAGCAGTATCGTGGAACCGGTCGTCGCAAACGCAGCGTGGCCCGTGTCATTATCCGCCCGGGCAGTGGTCGGTTATCCATCAATGGCCGGGAGGCATCGGACTTTTTCCCGGTCGAGCTGATTCGTCAGGAGGCCTTTTCTCCTCTGCGCCTTACCCAGCTGGACGAACGTATTGACGTGCGCGTCAAGGTCAGCGGCGGTGGTGTCCGGGGCCAGGCAGGTGCCATCCGGCATGGCCTGTCACGCGCCCTGCTCGCCTATGATGCGGGGCTGCGTCCCCAACTCAAGCAGGCGGGCTTCCTCAGGCGCGATGCGCGCAAGGTGGAGCGCAAGAAGTATGGCCTGCACAAGGCCCGCAAGGCACCGCAGTACTCCAAGCGCTAACAGCCTTAAAATCTGACAAGCAGAGGAAGGTGCCCCTTCCTCCGCTTTTTTGTTTACGGCATACCATGGATGCGTAACATGCTGCTGCCATGAACGTTAACGTTGCTATCCTGGGGGCGACAGGCTACACCGGTGCGGAGTTGGTTCGGCTTGTACACAGGCACCCGAAGCTTGCCATCCGGCACCTTGCCGCCCACAGCCAGGCCGGAAAGATAGCCGGCAACGTGCTGCCGGGGCTTACTGGCGAACTCGCAGCCATGGAACTGGCACCCATTGATGACGCTGTACCTGCTGACATTGACCTTATTTTCACGGCACTGCCACATGGCGCCGCTGCCACATGCGTGCAACAGGCGCTGGATGCGGGGAAAAAGGTTGTGGACCTGTCGGCAGACTTCCGGCATCAGAACAAGGAGACCTATGCAGCTGCCTATGGCCTTCCCCATCCTTGTCCGGAGCTACTGCATCATGCTGTATTCGGACTGACGGAGTTTGCACGTGACAAGCTCCGGCATGCACAGCTTGTTGCCAATCCGGGATGTTATCCCACCGCCACGTTGCTACCACTCGTCCCCTTGTTAAAGGCAGAAGCTGTTGCGCCCGGCTGCATTATCGTGGATGCAAAATCCGGGGCCTCCGGTGCCGGGCGTGCAGCAAAGGCAGAGCTGCTTTACTGTGAGATCAATGAAAACGTCCGCGCCTATGGCCTTCCCCGGCACCGGCATACGTGGGAAATGGAGGAATGGGCGCAAGTCTTCAGCGGTACAGTGGCAGCCATCAGGTTTGTCCCGCACATCCTGCCCATGACAAGAGGCATGCTCGCCACGCTCCACCTGAGTGGCGCCGACACAGGCTCATGGCACGGCATCCTGAGTACCCACTTTGACGGTGAGACCTTTATACGCGTGCTCCCGGCAGGCCGGCTCCCCCAGACCGCCGATGTATGCGGCAGCAACCGCTGCGATATCGGCATTTCGGTTCTCAGCAAAACCGATGCCGTCGTCGTCAGCTGCCTGGACAACCTGCTCAAGGGGGCGGCTGGCCAGGCTGTACAGAATGCCAATGTCATGCTTGGCTGGGATGAATCCCTGGGCCTGGACGCTATTGCCGCCTGGCCGTGAAGCGCTCCATGCCGACACGGCTTGCTGAACTGCTTTTCCAGCCCCGCCAGATCATGATCATGGATACAGCTGCCACAGGCCGGCCCTACCGCTTCCACCTTCGGCTGGTGACAGTCATCACTATCATCCTGCTGGTGGCCGCACTGGGAGTGTGGGGGGGCTACATTATATCGTCGCATGATTATTTCCGCCTTGCTGATAAAGAGATACGGATGCAGCTTGCCCAACGGATGCAAATCCGGCGATATGAGAACCAGCTTGCTGAAGCAAGCTCGGAGCTTGTGCTCAGACAATCACAAATTGAAAGCCTGAAGAAAGACATGCGCTCGCAGCATAAACAGGCTGAGCAACTGAAGCAGCGCCTGCAGATGTTTGAAAGTATCCTTGCGGCACAGAAAACAGCCGGTATCCACATCCTGAAGGCCGAAGCAAACTGGCAAAAGGGAGAAAGGCTGACCTTCCGTCTTGTTTTGGTGAAGGGCGGGAGCTTCCCACGCCGGGTCAGCGGCAGCATACGGCTGACCGCGCGTGGCCCGAATGGGCAGGCATTCGTTCTGCCCCTTGGAAAAAAGGCAAGCGAGTTGCCTTACCAGATGGAAACCCATACCTTCCTGCGTGGCAACTTGGCATGGACTCGGGACTGGATACCGAACAGGATTCTTGTGTCGCGCCTGAACCGGAAAGGTGTGATTCGGGAAGAGATTGAGATTCCGATTGAGGGAGAAAGAACATGAAGCTTGGCAGAACCACAACGTCCGGGAGTGAAAATCAGCATATCGATACGCTGATTGGTGAACTTTCCTCCTTCAAGGGGGAGCTGAGCTTTGACGGCGTCGTACGTATCGACGGAAAGTTTGAAGGCAATGTGCGCTCAGCGAAAGACGGCACTCTCATCGTGAGTGAAAGTGCCCGAATTATCGGTGATGTAGATGTTCCCAAACTCATCCTTCACGGTGCCATCAAAGGCAATGTGCGAGCCAGAGAGGCGCTGCAAATCGGCGCGTCGGGACAACTGACAGGTGATGTGGAATACAAGGTCATGACCCTGGTGGAAGGGGCTTCCATCAACGGGCGTTGCAATCGCATGACTGACACTGCCAAGGCCAAGTCAGCGACAGCACCTGTCACCGTTGCCTCTGACACCAAGGCTGTCCAGGCAGGGTGATTGCACCATATCTGCACTGGAGGCCCCGTATTGACGAAGCCGCCTTCATCGCTGATTCAGCCGAGGTGATTGGGCGGGTAAGCATCGGAAAAGATGCCAGCGTCTGGCACCAGAGTGTATTACGTGGTGATGTCCACGACATTGTCATTGGCTGCCGGAGCAATATCCAGGACCATTGTGTACTACACACGAGCCAGGGCATATCACCATGTCTCGTTGGCGATGACGTAACGGTTGGGCACCGCGTTATCCTGCATGGCTGTGAAATCCAGGACCGGTGCCTGATAGGGATGGGCGCCATCATTATGGATCGGGCCGTTATCGAGTCAGGATGCCTGATCGCTGCCGGAGCACTGGTGCCTGAGGGCAAGGTGCTGCGCAGCGGCTACCTCTACGCTGGTATTCCCGCCCGTGAAAAGCGGCCGCTGAGTGAAGAGGAAACCGTCTTCCTCGATATGTCTGCACATCATTACGTGGAGCTGGCCCGCACGTACGCATCATGACGGGAATCAGGGCCGCTATTGATATCGGCTCCAACACCATCAGGATGCTTATTGCCGCACCGGCATCCCCGAAAGCAGGTGTACCCTGGCACGGCATCGAGCATGTACAAAAGATCACAAGGCTTGGCCAAGGGCTACATGCAGCCAACAGGCTCACTGAGGCCGGCATGGCGCGCGCGCTGGAAGCCATGGCTGAGTTTTCCCGCGTGTTGCGCAGTCACGGGCTCACACCTGAACGCGTCTGCGCCGTGGCTACAGCCGCTGTACGTGAAGCATCCAATGGAAGTGATTTCATCCAACGCTGCAAAAAAGTAACCGGTATCCGGCCGCGCATTATTGATGGAAAAACAGAAGCCAGGCTGAGCCTTGCCGGTGCCGCCGCAGTCCTCCGGCCGGAAACCCGCCATCACATGCTACTTTTTGATATCGGCGGCGGCAGCACGGAATTTATCCGGGCAAGGAATAAGGACATTCTGGATGAAGCCAGCCGCAGACTTGGTGTCGTACGGCTGATTGAGGCGCACCTGACAACCGACCCACCCGCATGGCACAGCTACCAGGCCATGATGGCTGAGGCTCACGCACACCTGGACGCAGTCGAAGCGGGGTGGAAAGACACCGCTCCACCAGCATCGCTCGTGGGCACGGCCGGTACCATAACCACACTGGCGGCCATCCACATGGACCTGTTTCCATATGATGTGGAAAGGGTGAATAACCATGTCATCCCGTGGCACGATTTCCTGGGACTACGACAGCGTCTGCTGGCCATGACACATACCGAACGCGGCAACCTGCTACCTCTGGAACGTGGACGTGAGGACCTGATTATCGCCGGGCTCGCAATTACCGAAGCCGTGATGCAGCGCTGGGGCTACCAGCAGCTGACCTGTGTGGATGCAGGGCTGCTGGAAGGCGTTTGGCTTTCTGCAGCGGAGCTTGCTGATTACTAGGGCCTGTTCACGCTAATTCCGGCGCAGTCGCCGCTGCCCCGAATGGATGGA
>CAZROR010000113.1:0-4697 GCA_964601765.1 uncultured Zetaproteobacteria bacterium
GCTAGGCGACAACCGGCAACTGAATACGGCACTGATCCAGCAACTCGATCATGCCGCCTCCCGCCTGCATGCATGGATTGCCAGCGGAGAAAAAAAAGGTGGCGCTGATGTACGGCGACACGTCAAAGGTTTTTTGATCGGTATGAATGTCTACCCCCGCCTACCGCTCGGGTTTCGGTTGCAGGCCCTCGACGAGCTGGCGCCAGCCAGCAAAACAGGTGATGCCAAAATCATGCTTGCTATGCTCGCCACCTATCAGCACGCCCTGACTCAGCTGCCGGGAGAAAAATACGCTCGCTTCCGCATCCAGATTATTGCACACGCCGTAAATCAGGCGATTCGCTTTTACCGCCACTGCCTGCTTGGCTACAAAGTCCTGGATGTCAACGTCATCAACCGTGTTCTGCATCTGTCGCGCACAGGCATCGATACGCTGGCCACAGCAGCATGTGAAGCCGAGACGCAATTATTGAAGGATGCCATCTGTCGACATGAGCTGATTCGCAAAATCGACTTTTTCGGCCAGACGAGGCATGTGCAGGAGCAGCTCTGGCAGGACGTGCACACACTAACGGAGGGGCTGGAGGTGTACTGCTTCGATGCCCGGGAAAAGCTGCCGGCACTTGCCGGGACAACATTCCTGGTCAGCAACCTGAACAGGCCCGCATCTCCACCAACGGTAGTCTCTCGCCTCCCGGAAGATTTCTCCCATCCCGCCTGGGTCATCCCTATCCAGCCCTTGCTGAAAAAGGCCCGTCAAATTCGCCAGCAGTACAAACTGCTTCTGGATCGGGACAATCAGCAGCTGTACCAGGTCGAGGGGGCTCAAACGCGCGATCAGGCCACGGCACTTGCCAGTGTCCAGTGTATTCTGGATTCGCTGGGCCTGCCACGCCGGCACGGTACGAGGCAAGTGCTGGCTGCCCCCCAGATTTGGCTTGAGTGGAATGCCAGTGATGCCATCGCTGCGTGGCAATCCGACATCCGGCCACAGCACCGCCAGGCTGTTCTCTGGTCCATCACCGACATACATGAAGGTGGCATGGGCCTGGAGTGTGTGAGTGAAGATACCGTGACCGGTGATGTCGGAGCACTTGTCGGCATCCGCTGGTCTGCCGACAGCAGCTACCCAAGCCTTGGCTTTTTGCGCTGGCGCCGCTCCGAGACAGATGGAAAATACCGGCTTGGTATCGAATTCTTTCGGCTTGGGGCAACGGCAAGGAAATGTATCACGGCAGGTGGCAACCCCATGCGCCGGGTTATTCCGGTGCTCATCCCCAGCAACCCGGAAAATACAGCCATTTTCCCAGTCAGCCGGCTCCAAACAGGAATACATTTTGTACTGCTGGATACGGATGGAAGAGCCCCCATCCGTATCGACGAAATTCTGAAGGCCGGCCCCAACTACACAGTCTGCAAAATCAGCAAGTCCGACAGCGAGGTGAACAGCACATGAGCTCCTTCCCCCACCACTGCTTCCGGGAATATGACATTCGCGGCATCGCCGGCAGTGAAATCACGGAGACGCTTGCCGAGCGACTTGGGGTAGCCTTCGCTTCGCTGCTCCCGCCCAATGCATCTGACCCCGTGGTGGTCGGCCGTGATGTGCGGCTCTCGGGGCCAGCGCTGCAGCAGGCTGTGATGGACGGGCTCATGCAAAGTGGCCGTGACGTGCTGGACATTGGTATGGTGCCTACACCCCTTGCCTACTTCACCGTGTTTCGTGAGCACACCGCCGGCTGCATCATGGTGACGGCAAGCCACAATCCCGGCGAATACAATGGATTCAAGATGATGCGTGGCAAAGACAGCCTGTACGGTGACGATATCCTGACCATTAGGGAACGCATCCAGCATCCCGCTCATGTGGGCAGGCGAAAAAAAGGCAGAACAAGGGTACTCGACATTCGAGCTGCCTACGAGGACTTCGTTGCGGAAGACATCAGGCTGCCACGGAAGCTGAAGGTCGTCATCGATGCCGGTAACGGGCCGGCTGGCATTATCGCCTCTCCCCTGTACCGCCGGCTGGGATGCGAGGTCATTGAGCTGTTCTGCGAGCCGGATGGAACTTTTCCGAATCACCACCCCGACCCCACGGTTGAAGCCAACATGCGGGATATCGCCGAGACAGTACGTAGCCATGGCGCAGACCTTGGCATTGCCTTTGACGGTGATGGCGATCGCATTGGTGTCGTGGACGAAAACGGCCGGATCATCTGGGGAGACATGCTCTTGCTGCTGCTTGCCCGGCACCTGCTCAGGGAGCGGCCCGGCAGCACGATTATCTCCGAGGTCAAATGCTCCCAGCACATGTATGACGACATCGCCGCCCATGGCGGGTGTGGCATCATGTGGCGCACGGGGCATTCCCCCATCAAGGCCAAGATGCGGGAAACAGGGGCACTGCTGGCCGGGGAAATGAGTGGACACATGTTCTTCGCTGACCGCTATTATGGCTTCGATGACGCCATCTATGCCGGCGCAAGAATCATGCAGGTGCTGACAGAACAGGCAGAGCCGATGTCAGCACTGCTGGCTGACGTACCCCACGCCGTATCCACGCCGGAGATACGCGTCGATTGCAGTGATGAGCGGAAATTTGACCTGGTTGAGGAGGCCAAGGCCCACTTTGCAGGGCTTGGCTACGATATCATCGATGTGGATGGCATGCGCCTGAAGTTCGACGACGGCTGGGCACTGTTGCGCGCATCCAACACACAACCCAGCCTGGTTCTTCGCTTTGAGGCGCCCAACGAGACGCGACTGGCCGAAATGCGCGAGCTGGTTGAGGGCTGGCTGGCCACCAACCGGTAGAAACCCTAGAAGTGGTAGCGAACGGCAGCTGTGAAGGCGCTGGCCTCCAGGCCCTTGAAATCCGTGGCAATCGTGGCCGAGGTATTCTTCGGCTTGCCCAGCATGTGCGACCATTCGATGCCGGCTGAGTAGTCATCGTTCAGCTGGTAATCCAGGCCAAGGCCATAGGCATAGCCGATCCGGTTCTTGCTTTGCTTCGCCTGTCCCGGTGCCTGGTAGGTGCTGTGCACAACGGCAAAGCCGATCAGGGCGTATCCCGTCAGTGCTTCCGTAAACGGATATTGTGGCTTCAGGTAGTGGGCGACAAAATCCATGCGCTGCTTGCCAGACAATGGTGAGTCTGCGGTATTGCTCGTTGTTGCACCGAGTCGCACCTCAGCGCCAAAGTATTCACTGAAATGGTGGCCGATCTGGAGATAGCCGCCAAAGGCCAGCTTTTTATTCACGCCGTTTCCCAGGTTCAGGGCTCCAAGCCCCACCCCGATGTAGTGCTCGCCCGCGGCCAGGGCTGAGGTCGGCACTGCCATGATGAGCGCAATAAAGATGGCTTTGATCCGTTGTTTCATGTCCCCTCTCCAGTTCCGGTGGCGGCGCACGATAGCGTGCTGGCACGCGCAGGCAACCCCAGATGATGCATGGCTATGTATAACGGCCGATCAGGGTTCTTATCGCTTGCAACAGATGCAGCAGGCGCTGCCCGGTAACAGTGTCGGGCAGCGCCTGAAGATACGGGCATCAGGGCAGAGACGGCCGCCGAATGCGGTTCAGGCGTGGGTCCGTGAGGCTCTCAATAAAGGCTGCAAGATCAGCCTTTTCCCTCTTCGTCAGATGCAGCGGCTCGAGCAGCTCATCCTGCTGTGCACTCTTCGGATTACCGCCCCTGTCGTAGTGGTCAATCACCTGCGCCAACGAGGAAAAGGCACCATCATGCATGAAGAACAGGAAGGATGCCGCGTTATACAGTGTAGGTGTTCTGAATGCGCCCCTGTCCTCTTCCTCATGGGTGATGGCATAGCGCCCGGTATCCACCTTCAAGGGCCCCACCTGAGGCACACCAATATTGTGGAAGGCATTGTCCGTCATCAGTGGTGGCGTGTGGCAGATAACACACCGCGCCTTGCCGCGAAACAGCGCAAAGCCTCGTTTTGCGGCAGCGGTAAGCGTCTTTTTATCGCCTCGCACATAGCGCTGGAACGGCGATTCGCGGGCAATGAGTGTGCGCTCAAACGCCGCAATAGCCCTGGCAATATTCCGGCGTGTTGCGCCTTCGCCGAATGCCTTCCGAAAGGCCTTTTTGTAGGCTGGAATGGCATTCAGCTTTTTAACAATAGCATCGACATCTCCGCCCATCTCGCCCGGTGCGGAAATCGGCCCCATATGGCCGGGAAGCGCACCTGTCTGTTCCTCAAGCGAGGCAGCACGGCCATCCCAGAACAGTGAGGTGTAGTAGACGGCATTTACCCAGGAGGGTGTCCACCGTCCCAGCTCACCGCCATGGCCAAAGGCACGCGGTGTATGACCACCGCCACCGGCGAAGGGAAGGTGGCACCCGGCACAGCTGATGGAGTTGTTCTTCGACAGCCGTGTGTCAAACGCAAGCTTGTGTCCAAGCTCGATTTTCGCCCTGGTCTGCGGATTATCGGCTGGCACCGGAACGGACGGGAGCCGCCAGTCGGCCAGATCATCATCTGCGATGGCAGGAGCCATAAAGCCCGTCAACGCCAGCAAAAGCGGGGCCCAGAGGGCACAAAGGCGGTACGACTGCATCTAAAGTGTCTCCGCTTCTTCGGCGAGGTAGGCGGCCACGCCCTCGGGAGAAGGCTCCATCCCCTTCTTGCCCCTGTTCCAGCCCGCAGGGCACACCTCACCGTGCTCCTCCGTAA
>CAZROR010000114.1:0-4548 GCA_964601765.1 uncultured Zetaproteobacteria bacterium
GCCAAATCTCCACACGGCGGTTTTTGGCCCGGCCCGCTTCCGTCCTGTTGCTGGCTGCCGGCCGGGACTCGCCATAGGCCTTGATCGCCATCTGACCAGCGCGCACGCCATGCGAGGACAGATAGCGCTTGACGGTCACGGCCCGGCGTTTCGACAGGTCCAGATTAAATGCATCACTGCCGCGGTTGTCCGTATGACCGGCCAATTGAATACGAACTGCCTTTCCGTTCAACACTCCGGCCACACCATTGAGCGTGGATGTTGCCCTGGATGTCAGCTGGTCACTGTTATAGTCGAAATAGACAGTCGCCACCTGGCAGCTTTGTGTTGACTGGTGGTAGGCATCGCTCGCCCGTTTTTCGGCTGTTGCAATCAGGCCCGATGTCTCTTCCGGGTGGACCTGGCCCTCAGACAACTCATGTGCCGCATAATAAAATGCGGTCTGCGCATCGGACATTGCGTCAGGGGCGCAGAGCTCGGCGCCAGCAGCACGGGCGCGGTCAATGGCAGCGCTGGCAGCACCCAGCCTGTCAAAGCTGGTATCTATCGGCTGCCATGCCCTGGGGCTACAGGCGGACAAAACAAGCACACACATCAGGAAGGCAAAACGCATCATGTTCATTGCGCCCCCCTCGCCTTGGCCGCATGCTCCTTGGCCAGGATGAGAAACTGGCGTGCTGCCACCAGATCATGCTGGCCAAGTTCATCCAGCACCGCATCAGCCAACTTTCTGGCCATCAGGGCATTGTAGTCGTGCCTGCCGTCAAACTCGCTCTGGATGGCATCAGCCTCAGCCTCGCTATCCGTGCTCCACTTCAGCAGCGCCTCCGCAGCCATGGCCTGGCTGCCAGCCACGGAAACTGCAAAAAGCACTGCCAGTATGCTTGTGAACAAAATGCGTTTCATGGTTCCTCCCTCGTCCCCCTGCCCGGGAATCTGCCCAGGCAGCTTAATCATGCGCCCGGCAGCGTATACGTCAACTCCCCGCTTTCCTTCGGTTTTCTGACTATACATCCCAAATCGCCATGCATTACACTGGGGGCCTCATTGATTTTCCGGGGAGGCACCATGCAAATCGATTTCCACCATGCCGTCACCTACGTCGTTGCCCGCCTGGCCGGTTTCGATCAGGCCAAGGCGGACACCATTGCCTATTGTGCCCAGTATGTGGACGATGCCACCAATTCGGGTCTCATCCGTTTCGACAATAATGCCATGTACAGCCGCATCAGCTCGGCCCACCGCATGCTGGACTACCGCAACTTCGATGCGCTTGCCAATCACCACGTCTGGCTGCCCTTCCATTTCCTGCCGGGTAATGGCGGCCTTGAAGCCGGCCGGAACCCGGATGGCAGCTTTATCGAAAAAATTATCTGCCGACCGAACAGTCCGGTGGCACAGGATATGGTACGCGCCTGTATCGAGGATGCGGATGCTGCCTATGGCCTGCACCGCCTTGGCGTGACCATGCACGTCTATGCCGACACCTGGGCGCATCAGGGCTTTGCGGGTGTCAACCACAAGGTTAACGATATCCGCACCCTGGATGACGCAGATGAGCCGGATGCCGGCCTGTTCGCCAGGCTTAGGGATTATTTTGGCGATAAATTCGACCAGGCGGCTGGAAAATTCGTTGGTGATGCCATGCCGCTGGGCCACGGCGCGGTACTGTCCTATCCCGACCGGCCGTGGCTAAAGTGGCGCTACAGGAACCACAATGGCCGTGTCACTGAGCGGAACAACACCCAAGACTTCATCGAGGCTGCCGATGCAATGTGCAAGGCCATGCGCCGTTTCCGGCTCGGCGATGCGGAAGCCGCTGTAGACGGCCTGCCTGCCGGTGACAAGGAAAAAATTGAGGGGCTGCTCCGTGACATACGAGATAACAGCGGCGATGACAGGCATGGTGCATGGATGCAGCGCATAGCCGACGGCCACTTCAGCTTTGGCGCTGAAACCATCACCTACCCCGGTCGGGGAACCACGCGCGGCAAGGGTCAGGGCTCCTGGAAGGAAAAGGCCCTGGGTACGCGCCGGGCAAGTGATACCGGGGACGAGGTATTTCCATATCGACCGGAGTTTCTCACCAGCGACTGGAAACTCTTCCACGATGCCATCCAGGCGCACCGCTTTGCCATCATTCACGACATCCTGCCTCGGTACGGTATCTGCGCCGCATAACCGCGGTCATGCGGGACTTGTTCAGGGATTCCGAAGAGCCCTGTGTTCCGCCATCCCCCAGCATGAAGGAGACGATCATGACGCCACCACAGCCAAAAGCCATGCCTACCGACCTTTCGTTCAGCAGCCTGTTTGCCCCGAATACCGCCTATGCATACTTCGCACAGGCAGCCGCACATCCGTTTCGCGTGAATGCAAGCGGATTTCAGATGGTCAATGCCTGGTGGCTTGCCGAGGCGTCCATGCTCGTCTATGTGCGTGACCGGGCATTTGTCAGCGCACAGCTCGACTTCGCAGGGTTCAGCCACACCGGCTTTTTCGAGAACGAGGCCACACAGGGCTTCATCGCCAGTAACGATGCCTGTGCCATCGTCTGCTTTCGCGGCACGGAAGTCCGCGAGCCACAGGATATCATCACGGACCTGAAATTCTGGCAGGTACAGTCGGTGGAAGGCGGCCGCGTCCATGCGGGCTTCGAAGCAGCGCTGGACAAGGTCTGGGGTGATATGGCCGCCCACCTCCATGCTATCCGGCAGCAGGCCGGCAACAGGCTGAAGATATGGTTTACGGGCCACAGCCTTGGTGCGGCACTGGCCACACTTGCGGCCGACCGCTATGGCGATGCCCAGGGGGTTTACACCTACGGCTCTCCGCGGGTCGGCAACGCGGCATTCAGACAAGACTACACGCCGAATACCTTCCGCTTTGTACATAACAACGACATCGTGCCGATGGTACCGCCGCCGATGCACTATCAGCATGTCGGCCAGCTGAAATACATCGACAGCTCAGGCCATGTCCACGACAACCCGAGTACCTGGTACCAGCTGAAAAACCGGCTGGCAGGGCACTTCCTGCATCTGTCGGATGTGCTGGAAAGCTGGACGGACGGTGCCTTTGACGCCATCCCGACCGATTATCTCAATGATCACGCACCGATCTATTACGTTACCCGCATCTGGAACAACTACATCCGGGAGCTCACATAGAGGCTACTCGGCCGGTTTCTCATCGCCCCAGACCCACCGCAAAAAGGCATCCCGGCCCGAGGCATAGCGGTAAAACTTGTAGCGGACGGGATTCTTCCTGTAGTAGTGCTGGTGATACTCATCCGCCGGATAGAAGGTGGTGGCAGGCACGATTTCGGTGACGATTGGTGCTGAAAAGCGGCCGGACTGCGCGAGCGCGGCCTTCGAGGCCTCGGCTTCCCGCCGCTGCGCCTCGCTGTGATAGAAAATGGCGGTGCGGTACTGGCTGCCGCGATCCGCAAACTGGCTGCCGGCATCGGTCGGATCAATCTGCCGCCAGAACACATCGAGCAGCTTGCGGTAACTGATGCATGCCGAATCAAACGTAATCCGGATGGCCTCGGCATGGCCCGTTCCACCGGCTGATACCTGGGCATAGGTGAGGTTTGGCAGATGGCCGCCGGTATAGCCCACGGTCGTGGAGACAACCCCGTCCAGCGCATCAAACGGATGCTGCATGCACCAGAAGCACCCTCCCGCAAACGTCGCCTGCTTCATCGCCCCCTCCTGTTGTCCATCCCCGGCATGCGCCAGCAAGGGCACGAGCATCGTGCCAAGCCACAGCAGCCAGACCATGTGCCGTGTCATCCGCCAGCCATACCCCGCCGGCGCAGGCGGCGAAATTCACGAAACGCTGCCGTATAGCCGGTTTGTCGAAACACATCACCAAATACAGCCATGGCCCGTGCCGGCTGGCCATGTACCTCGAACCAGCGCCCGAGATTGATACCACCTGGCACCGAGCCCATCGCATGCGCAAGCTGAAACATCACCCTTGCGCCCCGGTCGAAGCCTCGCAGCGTGTAGATGATTCCCAGCTTGTTATAGGCCTCGGTCATATCCAGGTTCGACACATCCATCCAGCTCAGCCACCAGAACACCATGTGCCGGGCAAGGCGCGTGCAGGCCGGTCTCACCTTCAGGGCTGCGTACAGCCAGGCAAAATACTGTACCTCAAGAAAGCGCGCGTGTTCCACATCATACCCGGCCTGCGCCTCCTGCAGCAGCGGCCCGAGCCGATGCACAAATGCCCCGCCCAATCGCCCGCAAAAACCCCCGGCACGACGCTCCCCCGACCGCAGCAGACGCGCCCAGAGACCACCGGCCGCATCAATGCGTGCATCAAAGGCCTTGATGTAGTCCGCACTCATTTCCAGGTAAAAGCGGCTGCGCGAGGCATTCGCATCGATCAACCGGGTGAGAAACGCCCTGGCTACTGCCGCCTCGGGTTCAGTGGTTCCAGGCAATCTCACCCTGGGGTAGGCGAGCATGGGGATCTGTGACGGCTTCAGCGGCTGAAAATACTGCGGGCTGATAATGTCTCCCAGGCCAATCAGCG
>CAZROR010000115.1:0-4429 GCA_964601765.1 uncultured Zetaproteobacteria bacterium
TCGGTTTGACATCTTTTTTTGTTGGCGTTAGCAAACGCAAGGAGAATGAGAGGGGAGGTGCGTGGTTAGTCGCCGTTATTCCTTGATGCTAGTGCCGGAATCGGGCCGGGTACGAAGATTCAGCGTTTCATCCGGGCTGCTGCGCCTGGTCTGTGTGATGATGATTACGCTGTTTGGCTTTGGTGCCTGGGGCACGTATGCCGTTTTTGATGCACTTCACCTAGAGCGGGAATATGCCGCCCTGCAGCAGAAATATCACATGGATGCATCACGCTACGGGCGGGAAATTGCAAGGCTGAGCAAGCCCATTGAGGCGGATCGCAAACGCATGGACGTGCTGGCACGCAGCATCGGGCGCCTGCAGGCGCGTCTGACACGTCTTGATGCGCTAGGGGCGCGCCTCGTTGAGGTGGCCTCGCTCGATGAGACGGAGTTCAACTTCGCGGAGTTGCCTGCCTTTGGCGGTCCTCGGCTTGTCCAGTCCACCCGGTTTGCGGGGACAACGGAGCTGGATCGCAGCGTGCAGGCACTCAGCACGCGTCTGGCCAATGTTGATGTGCAGCTTGCGGCCATCGAGTATCTGCTGGAAAGAAAACAGGGAGAAAGTATCGCAAAGCCGCACGCCTGGCCAACCAGGGGTGGCTGGCTGAGTTCCACGTATGGCTATCGGGCCGATCCGTTCACGGGTGAGAAGGCCATGCATCGTGGCGTGGATATTGCCAACCGGTATGGCGCTCCGGCCTATGCCGCCAGCGCGGGGATCGTAGTGTTTGCCGGCAAGACCAGAGATTTCGGCTACATGGTGGAAATTGCCCATGGTTACGGTTATCTGACTCGTTATGGGCATTTGTCGGCACTTTCCGTTCGCGCCGGAGATGAGGTCACTACTGGCCAGATGCTTGGTCGCATCGGCTCAACCGGCCGCTCAACCGGGCCACATCTGCATTACGAGGTACACCGTTTCGGTCGCCACCTGAATCCCCGGCCATTCCTGCCACGGGGATAGTACGGCCTAGTCAGAGGCCCGGGCTGCGGCGATGGCCGCCATATTTACGATATCATCCACACTGGCCCCGGTTTGCAACACGTGCGCCTGCTGTGGCAGGCCCAACAGTACGGGGCCGATGGCCGTCCCGCCTCCCAGCTCACGCAGCAGCTTGTAGGCGATATTGCCTGCCTGCATCGTGGGAAAAATCAGCACATTGGCACTGCCCTTCAGCTTATTGAATGGATATTGCACCAAAATTTCCGCATTTACCGCCGTATCAGCCTGCATTTCGCCATCCACAACAAGTGCCGGGTTGCGCTCATGCAACAGGCGCGTGGCCTCGGCAACCTTGCGGGTTTCAGGGTGATCCACGCTGCCAAAGTTCGAGAAGGACAGCATGCCAACGCGTGCGTTGCAGCCCAGTGAGGTGGCGGTTTCCGCGGCCAGCTCAGCCAGCTCGGCCAGCTGCGTGGCCGTCATGTCGACATTGACAGTGCAATCCCCGAGGAAATAGGCACCGTTTTCCATGATCATGATATACAGGCCATACACGTGATGGTGATGACCGGCAGCATCGTGGCCGAGCACGCGGAGCACCGGGCGCAGAACATTTGGATAGTGGGCAGTGCGGCCGGACAGCATGCCGTCTGCAAAGCCCTGCCGCACAAGCATGGCACCAAGTACATTAATGTCATTGCGCAGGGTTTTCGCTGCATCATGGCGTAGTACACCGTGCCGTTTGCGATCGAAATAATAGGCGTCGGCAAGGCTTTCCAGTCTGGAATCTTCGCTTGTCGGGTCGATCACCTCGATGCCGGAGATATCCAGCTCGGTGCTTGCGCACAGCTTTTGCATGCGTTCCGTTCTACCAATCAGGATGGGCTCGGCGATACCGGTCTCCTTCATCTCGATGGCGGCGCGCACCACGGTTTCATCCTCGCCCTCCGGCAGTACCAGGCGAATGGGATGGTTGCGAGCCTTGTCCATGATGAGCCGCATGAACACGCGTGATTGGTCGATGCGGCCGGCAAGCTCGTGGCTGTAGGCCTCGCAGTCCGTGATCGGGCGGCGCGCCACGCCGGACTCCGTGGCTGCATGGGCGACCGCAACGGGCACGACCTCGATCAACCGTGGGTCGAATGGCTTGGGAAGAATATACTCCGGCCCGAAACGCAACTGTCGCTTGCCGTAGGCGCGCAGCACCGCATCGGGTACGTCCTCGCGGGCCAGATTTGCCAGCGCATGCACTGCCGCCACCTTCATCTCATCATTAAAAGTGGTGGCACGCGCATCCAGGGCGCCACGGAACAGGAAGGGAAAGCCGAGTACGTTGTTCACCTGATTCGGATGGTCTGAGCGGCCCGTGGCCATGATAAGATCACGGCGCGTGGCCATGGCGAGATCGTAGGCGATTTCGGGATCGGGGTTGGCCATGGCGAATACGATGGGCCTGTCGGCCATGGATTTGATCATGTCCGGAGACACGATGTTGCCGGTGGAAAGGCCCACGAACACATCGGCTCCATGCATGGCTTCTTCAAGCGTGCGCTCGGGGCGCTCCGTGGCGAAATAGGCCTTGTGTGGCGGGAGTTCCTCATCCCGGTCCTTGTGAATCACTCCCTTGCGGTCAAGGAACAGGATGTTCTCGTGCGAGGCGCCAAGCTGCTCGGCCAGGCTCATGCAGGCAAAACCGGCTGCACCGGCGCCAAGGCAAACGATTTTTACATCTTCGATGCGCTTGTCCTGCAGATATAGGGCATTGATGAGTCCGGCGCTTACGATGACGGCAGTGCCATGCTGATCATCGTGCAGCACGGGGATATGCATACGTTTTTTCAACTCAGCCTCGATGATGAAACACTCCGGCGCCTTGATATCCTCAAGGTTGATGCCGCCAAAGGTGGGCTCAAGCCGTACGACGGTTTCAACAAAGGCCATCGGGTCTGATTCATCGATTTCAAGATCGAACACATCGATGTCGGCAAAGCGCTTGAACAGTACCCCCTTGCCCTCCATCACGGGCTTGCCGGCGAGCGGGCCGATATTGCCGAGGCCCAGCACGGCCGAGCCATTGCTGATGACGGCTACGAGGTTGGCGCGTGCGGTGTATTCGTCTGCAAGCGCAGGATCGTCAGCAATCTCGAGGCAGGGCGCGGCCACGCCCGGCGTGTAGGCGAGCGCCAGGTCGCGTTGTGTGATGCACGGCTTGGTTGGCTGGACACTGATCTTGCCGGGCCGGGGTTTCTGATGATATTCGAGCGCATCCTGACGCATGGATTCCTCGGACATGGGTGCTCCTTGGGCTTTCTGGAAAGCATGGCATCATAGCGCAGACGGGGCTTCCGGTCAGCTGGTGGGAGATGGTGAGTATGCGAATAGGGATAGCGGGTGCAGGCGCAGTAGGTTGTCATTACGCCAGCCTGATGACGCAGGCGGGCGTCGATGTCGTTTGCCTGGCCCGTGGCGAGCATCTGAAAGCCATGCGTGAGCGTGGGCTGCTGCACATCAGCAACGGAAAGGAACGCCGTGTCATGCTTGCCGCAGATGACGATCCAGCCGTTCTGGCCGGTGCGGATATTATTCTGCTGACATGCAAGATGACGACGCTGACCTCTTTACTCGGAGACATACGTGCGCATCTGGGAGAAGACGTCCTGATTGTGACATTGCAAAATGGTGTGCAGGCACCGGCCATGGCAGCCGATATCCTGTCGGGGCACTCCGTCGCTGCGGCCAGTGCCTTCATTGGTGTACGGATCGAGAGCCCCGGCATTGTCGTCCATTCGGCTGCCGGGGGTATGCAGGCAGGCATGCATGCCTGCCGGAGCGGAGATGCAGAGTCGCAGCTGGATGCACTGCTGCAAGCGCTGAATGACGCAGGGGTGGATGCGCGCAGGCAGGATAACGTGTCGCGTATGCTGTGGAGGAAGATGCTCTGGAACTGTGGATTCAATGCCCTGACGGCGCTGACATGCCGTTATGCGCGAGATATTGCGGTTGATCCAGAAACCCGGGCCATTGCGCTGGCCGCCATGCGTGAAACGCTGCATGTTGCACAGGCACTGGGTGTGATTGTTGACGATGAGGATATTGACCGGCACATGCGTGCAACAGCGGCAATGGGGCTAGTGAAAACGAGTATGTGGCAGGATATCGAGAGAGGCCGGCCGACCGAAGTGGCCTACATGAATGGCTATGTGGCCGAGCGTGCTTCTGAGGCAGGAGGGGAGGCGGCGGTCAATCGTCTGCTGACAGCCATGGTGCATGCCAGAGAGCGGGGGATGCGTTGACCACATGCATGGGCTTTGGTAGAAAGCGCGCCCCTCTGAACGGGGATTCAGGGCGATTAGCTCAGCGGGAGAGCACTGTCTTCACACGGCAGGGGCCGGTGGTTCGATCCCACCATCGCCCACCATACAATCCCTTGTAAAATAAGGAAAA
>CAZROR010000116.1:0-4196 GCA_964601765.1 uncultured Zetaproteobacteria bacterium
CCGTCAGGGATAGTACATACGAAAGAGCCCGGGGCGAATGAAGCAAGGAGCACATCCGTGCCCACCACGCTGACAGATATGCAAAACGGACAGTGGCTGAAGGCCATGACATGCCTTGCCGCGCTGGCCATGTTCCTGCCCGTCGGCATGCAGTTCATTGGTGAAGAGCCGGTGTTTGCGATTTTCTCCTGCGAAATGCTCGCGCACGGCAACATATGGCAGCCCACCCTGTACGGCCTGCCGCATCAGCGCCCTCCCCTGTACACGTGGCTTGTGAACATCATCACCTCCGGCGTCGGATGCGCGCATGTGGATATTGCCATCCGGCTCGTCTCCATCGCCGCCTCCCTGGGTACGGCGGCAATCGCAGGCTTCATGGCACAGCGTCTCATCAGCACGCCATATGCCGGATGGCTGGCCGCACTTGTTTATCTGACGCTGGGTGAAACCATGTTCTGGTACGGCTGGCTGGGCTATGCCGATGCCACTTTTGCATTTTTCATCTTTGCCATGTCCGCCGGCCTGTGGCTGGCCATCCGGAACGGGCAGATGGGCTGGTACGCCCTGGCTGTTCTTATGCTTATCTGCGCGGTGCTCACGAAGGCGATGACCGCCTATGTCTTTTTCGTGCTCACCGCACTGGTCTGCGCGTATGAATTCCGGAACTGGCGCTTTCTGCTGCGGCCGCTGCCCGTCATGCTGTTTGCAGCCAGCCTGCTGACGCCATGGCTGTGGGGCCATATAAGCGGAGGTGCCGCCTCTCACACCAGCGGCCTTGTGCATGACATCACCCAGAAGTTTACGCACTTCGATGTTGTGGCATACCTGAGGCACATCGTCGGCTTTCCACTGCACAACGCCACGCGGGTGATGCCGCTCGGCCTGCTCGTGCTCTGGCTTGCCTTCCGGCGCAGGCTCCCCCCGGTGCGCACCCGGCCCGTACGCACGATACTGCTCATCATCGGCGTCAACTACCTGCCCTACTGGCTGGCTCCAGAATCCAGCATGCGCTATGTCATCATTTTCTATGGCTGGGTAACACTGGCCTTCACCTTCTGGCTCGTATCGGCCAGGCAGCATGTCCAGCACACCGCCATGCTCATCATGGTGGGTACGCTTGTGCTGAAGGTGCCCTACAGCCTGTGGCTGCTGCCGCATTTCAAGCAGGAAGGGCCGCACCGCGACCAGCGGGCCGTCGCGGCGGATATCCTGAGAATTGCCGGCGACAAGCCCATACGCACCCTGAATCACGCCGCCGAGGGCATCGGTGTCGCTGCATACATTGACATGGCCACCTCAGAAAAGCGCTTCGTCCTCTCCCCGAAGCCCGGTGACAGGGATGTCTTTATCATGACCTATGGCCCCCGGCCCAGTTACGGCGCGCCCGTCAAAACGTACAAGTTGCACAATACGCCTATTTATCTTTACCATCTTCGATAATCCGGCAACAAAGGAAGCGCCTTCCCACGCATGAGCAACCCCACCCTGTCCATTGTCATCCCCGCCTACCAGGAAGAGCAGGGCCTGCAGGCTGCGCTGCTGCACATCGCCAAGGTTGCGGATGCGCTGGGCACTCCCTACGAAATGCTGGTGGTTGACGATGGCTCGTCCGACCGGACATGGGATGTCCTGTCGTCACTTGCCTCCCGGCTGCCACAGCTCAGGGCGCTGCGCCTGAGCCGGAATTTCGGCAAGGAATATGCCCTGTGCGCCGGCCTGGAGGCTGCAAGTGGCGATGCCGTGCTGATCCTGGATGCCGATCTCCAGCACCCGCCCGAGCTGATCCCGGATATGGTGCGCCTGTGGCAGGAAGAAGGCTATGACGTGGTTGAAGGCGTCAAACGCGACCGCGGCCGGGAAACACGCCTTTCCAGATGGCTGGCGACCCTGTTCTACTGGCTGATGGGAAAGGTCTCGGGTCAGCGCCTTGAAGGGGCATCGGATTACCGCCTGCTTGACCGCAGGGTGATCGAGGCCTGGAAGCAGATGCCGGAACGCAATGTGTTTTTCCGTGGCATGAGCACATGGCTGGGATTCAGGCGCACCACCATTGCCTTTGATGTTGCCGAACGGCATACGGGGGAAAGCTCGTGGACCCGGCTGAAGCTGCTCAGCCTTGCCGTCACCGGCCTTGTTGCCTTCTCTTCGCTTCCCCTGCGGATCGTCACCCTGCTAGGCGTTGTGTTCCTTGTCGCCGCCGTCCTGCTCGGCATACAGACCCTGTACATGAAGTTTGCCGGCATGGCGGTGAGTGGCTTCACCACCGTCATTTTGCTGCAACTGATCATCGGCAGCGTGATCATGGTCAGCCTGGGCATTATCGGGGAATACATCGGGCGCATCTATGATGAAATCAAGGGGCGGCCACGCTATGTCATTGCCGAACGCGTGGGATGGGACAAGGCAGCCAAGGGCGGCCGGCGACCCGGACGGAGGGCTCGATCATGATTCTGGTTATCGGTGATATCATCGTGGATGAGTTCGTCTGGGGGGATGTAACGCGCATCTCACCAGAGGCGCCCGTCCCCGTCGTTGACGTGGATCATATTGACCGGCGGCTCGGCGGCTCCGCCAATGTCGTCCGCAACCTGCATGCGCTGGGGGTGCCCAGCGGTGTATTTGGTGTCATCGGCGAGGATGAGCCGGGCCGCTGGATGCTCATCCGCCTGCAGGACATGGATGTCGACACGGCTGGCGTGATCGTCAAGGCCAATGAGCGGCCGACGGCCATCAAGACGCGCGTCATTGCACGGCACCAGCAGGTGGTTCGCTTCGACCGGGAATGGCGGGCGCCACTGCAGAACGAAACGCGCGCACGCATCCGGCAGCGTATCCTGGATGCGTTGCCGGATGCCACGGCCGTCATCCTGTCCGACTACGGCAAGGGCATGCTGACCCCGGGCTTTCTGCGCGACCTGATCCCGCAGATGAAGGGAAAGATTATCGCCATCGATCCCAAGCCCGGACACCGCGAGGCCTATGGCGGTGCCACCCTGATCACCCCCAACCTGCATGAAGCGGCCGCCATGACCGGTATGGAAGCAACAAACACGGACACGCAGGCCGCCGCCATGGCCCAGGCCCTGCACGAGCAGCTCGGTATCGGGCTGGTGCTCATCACGCGTGCGGAAAAGGGCATGACCCTGTTCGACCACGGCCGCATCCACCACATTCCCACAGCCGCCCGTGACGTCTTCGATGTCACGGGAGCCGGCGATACGGTGATTGCCGTGTTCACCACGTGTCTGGTGCGCGGTGACGATGCCCTGACGGCTGCAGAGTATGCAAACCGCGCTGCAGGCGTTGTCGTCGGCAAGGTGGGCACAGCCACGGCAAGCTGGGAGGAAATCGAGAACCACACATGAAAATCGTCATCGGCATCCCCGCGCGCTTTGCCTCCAGCCGCTTTCCGGGCAAGCCGCTGGCGCAGCTGGCGGGCAGACCAATGATTGCGCATGTCATCGAGCGTGCACTGGCCGCCGGGCTGGGCGAGGTTATTGTCGCCACTGATGACCGACATATCGGCGAGGCGGCTGAACGGGCCGGCGCCATCGTGCGAATGACGCGGCCTGACCATGCCAGCGGTACGGAACGGCTGGCCGAGGCAACGCAGGATGTGGACTGTGACATCGTCGTGAACGTGCAGGGTGATGAGCCACTCATTGATTCACGCGCCATCCGCGCAGTCGTCCAGCCGTTTGAACACGAACCAACGCTCCCGATGGCCACGCTGGCACATCCGATGTCCTCCATGAAGGAACTGCATGACCCGCATGTGGTCAAGGTCGTCTGCAATGCCAGGGGCCATGCGATGTATTTCAGCCGTGCCGCCATCCCCTATCCCAGGGGGGAGGCGGGCGTGCCGCTGAAACATGTGGGCATCTATGCCTACCGCAAGGCATTCCTGCTTGGCTATCCGCGTCTTGCCCCGTGCGAGGCGGAGCAGGCCGAGCACCTGGAGCAGCTGCGGGCGCTCTATCACGGCCATGCAATTGCCGTCACTATCGGGGATTTCGAATGCATCGGGGTGGATACACCGGAAGATCTGGCGCGTGCCGAAAAAATGTTGCGCTAACGCGATTCAGGTGCGGATTTCATCCGTCTTTTTTTCATCCTTAAACAGGTCGCGAAGCACTTCCCAGAGCCAGTCAAAGCTGCCCTCGATCTGCTCTCCGAGTGCCGCGCCATCTTCCCTG
>CAZROR010000117.1:0-4067 GCA_964601765.1 uncultured Zetaproteobacteria bacterium
CGCCTGTGGCTGCGCCGCTACAGGCGCGTTCGCATCACGCGCCGCGCCATCCTTTACAGGCTGCGGAGATGGGAAGAGGAGCGCTCATCATGAGACGATGATGCGGCTCGGAAGATGCCGTCGGGCACCTGCATCAGGCCAGGCGGCGATACCGTTTACCTGACCATTATCTGACCAAAATCGAGATGAAGCAAGCAGGTAAAATTATAACTATCTGTTTTTGCTGCTATAATTTGGCGTCCCCAAGGGGATTCGAACCCCTGTTGCCGCCGTGAAAGGGCGGTGTCCTAGGCCGACTAGACGATGGGGACGTGAAATGCGGCGCGCAGCTTATCGCAAGCGCCCACTGCATTCAAACAATGGTGAGCCGGGCAGGCCTCGAACCTGCGACCCGCAGATTAAAAGTCTGAAACAAATGAATCCCCGGATCCCTTTCCTGGTTTCACACTTATATCTAACAAGTTGTTTTATATATATTATTTCACTCTCTCTGTTTTCGCTTGTTTCTCTCCGATTCCCATTCCATCCTCAGTTCCGCAGACCGCGCGCAGACCGCAAGAGATGGCATGAGTATACAAAAGCACAAGTAGGAAGGATATACCACCTATCGCGTCCGCGTCTATCACAGGCGTCGTGTCGTTGCAGACCTCACTTTTGGTTCTTCGAGCGAGGCCCGCCTGCTGGAAGCGGCAAAGGCCTACAATCAGCGCGCCCATGCCCTGATTGTGGTTGCGATCGAAACAGCCATGCGCGGGGTGAGCTGGCAGGCCTTACATGGAAAGATATTGGGAATATCGCCCGGCTGACGGATACGAGAAACGGGGAATCCAGGGAGGTGCAGTTGTCCGGCCGTGCCCTGGCTGCCCTGCAATCCCTGCCCCGCCAATTGCACGACGAACGGGTGTTCGGACTGACCGATGACGCCATCAGCACGATGATGGCGCGTGTTTGCAGGCGCGCGGGAATCGAAAACCTTCGTTTTCACGATCTTCGCCATGAGGCCACCAGCCGCTTCTTCGAGAAGGGCCTGAACCCGATGCAGGTGGCGGCCATCACTGGCCACAAAACCTTGCAAATGCTGAGCCGCTACACCCACCTGCGGGCGGAGGACCTGGCGAAAATGCTGGGGTAAGGCCTAACGCATCCCCGCTTCCACCCGTGCCTCCAGATGCACGCCAAGCGAGCGCATCACTTTCAGCACGGTATCAAAACGCGGCTTGCTGCCCGGCGACAATGCCTTGTAAAGGCTTTCCCTGCCAAGGTTCGCCTTCCTTGCGATCTTGCTCATGCCTTCTGCCTTGGCAATATCGCCAAGCACCGCAAGCAGCAGGTCTGGGTCGCCGTCTTCAAGGGCCGCGGTAAGGTACTCGGAAATGGCCTCGGGGCTGTCCAGATATTCACTGGCGTCCCAGGGCGTTGTGTGCAACTTTGTCATCACTCTGCCTCCTGCAATGCGGCCGCCAGACGCCTGGCTTTCTCAATATCACGCGATTGTGTGCTCTTATCGCCACCTGCCAGCAATACGATCACACAGTCTCCGCGCTGTGGACATCATAGACGCGATAGCCCTTGCCGGCATCGATGCGCAACTCGGATATCCCGGCACCCACCGGCTTCACGTCACCCGGATTGCCCAGGCTCAGGCGGCGGATCCGGATATTGATTCGGGCCTTGGCACGCTCGTTGCGCAAACGTGAAAACCATCGAGCATGCTGGCACGAATGTTGCATGCGTCCATCACCCATACCAGCACGACAGGGAGGTCAGTGATGGACTATTATGTTTCCAGGCAGCCAGTCCTGGATCAGCAATACAGGACGGTGGCGTACAGTCTGTCCCTCCAGAGCCCCGAAGGCATAAGGAACGCAAGCGCAAACCGGGAAACCACGGCCACAGTGCTTGCCCGGAGTCTCACGGAAATAGGCCTGCACAAACTGTCATCCAACAAACCCATCTACATCTCCGCATCAAGTGAATTTCTCGAAAATCCGGACAATATCCCTCCCAACCTCCCTCCCGGGGCTCTGGGGCTGGAGGTGTCAACACACACCACCACAGGTGACAAATTTTTGACCTCATGCCGGAAGCTGAAAGAGCAGGGGCATGTCTTGCTGCTGGACGGCTTCAGTAAAAGCGCGGTGGATTCCGCCCTGCTGGATCTCGCCGATATTGTTGTCCTTGACATTCATGACGGGCACCTGGGTGAAAGAGCGCTCGATGTCCACCGGGCATCCCTCAGTCTCATGGTGCGAAACGTAGACACGCTGGAGGATCACAATCGTGCGACAGGGATCGGCGCCAGATATTTCCAGGGCTACTTCTTCCTCCAGCCACAAATCATTGAGGGCAAGAAGCTTCCCGACTCCAGGCTGGCGATCATGCATGCCATGCAAAAAGCCACGGCCGCCGATTCCATCGAGGATGTTGAAAAAGTCATCAGCCAGGACATGGCCCTGTCCTACCGCCTGCTCAAATATATCAATTCGGCTGCCATCGGCCTGCCGAACAGAATCAATTCAATCCAGCAGGCACTGAGCCTGCTGGGCCTGAACGCCATCAGGCAATGGCTGGCCATGCTTCTGCTCGCCTCGCTTGGGGATGAGAAACCGCCGGAACTGGTACAGTCCGCCGTGTTGCGTGGGCGTATTCTTGAAGGCATGGCCAGGCTGGAATCACAGGCAAGGGGCGCGGATCATTTCATTCTGGGCCTGTTTTCGCTGCTGGACACCTTTCTCGGCCAATCGCTGGAAAGCATTCTTGAGGACGTGCTGCTGCCTGACGACATCCACGAGGGCCTTGTCAACCCGGAGAGCCACCTAGGTCGCAGGCTTGCCATAGCCAAGGCCATGGAAAAGGGAAACTGGACGGATGTAGCCACGCTTTGCAATGCGTGGGATGGCTGGAGCCTGCAATGCGACGACCTGCTTCCGGTCTACATCGAGGCGTTGCACTGGCTGAATGAAAACAGCGAGCTGTTCGGTGACGCCGAGGCGTGACCATCCGTTACCGGGCGCTCACATCCCCGCCTGCTTCACGGCCTTGCGATGCCGCACCACATTTTCCACCACGCTCCGGCGGGCATCGGCCTTTTCGGCATCGGTCATCGGATGGTCGCGGAACACGAACGTGTGCGCGACATACCGGCGCATACCGGAAGGCGGTGGCGGAAAATGCCAGGCGGCAATGGCGGCCAGCAGCCCTGTTTCCAGCCGGCTGCCGGCGTCAAGCTCGGATATCACGATGCCCGGGTCGATCACTCGCCCGTCGGGCGCAATCTGCCAGTCCACCCTGACCTTTCCGCTCTTTCGTCGTGGATGGAGGGAAAGATAGCGTTTGTATATGCTGCCGATCTCCGTGTAATGCCTGAGAATCGTGTTTTTCACCGCGCCGCTGATGTAGGGATCTTCCTTTCCCCCTCCACTTCCTGCATGGGTCTGGCGCATCATGAGCACCATCCGCGTCTGCATTAGCCGCAGATCCTCCTGCAGCTGCCGAACCTGCAGGTAAAGAAACACGCCCCCCAGCAGCGCCGCAACAGCTGCAAAAGCCATCGCGGTTCGAAAGGCGGCGTCAGATCGCATGTTTTCCCCCGTCCGCGCCACATAAGACCGGGCGACTACCTGTATTTATACACATAAACCGCGCCGGCATCCGCCGCGCTGTTGTTGTCCGTTCCGATGCTCGCTCCGTTGGTGATGCTCGTTACGTTGCTGTCTTCCAGCGGAGCGCCCGTAACCAGTGTGTCCACGCCGATCATTGCGGCCCGGCCGAGGTTGTCGCCTGCTCCCGCATTGGCGGCCTTGATGTAGGCCTCCTGCGCCCAGTTCGTGCCGCTGCGCCGGTACACGTAGACCGCGCCGGCATCCGTCGCCGCGTTGTCAGCGGCGGCCGACGCGCCGTTCGTGATGGTCGTTACGCTGCTGTCTTCCAGCGGCGCCCCCACGGCCAGCAGGTTGTTGGCGGCATCCAGCGACACGGCCTGACCAAAGTTGTCGCCCGCTTCCGCGTTGGTGGCCTTGATGTAGGCCTCCTGCGCCCAGTTCGTGCCGCTGCGCCGGTACACGTAG
>CAZROR010000118.1:0-4009 GCA_964601765.1 uncultured Zetaproteobacteria bacterium
ACATGGAGCTGACCAGTACTAATTGCCCGTGCGGCTTGACCATGCAACGTTAAGACAACAAACAACAATTCTGAAAACCAGTTTCCTGGTGGCCATAGCGAGGTGGAACCGCCTGATCCCATCCCGAACTCAGAAGCTAAGCACCTCAGCGCCGATGGTACTGCAGGGTTCCCTGTGGGAGAGTAGGTCGCTGCCAGGATTTTTATATGAAGGCCCGTCGTTGAGCGAAAGCTCCGACGGGCCTTTTCTGTTGATCCCCGCCGTCGGGCAAAAGTCCCGGCGGGTTTTTGTGCCCCGTTCCCTGGTTCGGTCAGCGCTTCGATCCGACCGGTGCCAGCGAATCCCCGCGCACAGGCCTCATTCATTGACATATTCCATTTATATACAATAATTATACCTGATGTTTGAATTCGATCAGCAGAAGAGCCAGTCGAACAAGGCCAAACACGGCATGGATTTTGTCGAGGCGCAGCGACTATGGGATGACCCGGACATTCTGGAAATCCCGGCCAGAACGGAGGACGAACCTCGATATCTTCTGATTGGTCGGATCAAAGGCAAACTGTGGTCGGCGGTCGTAACCTATCGGGACGGAAATATTCGCATTATTTCAGTCAGGCGATCGCGCGACGAGGAGGTTGAGCTTTATGAAGGCTAAGGATTTCGACAAGGCATTTGATGATGGCAAAAGCGTGATTGACCAGCTCGACCTGTCCGGAAAGCACAGACCCGAGCTGGAGCAAAAACGGGTCAATGTCGATTTTCCCGTCTGGATGATTCACCGTCTGGACAGGGAGGCCAGGCGTCTTGGCGTTACCCGCCAGTCGGTGATCAAGATGTGGCTGGCTGAGCGCCTGAAGGATGCCGCCTGATCCCACGGGCCTTTTCTTTTGTTTCTGCTTTTGATTTGACAGCAGGATAGCTCCGTACATGTTAACGCATGACGATAATAACGGGAGGCCTTAATACGACTACTACCATGAGCCCCATTCACCCCGGCGAGCATCTCGCCGAATTCCTTGAGGAATATGGCATTAGCCAGTACAGGCTTGCCAGGGAGATTCATGTTTCGGCAAGACGGATCAACGAGATTGTGCATGGCAAGCGCGCCATTACCGCAGACACCGCCCTGCGGCTGGGCCGGTTTTTCAGCATGGAGCCCGGCTTCTGGATGAAGTCACCCCGCTGGCTGCGTGATTCCATCCTGCACTTGAGAAGCCGTCGCCGATGGTACTGCTCCGCCGTCGAGCCACCACCCCGGCGGTTTTTTCCTGTCCCTTGATGGTATACTGTCTGAATTATGTCCGAATAAAAACCGGAAGAGGTGCATATGCGCTCAATCAAACTGTCCGAGGATGTTGTCCCCCTGGGGGAATTCAAGGCCAGGGCATCATCCATTCTGCGATCCCTGTCAGCACGGCACCGGCCGTTGCTGATTACCCAGAATGGCCAGGCCGCCGGCGTGCTGCTGTCACCGGCCGAGTATGATGCACTATGCGAAAGGGATGCCTTTCTTGAAGATATCGCCATGGGGCTGGCCGATACGGAGTGCGGACACATGATGTCGGTAGCGGAAGTGCGTGAACGGCTGGCGGAGTACAGAAGGAACCGATGAGTTATGGAGGTGGTCTGGACCAGGCGCGCCTTTCAGCGCCTGATTGAAATCGAGGCGTTTATCGCACGGGAGAATCCTCATGCCGCGCAGGCCCATACGGACAGGCTGCTTGCTGAAACAGAAAAGTTGGGAGATTTTCCGAAAATGGGCCGGGAGTTGCCGGAGCTTCCCGGCAACGGCCTGCGCGAACTGGTCATCGGCAATTACCGCATTGCCTATCGTATTCATCATGAAGCTGTTCAGATTCTCACCGTGTTTGAGTCGCACAGGCACTTCCCCGAAGGTGATGCACTCTGAAACAGATGTACATCATTTCAGTTAGGCGATCTGCACGGCCCCCATGATTGACATGGAGGAATACCGTATTACGGTAATACCGTATTCCATTAAGAGGAGGTGGCCATGCTGACATCACGGCTGACGCAGAAGGGCCAGGCAACCATCCCTGCCCGGATTCGCAGGCTGTTCGGGCTTAAGACAGGTGACCTCATCGCGTTTGAGGTGGAGGGCGACAGAGTGGTCATGTATCCCGTGAGCCCGCTGGATTTGCAATATGCAGCCGCGCTTGGCGATACGCTCAGTGAGTGGGATACGCCCGAGGATGAAGAGGCCTGGCGTGAGCTTTGATCGCTTCGATGTTGTGGTTGTGCCTTTTCCGTTCACGGATCGGCAGGCCAGCAAACGGCGACCGGCGGTGGTCATTTCGGATGCCGAAAATTTCAACAGGCGCATCGGGCACAGCGTCATGGCCATGATTACATCCACGCGCCATGCCCCATGGCCGCTGGATGTGCCGGTCACAGATCTCGATGCGGCGGGACTTCCGGTTCCGTCCCTGGTGCGCATGAAGATGTTTACCCTGGATCACCGGCTGGTGCTTCACAGGATCGGGCGACTCTCCGCGCAGGATCAACAGTGCCTGACTGCCGCACTTGTGCGCCTTGCAGGCTAGGTTTGGATGGAAACGGGCGGGGCGCGGTCGGGCGGAATTCGCTGGTTGCCATCGCTGCCGACCAGAGCGAAGCATGATAACATTGAATATTCGGAGTTGTATTCCGATTTTTCAATGTTATTATGGCTGAATGATTGATCGCCCGCATTTCAGGGAAAGGCTTGCCATCGCAACGGCGCGTTCTCCGGTCACCGCTTTACTGGGGCCCCGGCAATGCGGCAAGACGACGCTTGCGCGCCAGTTCTCGCAGGAGCATTCAGTCAGCTATTTCGACCTTGAGTCGCCCGCGGACCAGCAGCGTCTGCAGAATCCGGAGCTGATGCTCAGCCAGATGAGCGGCATGATCATTCTTGATGAAATTCAGCTGAAGCCGGAGTTGTTCGGCGTGCTGCGTGTTCTGGCAGACAGGCCGGACAATGATCTGAAGTTTCTGGTTCTGGGTAGCGCCTCGCCCCATATCATCAGGGCCGCATCCGAGACACTGGCCGGCAGGGTCGAATTCATCGAACTCTCCGGCTTTAACCTTGGCGAGGTACACGAGACAGAAAAACTGTGGCTGAGGGGTGGTTTCCCCCGTTCGTTTCTGGCCGGATCCGATGCCGACAGCCTGGCCTGGCGGGAAGGCTTCATCCGGACATTTCTCGAACGCGATATTCCGCTGCTGGGTATCACCATTGCGCCGACGGCCATGCGCCGGCTCTGGACCATGCTGGCCCATTTTCATGGCCAGACATGGAATGCATCTGAACTGGGACGATCGATGGGGATGAGTGATAAAACCGTTCGTTCCTGGCTGGATATACTTACCTCGACTTTTATGATCCGCCAGCTGCAACCATGGCATGAGAATCTCAGCAAGCGGCAGGTAAAAGCGCCGAAAATATATTTCAGGGATTCTGGCCTGTTGCACAGCTTCCTGAATGTTCCGGATTATCATAGTCTGATGGGTAACCCGCGCCTGGGCGCCTCCTGGGAAGGCTTCGCCATGGAGCAGGTGTTGCAGGCCATGCAGCCTGCAGAGGCGTATTTCTGGTCCACCTACAGCGGTGCCGAAATTGATCTGCTGTTGCTCAGGGATGGAAAGCGATACGGCGTTGAATTCAAGTTCAGTGAAGCGCCTAGGATCACCCGTTCAATGCATGTTGCAATCAGCGATCTTTCACTGGACGAATTATGGGTGATTTATCCGGGGCATGAAGAGTACCCGGTCACCGAAAAAATAACGGTAAGGCCGTTAGGCTTTGTAAACCGGCTGTAACCCTGAACTCAGTGGCAGCCCGCCATTCGGCCTGCATGTTCGCAAACCCTGCTGATCCGGTTCAGTTGCCGCTTCAGGCCGATGGCCGTTAACGCATATCCCCTGCGGGGAATGCGAAACCCAATCTCCCGCCAGTTGTGGGGCACTTCTGTAACGAGATAACAGATGCGATCTGCCAAGGCAG
>CAZROR010000119.1:0-3902 GCA_964601765.1 uncultured Zetaproteobacteria bacterium
CCTGTTATGTCATTTACGTGCGCTTTCCTCCGCGCACTGGTAACCTTCGCGCGCATTCTGACAAAGGGGGTCTGCCTTGGGCATTCTTGAAGGGAAGAAAGGCATCATACTGGGTATTGCCAACGACAAGTCCATTGCCTGGGGCATCGCCCAGGCCTGTCATCGCGAGGGTGCCGAGCTGGGCTTCAATTATCTCGGGGAGGCGCTGGAAAAGCGCGTGCGGCCGCTGGCCGAATCGCTGGGCAGCGGCCTTGTCGAGCAGATGGACGTGGGCGAGGATGACCAGATTGACGACTTTTTCACCAAGGTGGAACAAAAATGGGGCAGGCTCGACTTTCTTGTGCACTCCATCGCCTTTGCAAACAAGACTGCGCTGAAGGAGCGCTTCTCCGCAACCACGCGCGAGGATTTCATGCTGGCCATGGAGATTTCCACCTATTCCTTTATCGCCGTGGCGGGCCGGGCGGCGCCGCTGATGGAGGCTGGCGGCAGCATGCTGACGATGTCCTATCTTGGAGCCGTGCGCGCCGTGCCGAATTACAATGTCATGGGCGTGGCCAAGGCCGGGCTGGAAGCGGCGACGCGCTATCTTGCCGCTGATCTTGGCCCGGATGGCATCCGGGTCAATGCGATTTCCGCCGGCCCGATTCGCACGCTGGCGGCTTCCGCCATCGGGGATTTCCGTCATCTGATGGAAAAAAGCGGGCGTGGCGCCATGCTGAAGCGCAATGTGACCCAGGAGGAAGTCGGCAACTCAGCCGCCTATCTGCTTTCGGACATGGCCTCCGGTGTTTCGGGCGAGATCCATTATGTGGATGCCGGCTTCAATGTCGGGGCTGGCGACCCGGGCCTGGACTAGCTCGCAGGCAGCGTGTCGGGCTCGTCATTCGGCCAGATTTTCCGCGTCACCACGGCGGGCGAATCACATGGTGCCGGGCTCGTTGCCATTGTCGAAGGCTGTCCGGCCGGGCTTGCGCTTTCCGAGGCTGATATTCAGCCGCATCTCGATCGCCGTCGTCCCGGCCAGTCGAAATACACCACCCAGCGTCGCGAGCCCGACCAGGTTGAAATTCTTTCCGGTGTTTTCGAGGGCGAAACAACAGGCTGTCCGATTGCGCTGCTGATCCGCAATACGGACCAGCGCAGCAAGGATTATGATGAAATCCGGGACAAGTTTCGCCCCGGGCATGCCGATATCACCTATTTCGAGAAATACGGCCTGCGCGACTGGCGCGGTGGCGGCCGCTCAAGCGCGAGGGAAACCGCCATGCGCGTGGCGGCAGGCGGCGTGGCGCGCAAGCTGCTGGCTGAATCCGGCACCAGCATACGCGGCTGGGTGGATCAGATTGGCCCGGTGAAGGCCGATCCGGCGCGCTTTGATGCCGGTGAAATCGACAACAATCCGTTTTTCTGTCCCGATGCCGAGGCGGCTGTCCGCATGGCGGAGCTTCTGGATACGCTGCGCAAGGAGGGGGATTCCATCGGGGCCGGCGTGACGGTTGAGGCGCATGGCATTGATCCTGGTCTCGGCGAGCCAGTGTTCGACAAGCTGGATGCGGAGATTGCCCGTGCCATGATGTCGATTCCGGCCGTCAAGGCGGTGGAGATCGGTGATGGCATGGCCTGTATCGAGGCCAGGGGCTCCGGGTTCGGCGATCCGATTCGTGCCAGCGGCTTTATTACAAACCATGCCGGCGGCATTCTCGGCGGCATCTCAAATGGAGATACGATCCGCGCCCGCCTGGCGCTCAAGCCCACGTCCTCGATTCTGAAGCCCCGGCCGACGGTGGATATTCACGGCAATGAGACGGAAATCATCACGAAGGGACGGCACGATCCGTGCGTCGGCATCCGCGCCGTGCCGATCGCCGAGGCCATGCTGGCCATCGTGCTGGCCGATCACCTGCTGAGAAACCGCAGCAGCCGCCTTTAGCCCTGTGGTGTCCCTGCTGCCGGGAGGTGGGGAAAGATGAAAGCATTCGACCGCATTTATCAGCTGCACCATATTCTCTGTGCCCGGCGCTATCCGGTTTCGATGCAGGTCCTGTGTGATGCCATGGGGTGTAGCCCGGCCACGGTCAAGCGATACCTGACCCTGCTGCGCGAGCATTTCGGAGCGCCGGTGTTCAATGTGCGTGGCCGGGGCTGGCGCTACAGTCCCGGGCATGCCTTTGAGCTGCCCGGGCTGTGGTTTACAGCCGATGAGCTGGCCGCCCTGCTTGTCATCCAGCGCCTGCTCGGCCGTTTACAGCCCGGCCTGCTGGGCGAGGCGCTGCAACCCGTTGCCAGGCGTGTCGATGATCTGCTGGCCCGGGCCGCGCCCGCGGCCGCGGAGCAGATGGAGCGTGTCCGTCTGCTCGGCATGATGCCCCGGGCCGGGTGCCTGCCGCATTTTGCCCTGGTAGCCGGCGCGGTGGTTGCAAGGAGACGCCTGCGGATTACCTATCATGCGCGGAGCAGCAATGAGACAAGTGAGCGCGAGGTGTCTCCGCAGCGGCTCGTGCACTACCGCGACAACTGGTATCTCGATGCGTGGTGCCATCTGCGCAAGGACTTGCGCAGCTTTGCCATCGAACGCATCACGAGGGCAGAAAGGCTGGGCCGGAAGGCTCGGGACATCGCCGCATCCCGGCTGGACCGGCACTTCGCCACCGCCTACGGCATTTTCGCCGGCGAGGCGGACAAGGTGGCGGTGCTGCGCTTTTCTCCGCATGCGGCGCGCTGGGTGGCGGATGAAATATGGCACCCGGCACAGGTCGGCCGCCGGCTTGAGGACGGGAGCTATGAGCTGCGTATCCCGTATGGCGACCCCACGGAACTGGTTCTGGATATTTGCCGGCATGGCCCGGATGTCGAGGTGCTGGCGCCGCGGTCACTGCGCCATGCCGTGGCCGGGCGGCTCGGGCGGGCCGCCGCCCAATATGGCTGAATGCTTGTGAGGCTCATGTTTTGAGCCTGTCGGCTGCTATGTTTATCGCTTTCGGGTATTTCCCGGCGAGAGACGTGATGAGCAGATGTGATTTTTCCGGATTGACGCCTGAGCGGCGATCGGCTTTTCGCCCGCATCGGTTTCGGGGAGAGGGCGGATGCACAGGCAGGCTGGCTCAGGAGATGGTTTGCATGCCCAGCGCACGTGCCGCACTGTTCAGCGCCTGGTCGAAGCAGGCAAACGTGCACGCAACACCCTGGTTTGCGACGAGTTCAGCGGCGGCAAGATGAATGCTGTCATAGCCACGCAAGGCATATGTTTCCGCCAGGTCTCCGGCATGTTTGACAAGTGGCATGTCCGGCATGATGACCTCCAGGTCATTCCAGTAATGCTCAAGCGCTGCTTTATGGGAACAAAGGGCCTCTGTCGTCATGCGGCGCATTCGCAGTGCCCTGGCCAGTGCTGCGCGTGCTTCGGTATAGGTGATCAGATGCGTGAACACACTTTGTGCCTTGTCAAGTGTGTTCGCCACGATGCCCGTTTGCGGCTCATCCACAAAAAGCTTGATGAGCGCCGATGTGTCCAGATAAACGATCACACGCGGGCTTCCAGTACAATGTCCGAAAGCGTTTTTTCTCCGGGTTTCCACGGGATTGGATTGGTGACCGGCCGTAGTTTGCCGCCCTTGCCGGGCCGAACCCAGGGCTGTGCCCGCAGCCGCTCGATGGCTGCGGCCTCATCGTCCTGCCTGGGCGGCGGGGCAAGGCATGCCACCGGCCTGCCGTGTGAAGTGATGACCACCTCCTCGCCGGCCTCGGCCCGCCGCAGATATTCGGATAGATGGTCTTTCAGCTCGCGTACGGCAACATTCATGGCATGCCTCCTTTGTGGCCACGCTTCGATAAGTATGGCCACATTTCGTGTGTCCTGCAAGGCGAGGACATGCTGATTCTTTCCTGCCGGTCGGGGATGA
>CAZROR010000120.1:0-3792 GCA_964601765.1 uncultured Zetaproteobacteria bacterium
GCCGCCAATGGCCTTCCGACCGGGACTCGTGAAATCTCCGGTGGCGCGCCATTCGATGCCGAACTGCTGCGATGTGGTGGCGGAAACCTCGATAATCAATGCCTCGATGAGCACCTGAAGCCGGCGAATGTCCAGCCTGTCGATGAGCGTATCGATGGCGGCGCGATCCGTGCTGCTCGCCGTGATCAGCAACGCATTGGTCGCCTTGTCCGCCACCACATGGACTTCACCGTGAAACAGCTTGTCCGCTCCCTTCTGGCTGCCGACAAGCTGGTTGATGACCTTGGCCGTTTCCTCCGCATCAGCGTTTTTCAGATAACGGACGAACAATCGCCCCCTCTCCGGAGTTTGCGGCCGGTCGATCACCTCGATAATGCGCCGGATCTTGCGAATGTTTTCGGCCGTGTCGGTCAGCACGAGGATGTTGCCCGGGGCATAAACGGCAAGGCTGCTATTCGGAGAAACCAGCGGCCGCAGCACCGCCGCAAGCTGCTGCGCGTTGGCGTGGGAAAGCGTGATCACCTGGGTAACCAGCGCATCGCCGGCGCGTGGAACCCGTCCCGTGGCCACAGTCATGCCTTTCTGCTTTCCTTCAGCCACCGGAATAATCTTGACAATCCCGCCGCTTTCAATGGCTGTATAGCCGTTCACCTCGAGAATGGACAGAAATACCCTGTAGGCGTCCCGCTCGGGAACGGGCTCGGGCGATATGATGGTAATCATGCCCTTGACGCGGGTGTCGACAACAAAGTTCCGGTGTGTGATGCCAGCCACGAACTCGATGAAGGCGCGGATATCCGCATCCCTGAAATTAAACGTGACATCCTTTGCCCAGGCCGCGGGCATGAGAAGCATGCAAAGCAACAGGCCAGGCACAACCCGCCGGAAAAAAAAGAACACGCTCACTCCCCGCCTCCTCATATGAGGCCTATCGTATGTCAAAATGAATCGTGCGAACATCCCCGCCCCGCGCGATTTCCAGATCGATGCCGCTGGCGCTTCTCAGCGACTGAAACAGCCCGAGAGCCTCTTCCGGCCGTGTTACCGGCTTGCCGTTTACCTTGCGGATCACATCACCGTTTTTCAGCCCCGCCTCATCATACAACGACCCCGGCACGATTTCCTGAATCAGAAAGCCGTCCGGCTTGCCATTCATCTGGTGTGGAATCACCCGCGCCCGGGTCAGCAAGGCTGGCAAATTGTTCAACCGGGCCTCGACCAGCGCGCGAGAGAGGCGCCGGACACTGGCGCGGCCCGGCGACGCATCAGACACTCCCGCCTCCCCCGGCAGCTTTGGGCCCGCCATCAGGATGCGTTCCATCCTGCCGTGGTTGTCCACCACGATGGCCGATGCCTCGACGCGCACCAGCTTTACGCCGGAAATAAGTGTATCCCCGACAAACACGAGTTTCTGTACATCAGCGCGGCCCAGCCTGACAATGGCGGCGGAATGCGCGTCGGCCAGCATCGTGCCCAGCAGCCGGATATTCAGTCGGGATGGCGCGGCAACCGGCGCGGCACGCTTCGGTGGCGCGGCAACCGGCGCGGCCGCGCCAAAGAGCGCGCCCCTGATGATTTTCTCCACGTCAAAGTCTGAGGCATGATCAGTGGCGTTGCCTGCCGCCCGGGGGGCAACCGCGTGGCCCGTGGACGGGCCGGTAATCAGCCCAGCCACGGCCCAGGCCAGCCCCAGCACGATGAGCGCCTCGATCAGTCTTGGGAACCATGGATTTGACATCACCGGCGTAGGAATGCGCATGTCCGGCAGCATAGCGCGATGCCATGCCCATTGCACCAGCAACCCGCACGTTTCAGGGGGCAGGCATTGCCGGAAGCCTGAGCCAGTTGTCCCCGGCTCAAAAAATGGAAAGCCCCGACACTGGCCGGGGGCTTCCATGGCTGCAGCTTCTTGCCTTAATTCATGCTGGGCTGTTGCTGCGCCTGCACCAGCGCCTTCTTCTGGATGCGCTCTATAGTCTAGAACTCGGGCGTTTGCATCAGGGTGATCATGGCCGCCTTCTGCTTGGCGGTAAACGCCGTGCTGCCATCCGAGGTGCCGCCGATATTGCCCGCCAGTCTCGCCAGCCCGGCGCGAAAGGCCTTTTCCAGGTTGGCAAAGTCTTTCATCTGCGTCGAGGAAGAGCCAGCCGCGGTCATTGCGGCAGAGCGCACGGCATTCAGCACCTCGATGTCCTCCTGGATATTGAAGAGCGAGCCATAGGGCGTGGGTATACTGGCGGTATAATCAACGCGCCTCCATGTGCCACTGGCACCTGAACAGGCGGCATGGGTAGTGTTAGTGCCGGGAGATACGCTGCATTGACCAACGTAATCTACTGTCGAAGGGATGGCTGTGGTGGAATCGGGCGTGTAGGTGATATTGCCGCTGCCAACGCTACCGCCTGGTGGAGCCTTGGTGGGGTCTTTAACCAGACTGGCAAACTCAACCAGAATCACCATGTTCAGCGGCCAGTTGTGCTTCTTAGCGCTGGCGTCATAAAACTTGAAATCGCTGACCGTCAGGCCCGTGGAGGCGCCAAGCGCAGCGTCAATGTTCGCGATCATCGTCGTAATGCGGCTATTCGAGGCGGCCGTATCCGTGAGAAAGGTCGAAAAGGCATTGTTCATGGCCGTGTCAAACGTCGCCTGCGCGGCCTGCACCTGCGCCTTTGTTTCACTGCCGGTGAACACCTGCTCGAAGGCCTGGTTGGCCGTGATCATGGCGTTCAGCAGCGTCGTGGCGGCGGCATTAAAATCGGTCACATCCTGGCCCGTTGCGCCGAGCGTGGACAGGGCCGCTGAATATTTCTGCAGATTCCGGTCCGCCCTGAGCCGCTCAATACCGCCCCCGATGGTAGCATTGATGGATGCTTGGGTCGCGGCGGTAATGACTGTGGATGCCGTCATCAGCGGAACCACGACCGCCCCCATGGCATCCATGGCCTCCAGCACCAGATCCTGCGAAAAACCCGCTGTGGAAGCGGCCGTCATCAGGAACTTCAGCAGCAGGGATGCCGCCTTGCCGCGTGCGTTTAATTCGCTGGTGGTTGTCGTGGCGTCCACCGAATCCTTGATGAACTTGGCGTAGCCCGTGGTGGGATCGGACATCAGGGCGACGATGGCCGAGCGATATGTTTGATCTGGGCGGTGGTGACGCCATGTTCCAGCAGATACTGAATGAAGCCGTCCGTGCCGAAGGTGAAACCCGCCGTGCCATCCGTCCCCTCGATCCCCTTTTCCGCGAGCGTGGCCATTTCGCTCAGCTCGGTGGCACTGATACCGCTGGAACGCACGATGGCGAAGCCGAATAGCGTGAGAATCGGATCGTCCGTTCCGGCCGCGGCAGCAGCGGTCAGCAGTGAATCGGTCTGCGCCTTGGTGAGAGGGGAAATGCCCATGGGCATGGTTTTTCCCTTAGGCGGGCAGGGTGCGATGGCGCGCCGCACAACCGTGTTCGAGCTGTTGTCCGTCACCGTGGAAACGAAAAAGTTGCACGTCGTATTATCGGGAAGGCCAGACAGGGAAAACGCGATCTTGCCGTTGGCATCCGCCGTCGCCGTGGTCGAGATCCCCAATGAATCTCCGCCGGCCGCCGAAGTCAGCGTCCCATCCGATTTCATCTTCTCGACGGCAATCGTATAACTTGTCCCGGCCGTCAGGGCCCAGGCCGCCGGCTGCATGAAGCACAGCGCTGCGAGAGCCGCCAGAGTTAAACTCATCATCTTGTACATTCTCATGTTAGACATCATGGCTGCCCCTTGAAAGGAGGGTGACTCACCATCCTTGAGGTGC
>CAZROR010000121.1:0-3753 GCA_964601765.1 uncultured Zetaproteobacteria bacterium
CTTCCCGATGCCCGTATGTGGTGCAAGACTGATCCTGTATAGGTCTACGAAGGGTAGCGGCTCAGTGCCAGAAGCGTGATATCATCGCTCTGCCGCTCGCCATCGGCAAAGCGCTGTACGCGTTCACACAGAAAATCAACGCATGACACCGAGCCATCGGGAGCCTCGGCCAGCCAGTCCAGCATCCGTGCCTCACCCAGCATCTCACCTTCGGGATTCCGCGCCTCAGTCACACCATCACTGTAAAGCAGGATGGTTTCACCGCCACGCAGTTCCATGTCATATGTGGCATATGTCACCGTGTCAATGATGCCAATGGGTGGCCCCGAGGCCCTTTCACCAAGCTGGATTGTGTTGCCATAGCGGATGACGGGAGGGAGGTGGCCAGCATTGGCGATTTCGACATGGCCGGTCACCGGATCAAGTAACAGCAATGTCAGTGTCACGAACATACCCTGCTGCGTTGCCTTGCAGAATTCGTGGTTGAACCGGCTGAGAATATCACCCGCAAGTCCCCCTGCGATGGCCTCGACCCGCAAGTCCTTGAGCACACGAGACATCACGAGTGCTGCTGCCACGCCCTTGCCTGAGACATCACCAAGCAGATAGGCAACGCGATGGTCCGGCAACGTAAAGGCATCGTACAGATCTCCCCCGACATCGAAGGCGGTGCGGTTCACAAAGGCACAGGTATAGCCAGGCGTCCGGGGTGGCTCCTGTGGAAGAAAAGACTGCTGCAGGCGGTGTGCAAGGCCGAGGTCATGCTCCATAAGCTTCTGTTCCATGAGCTTCTGATGCACGCGCGCATTCTCAATGGCCACCGCCGCCATGATGGAAAGCGGCTCCAGCAGATGAAGGTCGTCCTCGCTGAAATCACCCCCTATACGGTTGATCACCTGGCAGACACCAATGCATGCGTCCCCATAACGTACGGGCACACACAGCATGTTGCGTGTGTGAAAGCCCGTCTGCCGGTCGTACTCTGGATTGAAGCGGGTATCCGAATAAACATCGTTCTGCAACACGGGCTTAACATGCTCGGCAACCCAGCCGGCAATACCTGTGCCCCTCGGTACACGATAGAGTTCTTTCAGCTTATCACCTGTTTCACCAAGTGCCACCTGAAACACGAGATCTCCGGTTTCGGCATCAACTAGGAACAGCGAGCAGGCCTCGGCCTCCATGACACGCTGCGTCACCTCCATGATAAGCTTGAGCAGCGGCCCCAGTTGCAACTCGCTGGAAATAAGCTGGCTGACTTCGAGTGCCTTTAACAGGCGCTCGTTTTTCTTCTGGCACTGCTTGAGAATACGTACCGGGGCAAGCTTGCGTGAGGATTCCATGACTGGGATGCAAGGGAGAAATGGGCGCCTTGTCAATCCGCGGCGTTACCTACCTCCCGTGGCCTGTAAAACCGATACTGGTTCTTACCACCACGTTTCGCCTCATACATGGCTGCATCTGCCCGGCTGATCATCGTATCTTCATCCTGACCATGGTCGGGATACATGGCGATACCGAGGCTGCCACCGATACGAACCTTTGCCCCGCCCACATCAAAGGTATCGGCAAGTGCCGCCAGTATTTTTTCGGCGACGAGTACCGCCGCCGACTGGGAATCACTGATTTCGCTCAGGATGCAGGTAAACTCATCGCCGCCCATGCGGGCCACGGTATCCACCTCGCGCACACATCCCTGAAGCCTGGCTGCCACCTGTCTGAGCAGATCATCGCCCGCCTGATGGCCCTGCGTGTCATTGATACGCTTGAAGTCATCAAGATCGATGTAAAGGACTGCCACCGCGTGCCCGCGACGCCTTGCATGCGCCAGCGATTGCCCCAGACGGTCGAAAAAAAGTGCCCTGCTCGGCAGATCGGTGAGGTCATCGTAGCGTGCCATATGTTCAAGCTTCGCCTCTGCCGTCTTACGCGCTGTGACATCGTGCCCGATTATCAGCGTGGCAGGTTCCTCGCCGATGCTTACCACGGCTCCGCTGACCTCGGCATATAACATCCGCCCATCTAACGTCTGGATGCGCAGCTCAATAAATGGCTGGTGTTCCCGCTGCCGAATAAGCCTGAACATATCCCGTGCTATGTGCTTATCATCCGGATGCACAAACGCCAGCACACGCTGGCCAACAATATCGGCATCGGATGCTGCGCCGAACAAGCGCATACCTGCAGGATTCATATAGATCCAGCGCCCGAGCTGATGAATGCCAATCGCATCAGGCGAAAGTTCCACCAGCTTGCGATAGCGTGCCTCACTCTCCCTCAGCGCATCCTCGGCAAGTTTGTGCTCCGTGATATCCTGTACCGTGCCCACGGAACGTAGAGGCTTGCCGGCATCATCGTAGAAGGTTTCGCAGCGCTCGTTCACCCACCGAATACTGCCGTCCGGCAGGCGCAGACGATGGATGATGTCATAGGGTGTTCTGTTTTTCACAGCATCGGTATAGGCCCTGGAAACAAACTCCCGGTCATCCGGATGCGCCGTATCCAGAAAGGCATCATAGGTGATATCAAACTGTGCCGGCTCCATGCCGAAAATACGATAGACTTCATCCGACCACGTCAGCTCGTTTTTTTCGAGATCCAGCGTCCAATGCCCCACATGTGCAATGCGTTGTGCCTCGGCAAGCCGGTCCCGGCTTTCACGCAGCGCGATCTCCATCTCTTTTCGTTCACTGATGTCTCGTGTCACAATGACCACATTGTAAGTTCCGTCATCATTGGCGTTGACCGGATAGGCCGAGAGTACGCGCCAGGCGCCACAGTAATCCAGATACACTTCCTGACTGGACGGCCGGCCTTCGACCCTTGCCACACAATGGGCGCATTCCGGCAGCATCTCCTTTCGGTGATGCAGCGCCTCATAGCAATACTGTCCGATGAGTGGCGCATCACCACCGTACATCTTCACGGCAGCCGCATTTGCACGCTTGATGCGTCCCTGACCATCCACAAGCAGCACCGCATCTGCCACGGCATCAAAGGTGCGCTGCCATTCATCAGCGCGCTGCTGGCTTTCATTGTGGCTGGCTTGCAACGCAGCATGCTCATGTAGCCGTTGCATGGCTGTGGCGAGATTTTCCGCCAGCACCCGCCCAAGCTGGATTTCGTTATCGGAAAATGCATGCGGCTGGTCGTAATAGGCCATGAGCTTGCCAAACAGGCTGGCCTCCCCCCGCAGGGGCAGAAAAGCGGCGGCATGAATGCCCTCATCCCGGACAACAACGCATAGCTCACCCGGTAGCTCTGCTGTACTGATGTCCGCCATATAGACCGGCTCCGCATCCGTATCCGTTTTCGGCCACGGAGCATGTCCTTCCACTGCGCGCATATAATGCTCGGATAGCCCACGGGCCGCCTTGCAGCGAATCACGCCATCCTTGTCAAACAGGTAGATGCCGGTACGGTCGGCATGCAACACATGCATGGCGCTGTCCATGGCAATTGCATGCACATCGTCTATGTTCGTAGCCTGGTGTAGCCGCCTGACCACGGTACTGAGCGCCTTGGTATCCGCCAGATACCGCTGAATGCCCTGCTCGCGCGAATGCAGCATGCGCTTGAGCGCCTTGACATAATGATCTTCCATCACCTCAATCACGCTGGACTGCGTAATTAGCCCGGCCAGTCGGCCCTTGTCATCAACCACCACGAGACGACGACACCGCTTTTCATGCATGAGCTGGACCGCATCTAGAATCGGGGCAGACTTATCCACGGTGAATACCGGGTGGCTCA
>CAZROR010000122.1:0-3747 GCA_964601765.1 uncultured Zetaproteobacteria bacterium
GGTGAATCTATCCATATTCCGTCAGGTGAGACGGGCAAACATGCCATTCGTCACTGGACACGTATTATGCAGGAGGCCTTACGGTCAATGTGCTGAATGTCTGCCCCCGTGTGGCACCTGAGGATGCGTCAGTTTTTCCCGCAGCGCATGTCGAAGTCCTCCTGATAAGTGGCAGCTGCGCGCGCATCTTCGAAGCTGACAAGACCATCCTCGACCAGCATATGCAGGTGTTGGTCAAAGGTCTGGGTCCCGTAAAGGTCATGTCCTTCCTCCAGGGCCTTCGGGATTTCCTGTGCCTTGTCCTGCCAGTCCAGCATGAAGTGTTTGACGACAGGGGTACGGACAAGCACCTCAAGCGCCACGATACGACCCTTGCCACCCTTCATCGGCAGAAGCTTCTGCACGATGATTGCCCTGAGGCTTTCAGCCATGCGCTCCATGAAGGTATCCTGCTCATCCAGACTGAAGGCCCCCATCATGCGCTGAATCGTGCCGATGGCCGTTGTTGCATGTACCGTGGCGGCAACAAGGTGGCCGGTCTCGGCTGCGGTTAGCGCCAGCTGTATCACGGCCTTTTCACGGATTTCACCAGCCAGGATGATGTCCGGTGACTCCCGCAGGGCATCGTTCAGTCCTTGCTCGTAGCCGGCGACATCCGTGCCAATTTCACGTTGCGTCACGGTACCCCTGCACCCTGTCGGGTACTGAAACTCGATGGGATCTTCCAGTGTGACCACGTGCACGGGCCGTTCCTGAATGATGCGGTGCAGCATGGACGCCAGCGTCGTTGACTTGCCCGATCCGGTAGCACCGGCAACGAGAATCAATCCATTGCGCTGGCCACAGATGTCACCCAGCACGGGTGGCAGCCGCAATCCTTTGAATGTGGGGATTTCCCGCGGGACACGACGGGCCACGATGCCGTAATTGCGTGCCGTGGACATCGCATGGATACGGAAATGTGCTACGCCTTCCAGCGTGTACTGGAAATCCAGGCTTTTCGTCTCCTCGATTTGCGGAGCAACCGGCAGGCTGTGGCAAAGGTGCTCGATCATATCGACTACAGCTGTGCGCGTGGGGATGGGCACCCTGTCGGTTGGCAGCATCACCCAGTTTCCATGGATACGCAGGCGTACGGGGTCGCCGGGGCGAACAAGCAGGTCGGACGCATGGTTTTTTTCTGTCAGCAGCAGGAGCTGATCAATGCGGTGCTCGCTGGCCACGGTTAGATTTTCAGCTCCGGCTTATCTCCCGGGGTTTCCCCGTCATCCGCAAGAATGGCCTCAACCCCGGCCTCCTGGTCCTCATTACCCTCCAACTTGGCCATTTTTATCTTCAGGCGCAGGTCGTTGGGCGCATCAGAGTTTGCGAGTGCAACTTCTTCGGAAATGAGCCCTTCCCGCCACAATCTGAGAAGGTCCTGATCGAAGGTTCGCATGCCGTACTGGTCGCCATCGGCCATGGCCTCCTTGATGGTCTCGATCTCGCCTTTCTGAATCAGGTCGGCGATACGCGGGGTGTTGATGAGAATTTCAATAGCTGCAATCCGGCTACCATCCACGGTCGGCACCAGGCGTTGTGACAGAATGGCGCGCAGGTTCAGTGACAAATTCATGAAAATCTGCGGATGACGGTCTTCCGGGAAAAAATTGATGATACGCTCCATCGCCTGGTTGGCATTGTTCGCGTGCAGGGTTGCCATGGCCAGGTGGCCGGTTTCGGCAAACTCGATGGCGTATTCCATCGTCTCAGAATCACGTATTTCTCCGAGCAGGATTACATCCGGCGCCTGTCGCAGCGTATTTTTCAGGGCAGCGCGGAAGCTCAGCGTATCGGTACCGACCTCGCGCTGCGTGATGATGCACTTCTTGTGCTCGTGCACGAATTCGACCGGGTCTTCGATGGTGATGATGTGCCCAGCCTGATGGCTGTTGCGCCAGTCCACCATGGCGGCCAGTGATGTGGATTTGCCCGAGCCCGTGGCACCCACCATGACGACAAGCCCCCGCTTGCTCATGGCAATATCCTTGAAAATAGCCGGCAGCTTGAGGTCATTAATCGTGGCGATCTTCGTGGTGATCCTGCGGATGACCATGCCAACTGTGCCCCGCTGGCGGAAGATATTGACGCGAAAACGCCCGACTTCCGGGAAGTGCAGCGACAGATTCATCTCATATTCGGAAGAAAAGACGGCCTTCTGGCGCTCGGTCATGCAGGCGTTCGCAAGCTGCTCGCACATGACGCTGTTGAAAGGCCTGCTGCCCAGAGGCCGCACTTCCCCCTTGATACGGTAGGCCGGAGGGGCCCCGGCCGTGATATAGATGTCCGAGGCATCCTGATCCACCATGATTTTCAGCAGCTTGCGAATGGAAGGCATCTGGTCTTCAGCCATGCTGTATCTCCGTTACCGGGCAGAGCCGTTGAACAGCGCCTTGTTCTGCGCCTTTTCCGCTGCTGCCTGGCGGGTGATTTTTCCCTTGTCCAGCAGCTCCTGCAGGCACATGTCGAGTGTCTGCATGCCTTCGCGCTGGCTTGTCTGCATGACAGAGACAAGCTGTGCCAGCTTGTTTTCCCTGATAAGATTGCGCACGGCCGCATTGCCAATGAGGATTTCATGGGCGGCAATACGACCACTGCCGTCACTGGTTTTAAGCAGAGTCTGCGAAATGACGGCACGCAGGGATTCGGAGAGCATGGAGCGCACCATCTCCTTTTCGGCGGCGGGAAAGACATCGATAATCCTGTCCATGGTCTTGGGTGCCGAGGATGTATGCAGTGTGCCGAACACCATGTGACCTGTTTCAGCCGCAGTCAGCGCCAGAGAAATGGTCTCCAGGTCACGCATCTCACCGACCAGAATCACATCAGGATCCTCGCGCAGGGCAGATTTCAGCGCATTGGCAAAAGAATGCGTATGTGGCCCCACCTCACGCTGGCTGACCAGGCAGTTGTGACTTTCGTGCACAAACTCGATCGGGTCCTCAATGGTGAGGATATGCCCTTTTTCGCGCTCGTTGCGGTAGTTCAGCATGGCCGCCAATGTGGTCGATTTGCCTGACCCGGTGGGGCCGGTAACGAGGCAGATGCCACGCGGCAGCATCGCGATTTCCTTGAAAATCGGTGGACAGTTCAACTGTTCCAGCGTGAGAATCTTTGTCGGAATGGTGCGGAATACCGCCGCCATGCCGCGGTTCTGACGGAATGCGTTGACGCGAAAACGGGCGATATCTCCGAGCGAGAACGAAAAATCGAGCTCCAGATGTTCCTCGAATGCCTTGCGCTGGCTGTCGTTCATGATGTCGTAAACCATTTTCTGTACCTGCTGGTTATCCAGTGCAGGCACCTTGATACGCGTCATGTCACCATGAATGCGAATCATCGGTGGTTCACCGGCGGATATATGCAGATCGGAAGCCCCGTTTTTTACGGAAAAGGCCAGCAATTCCGAAATGTCCATGTTGTTCCTCCCGAATGAGAGGTAATCCTATCCCGGATTTTTCTCGAAGGCCATCTGCCGGAATTATGGGACGGAACCGTAAAGGGGAATTTAGTCATTGGTGATTCGTAATGCGTGATTGGGGGTGACCATGCCGCAAATCACTTCTGCTCCTTTGTGTGCTTGGCAGTTATGCATTTTGCGGTGAGGCGTGAATCAAAATTGCTGGGCCATCCCGGCTAGGGCCTGTTCACGTTACGTCCGACGAATGTCGCCGCTGCCACCGAATGGATGCGGGCCAAGGCGCGAGC
>CAZROR010000123.1:0-3611 GCA_964601765.1 uncultured Zetaproteobacteria bacterium
GATCAAGAAGCGGATGATGAAGATGAAGGAGAAGGTGATGAAGCTGCCACCGGAGCAGCGGGCGGCGATGATGCCGAAGCTTGAGGCGACGAAGGCGTTGATGATGAAGACGAAAAAGCACGTTCAGGAGATGATGGCCGAGGGCAAGATGTTCGGTCAGCCGTTCTTCCACGTCATGTTCGGTAATGCCAAATATACCGTCACGCATCCGTAGAGTTCACCCGGAAACGGCCGCCGGAAGCCCGCTTCCTCGTCCTTTCCCTGCTTCCGGCGGCCGGCAGGTAAATGCGGATGGTGTGTACCTGAAGCGTTGAATGGTGCTAAGGTTTGGCGCGGAGGGGTGAAACAGGCGCCTGCAGCTGCTGCTGCGGGCGCTTTGTTTTGTACCTGCTGAACCCGGGTGGATACGGGCCTGCATGCCCGTTACGGGCTGATGTTTTTGTCTTTTTTGTCTGCTGCGAGCAGTGCCTCGCGGATGCGGGCGCGGTCCGCATCACTCATGCAGGTGCTGTCGTCAACAGCGGATTTTTCCAGCAGGCCACAAATGTTTTTCAGCAGGCGGATATCACGCGCATAGGCCCGGCAAAGGTCGCAGATGGCAAGGTGCATGCGCAGGCGCAGCCTTTCACCCAGCGTCAGTTGCCGCTCGTGCGTATCCGAAACCAGTTTGCTCACTTGCTGGCAGGATGATTTCATGATTGTTCCTCGTTGAACCAGTGCTGTTCCAGACATGCCCTGAGGGCCATGCGTGCACGATGCATGATAACGTGCAGGTTCGTCGTGGTGATATGGCAGGCCTTACAGATGGTCTCTGAGTCTTCACCGGCCAGTTCGCGCAGGGAGAAGACCTCTTTCTGCATGTCCGGTAGCCTTGAGATGCACATCATCAGCGTCTTTCGGAACTGGCTGTCCCGCGCAAGCTGCTCGGGATTGCCGCTCCATTCTCCCGGCGGGCTTGCCCAGCCGCCGGCCGGATTAAAGTAGCTGCTCGTGGGGTCGGACTCCATGTCCTCGCTCAGTTGTCTGTCGCGAATCTGTTTACGAATCTGGTCGGTGATCTTGTGTTTGAGAATGCCCACGAGCCAGGTGCGGACGGATGAGTCGCCGCGGAATCCTGCATTGGCCCGCCAGGCAGCCAGCAGCGTCTCCTGCACGGCATCCCGTGCCTGTTCCTCATCCCTGAGGCGCATCAACGCATAGCGGAACAGATAATCACCATGCTCGGTCAGCCAGGCCATGGCGGTATTGCTGCTGGAGGTTTCGTCCACCATGCCGTTCATCCTGCCATGGCCAGGATGTGCGGCAAAAGCCCTGTCACGCGTCTTTCTCCCTCAGCATGCTGGTCCAGGCGGTTGTGATGGCACGGCAGAAGGCATGCGCGGGGCCGATGCGCAGCGGTGTTTCCGCCAGCATGGTCTGCACCCCTGCCGGGCCGAGGTGCGCACGCTCGCTGTCACAGATGTCTACCCAATCGCGGATGATGGCCTCGTCCACCTCAACATGGAATTGCAGGCCATATTGGCAGCTCCCCAGGCGGAAGGCCTGATTGGGTACATTCCGGCAACTGGCCAGCAGGCTGGCACCGGCGGGCAGTGTGAAGGTCTCGCCGTGCCACTGGAACACGCCGATTTCGTTTTCCAGATGGCTGAACAATGGGTCATCAGCCGCATTTGCCATCGGATACAGGCTGTACCAGCCAAGCTCGCGTTCGTCTGCCTGATAGATATCGGCACCCGCCACCTTTGCCAGCAGCTGTGCGCCGAGGCAGATGCCAATCACGGGAAAGTCCTCCGCGATGGCCTGTTTCAGCAAGGCCAGCTCTGCCGCAATGAAGTCGAGGTGAACATCATTGGCGGACATCGGCCCGCCCATGACAATCAGGCCGGCATAGGCCTTCAGCTCCGTGGGAATAGGCTGCTCCTGAACGAGCACGGTTTCGGTGTGCCAGCCTGTACCGTGCAGGGTGTCCGCCAGCAGGGCTGCCGGCTCGCAGGCAAGCTGTTGCAGGACAAGTACAGGCTTCTTCATACGCCTGAGCATAAGTGTATCATTCGAGGAAACAAGAGTCGGACAAGGAGGGTGAGATGGCGCGTGTGCTGGTGCCTTTTGCCGAAGGTGTGGAAGAAATCGAATTTGTCGCTGTGGTGGACATTCTGAGGCGTGCGGGCGTGGAGGTCGTTACGGCCAGCCTCGGCCCCGGCGCAGTGACAGGGCGCTCGGGTATCACGATGGATGCCGATGTCGAGCTGGATGAGGTGCATGGAGATGACTGGGATATGGTCGTGCTGCCCGGCGGTCTGCCGAACGCAGAACTGTTGCGCCATGATGGGCGCGTGAGGGAGATCGTGCAGCGGTTGCGGGAACGGGACAGGCCGGTGGCCGCCATTTGCGCCGCGCCGACGGCGCTTGCAGCCTATGGCGTGGTTGGTGACAGGCGCGTGACCTCATACCCGGCCATGCGGGATGACATGCAGAGGCTGGCGCCGGATGCCGTGTATGTCGATGAGGCCGTGGTCGAGGATGCGTTTCTGATTACAAGCCGCGGTGCGGGCACAGCCGTGGCATTTGCCCTGCAGCTTGTCGCCAGGCTCTGCGGCGAGGCAAAGGCGGATGACATCCGCGCCTCCATTGTGGCGTAGGTGCTATGCGTCCGATTGCAACAGCCTGCGGACAAAGCCAGGTGCGGCGATGTACTCATGTGCATATGAGGCAAGTTTTCTGCCGCGGCGTGACAGGTAGGATGGCCTGAGGTTGTAGGTCAGCCAGTTGTAGCGGCGAATGGCCCGTTTCACCTCGTCCGCATGGCCGGGGTCCGGAGCCGTATTCACGGGCGTGGCGCACCGAAACAGCATCTGGATATCCGGATCGTTTGCATCCATGCATTGTCGCTCCAGGGCAAAGCCGCATCTTGCGGCAAGCAGGGCCAGCGTGGCCGGTATGAAATTGTAGATATGGGCATAGTGGAAAAGGCGACCGAAGGTGGCAAACGGCGCGGCCAGATTCGGACATTCCACGTACAGCAGGCCGTTATCACCCAGCATCGCGTGGATGTGCCTTAGCGCCCGCGATGGTGATGTGAAGTGCTCGATGACGTGAATCAGCAATACTGCATCGCGATCGGCCGCGGGGGGCAGGTCAAAGAGGTTCACGTTGGCGACATCAGCCTTCAGCCGCTCCCGCGTAAAGCGGTTGAAGTCACGGTTCGGCTCGATGCCGGCGGCATCGAAGCCGTTCTGCCCGAACACCTTCACCGTACAGCCGATGCCGGCACCGACTTCGAAGATGCGTGCTCCCGGCTTGAGGTACGGCGCCAGCCGGGCGTGAATGCGCTCGCCGTTCTTCCAGGCGCGCATGATGCGGCGTGGCGAAGGCGTGCTTTCACCATGGTAATCGCGGCGGTACCGGGTGGCGTAATACTCCGCCATCTCCGCCTCACCGGGCACCGGCATGTGCGAAACGAGTCCGCAGCCGAGGCAGATGCCTGTGCGCAGGGGTCTGCCATGCCGGTCTCTGTCGCTGATTTCCTCGAATGCGCTGCCGCCGCAGAGGTCGCAGCGCATGCTGGGCATCTCGTTCAAGCACGTCTCCCGAAAAGAATGCGCGCAGCCTAG
>CAZROR010000124.1:0-3578 GCA_964601765.1 uncultured Zetaproteobacteria bacterium
GTCGCTAATCATTCCTATTTGTCGCAAACGGTCTTAAACGTCGCGAAAAATGTTCACTGAGCCAGGGCTGATGAGGCGATGGCATCGGCAGGTGACAAATGACCCTGCCTGTGCGTCCGCATGCAGACTGGCCTACGACCAGGCCGGCAGCCGCTGGCCACCGCCTGGGTTACCGTAAGCCGGTTTCGGCAGGCCCACACGAGTGCGGCCGCGGGATCGCGTCGGCGCACGTTATGGACCGGTCAGGCCGTTCACATGACGGTTCATGGCAAATGGCCTCGGCAACAATGATGCATAAATCCACGTATGCGTTCGAAGCTTTCCACCGCCAGCCCGTACCCGCACGACAGTGTGCAGGCTGCGGGGTGTGTTGCGTTCGGCATTATTTCCCGTTCGCCATCAACTGATTCAGCTTCCTGTCAAAGGTTCTGGCCTGCCATCCATGCTGTTTCGCGGTGGTGAGCACCAGCGCATCAACAAAGCTGATGGATGACACCAGGGAAAGATGCAGCGCCTGCCTCATGACCGGGACATGTTCGCCAACGATGCCGCGATAATCGAGCAGGGCGGAAAGTTGCCCGACGATTTCCGCATAGGGTACTTTGTATACCTTGAGCAGTACGTAGATACACTCGGCCATCACGCTTTCCGGAATATAGGCCCGCTCCCGCCCGCTTTGTACCGCCTCCATAAAGGCGGATGCCTGCTGATAGTGCCGCTCATGATCCGCCAGCAGAAAGCGAAGAATGAAATTGGTGTCAACGACGTGAATATTTTTCATGCGCCACCTGATCCCAGGCCTCTTCCCGCGCCTGCTCCGGTGAAATGTTCTTTCTCGCATACCGTTTCAGGCCACCGGCAACACTGCGAACAGGCCGGATGCGCACTTCATTGTCCTCAATCACGACCCTCAATATGTCCGTATGCAGAAAATCGCGGACGGCCTTCGGCAGGGTGATCTGGCCCTTGCTGGAAATCTTCGCAGTCTTTTCAAATGCAATCATGATTTACCTCACCATATACGCTTTACAAAATTATAATTCTTTACATTCTGCAAGGCAAGGCCCGCGCCCTGACGACAGCGCCACACATGCCGCCATATGCCAATCACCTTCCCCCATCCCTCGAGTTCTTTGCTATAAGTAGGAAGTAACTGCCAGGGGGTGGACGGATGCCGGGGACGCCTCATTTCTATCTGTGGGTAAACGGAGAAGCCAGAAAGGGCGTCGGCGATATCACCGTCTGCAACCCGTTCGACGGCAAGCCGGTGGCAACAGTTGGCGTGGCGGGCCGGCGGCTGATCCGCGAGGCCATCAAGTCCGCCTGCGCCGCCTTCTCCACGCTGAAGGCGATGTCGCGCTTCGAGCGCGCCGAGATTCTCGCCCGCATGGCGGATGGCCTGAGCGAGGCAAAAACCGAAATCATCGACGCCCTGATCCTGGAGGGCGGCAAGCCGCGCATGTTCGCCGAGCAGGAGCATGCCCGCACCCTGGCTGTCTTTTCATGGGCGGCCGAGGAGGCAAAGCGCTTCACCGGCGAACAGATTCCGATGGACGGCATGCAGCGCGGCATCGGCTATACGGGCTATACGCTGCGCGAGCCCATCGGGCCGATTCTCGGCATCTGCCCCTTCAACTTCCCGCTGAATCTCGTCGCGCACAAGGTGGCGCCGGCGCTGGCCGCCGGCAACGTCATCATCATCAAGCCGGCCTCGACCACGCCGATCTCGGCCCTCATCATGGCCAGGGTCGCCAGCGCGGCCGGTGCCCCGCACGGCAGCATCAACGTGTTGCCCGTCCGCCACCGGGATCTGCCGGTGCTGCTTGAGAGCGAGCATATCCGCATGGTCAGCTTCACGGGCAGCGCCGCTGTCGGCTGGGGGCTGAAGGGCCGGATCGGCAAAAAGCGGCTGGCGCTGGAGCTTGGCGGAAACTCGGGCAGCATCGTGGATGCGGACGCCAATCTCGACTGGGCGGCAAAGCGGCTGGCGCTCGGCGGCTTCGCCCAGGCAGGCCAAAGCTGCATTGCCGTTCAGCGCATCTATGCGCACCGCGACATCTATGATGCCCTGCTGGCCCGGCTCGTACGGGAAGCGGAGCACACCCGCGCCGGTAACCCGCTGGATGATGATGTGGTCACCGGCCCGGTGATCAACGCCAGGGCGGCATCGCGCATCATGGACTGGATCAGCGAGGCCGAGGCCGGCGGCGCCACGATTGCCTGCGGCGGCCGGCGGCTGGCGGCCGGCTGCGGCAATGTCATCGCCCCCACTGTGCTGACGGATGTCCGCGAGGAGATGCGCATCTGTCGCGAGGAGGTGTTCGGGCCGGTCGTGACCGTTCACCGCATGGCGCACATCGGGGATGCCATTGCGCGCATCAACCGCTCCGACGGCAGCCTGCAGGCGGCGATCTTCTCGAACAACCACGCGCATATCCAGCAGGCCGTGGCCGATATCGAGGCAGGTGGCGTGGTCGTGAACGACTTTCCGACCTTCCGTGTTGACCACATGCCCTATGGTGGCATCAAGAATTCCGGCATGGGCCGCGAGGGCGTGCGTCACGCGATGCTGGAAATGAGCGAGGAAAAGGTGGTCGTCATCCGCAGGGGCTGACCCGGCCAACCACTCGCCGCACTTTCTGGCTGCCCGCATTTGTGATTCAATCCGCTGCTGTTTTACGCCCGGTCAGGGCGCGGGAGGGCTGATTGAGCGCAGACAGTGCATTCCGCTGGTGGCGGCGCGGCGACCTGGACGGCTTTTTCGGCCTGTTCGTCGACAACCTCATCCAGCTCATCCTCATCGTCACGCTGTGCACGAAGGTGCTGCATATGCCGGAGATGCTGGTTTACGGCCGCATTCTGCCGGCCGTGGCCATCAGCCTGATCGTCGGCAACGTATTCTATGCCTTGCAGGCCAGGGCGCTGGCGCGGCAGACAGGCGGCCGCGCCACGGCGCTGCCCTACGGCATCAACACTGTATCGCTGTTCGCCTACGTGCTGTTTGTCATGCTGCCGGTCGTCCGCGCCACGGGCGATGCAACGCTGGCCTGGCGCATGGGGCTGGCCGCCTGCCTCGGCTCCGGCCTGATCGAACTCGGTGGTGCCTTTGTGGCCGGCTGGATCAAGCGCATCACCCCGCGCGCGGCGCTGCTATCCACGCTGGCCGGCATTGCCATCACGTTCATCGCCATGGACTTTTCGTTTCGCATCTTTGCCGACCCGCTCATCGGCTTTGCCCCCCTGGCACTGATTTTCATGCAGTATATCGGCAGGACACGCCTGCCTTTCGGCATTCCCGCCGGGCTGGCTGCCGTGGCCACGGGCACCGCCCTGGCCTGGGCGCTCGGCCGCATGGACGGCACGGCGCTCCACACCGCCATGCAGGTGCAGCTGCATCTGCCCACGCCCGCGCTGTTTGACCTTGCCAGCGCGCTTGTCTCGAAGGAGCTGCTCGGCTTCATGGCCGTCATCATCCCGATGGGCCTGTTCAATCTCATGGGCTCACTGCAGAACCTCGAAAGCGCCGAGGCCGCCGGCGATGTTTACCCGGTGCGCAGCTCGCTGGCCATGAACGGCGT
>CAZROR010000125.1:0-3464 GCA_964601765.1 uncultured Zetaproteobacteria bacterium
GTTCGAGACATTCTGATTTATCCGGATCCCAGGCTGCGCGAGGTGGCGCGTCCCGTGGCTGATCCGGCACATCCGGATGTGGCACAGCTTGTCCAGGATCTGGCCGACACGATGTACGACGCTCCGGGCGTGGGCCTGGCTGCGAACCAGATCGGCGTGGCCCTGCGGGTGGCGGTCACGGATACAAACTGGCGCAAGGAGGGTGAGCCGCGCGACCTGCACGTCTGGATTAATCCGGAAATCACACGCAGGGAGGGCGCGGCCACGTTCGAGGAGGGCTGCCTGTCCGTCCCCGAGGTGTACGAGGATGTGGAGCGGGCGGGGGTGATTACCGTAACCTGGCAGGATCTCGAAGGTGCGCGGCACACGGCCGACTTCGAGGGCTTCGAGGCCGTGGCCCTGCAACATGAGTTCGATCATCTCGATGGCAGGTTGTTCATCGATCTGCTCTCGCCGCTGAAGCAGCGGATGATCAAGAAGCGGCTGAAGAAAAAAAAGAAAATGGCTGGCTGATGCGCATTGTGTTTGCCGCCACGCCGGCACCTGCCCTGCCTGTTTTTGAGGCCTTGCTTCGCATACCCGGTGCCGATGTGGTGGGCGTGGTCTCCCAGCCCGATCGCAAGTCAGGTCGCGGCATGCGGCTTTGCCCTTCACCCGTCAAGCAGGCAGCGCTTGAGGCCGGCATTGATGTGATTACGCCGGAACGGCTGAAAGACAACACCGAGGCGCTTGACTGGCTGCGAGCAAAGGCGCCTGATGTGCTGGTCGTCGTCGCCTTCGGCATGCTGCTGCCCGTGTCATGGCTGGAGACACCACGATGCGGAGCCGTCAACGTGCATGCCTCACTTCTGCCGCGCTGGCGCGGGGCCGCCCCCATCGAACGCGCCATCCTGGCCGGCGATGCGGAAACGGGTGTTTGCATCATGCGTATGGATGAGGGGCTTGATACCGGCGATGTCTATGCCTGCACCCGCGTGCCGATTGGCGTCCGGACCACGGCAGGCGAGCTGCGCACCATACTGATGCGGGCAGGCGCTGACCTTTTGGTGAAAACACTGCCGCGCATCGTGGCAGGCACGCAGCCCTGTCATCCGCAGGCCGGCGAAGGTGCGACCTATGCTGCAAAGCTGTCGGCACATGAGCGTGTGATCGACTGGTCCCAAAGTGCGGTACAGGTAGATCGCGTCGTGCGAGCCTTTGCACCGGTGCCCGGCGCGCGCACGCAGTTGGGCGGGCGCTGGCTGAAGGTGCTGGCCGGTGAGCCGCTTGATGCTACTTCGAGTGGTCGGCCCGGCGAGCTTTGCCCGAAGGATGGCCGGATGATGGTTTGCTGCGGCGAAGGCAGTTACCAGATATCCCGCGTGCAACCGGAAGGCAGAAAGCCCATGAATGCAGCCGACTTTCTGCGCGGTCTGCGTGATGCCTCCACGCTGATGCTGGGGGCCTGATCCCGCATCTCTCGTTACCGTTCCCAGGGCAGTTCCCCGCCTTTCTTCCAGACCGGCAACCGTATGCAGACGGCGCTTCTCCTGCTGGTACACTTCCCCCATGTTGATCCGGATTTTCCACGAGGACGTGAATGGATAGTGCCGTGGCCGAGCCACTGATTCATATTCTGCCGCCACAGATCGCCAATCAGATCGCTGCCGGCGAGGTAGTCGAGCGGCCGGCCTCGGTCGTCAAGGAGCTGATTGAGAATAGCCTTGATGCGGGTGCGACGATGATTCGCATCCATGTTGAGGCTGCCGGACGGAAGCGTATCGAGGTGGATGATGATGGCTGTGGCATGCATGCCGCGGATGCCCGCCTTGCCCTGCAAAGGCATGCCACGAGCAAGATCGCCTCGGCTGATGACCTGCACGCTATTGCCAGCCATGGCTTCCGCGGTGAGGCGCTACCGTCGATTGCATCCGTTTCGAGGCTTGTGCTGCATACGGCAGCCGGGGAACAGGAGGGCGTGCGTGTCAGTGTTGTCGGTGGTGCGGACGCCAAGGTGCGACCGGCCCCGCCCAGACGCGGCACATGCGTAAGCGTCTGCGATCTGTTCTTCAACACACCGGCCAGGCGCAGGTTTTTGCGCACTGACCGTACCGAGGAAGCGGTTATTCTCGAAACCGTGCGTGCCCTGGCGCTGGCAAATCCGGCCACGGGCTTCCGCCTGATGCTGGATGACAGGCAGCGCCTGCATGTGCCGTCACGGCAGACGCGGATCGAGCGCGTGGTGGCGGTTATGGGCAAGGCCTTTGGGGCCGATAGCCATCCCTTCCGCCTTGAACATGAAGGCGTGATAGTCGAGGGCAGCTTCGGCCTGCCGACGGCGCATTATCGGGACGGCAGCCACATGCTGGTTTTTGTGAATGGTCGCGTGGTGCGTGATCGCATGCTGCTGGCGGCACTCAGGGCGGGCTACCGCGATGTGATGTTTCACGACCGCTTCCCGCAGTGTGTTGTCTGGCTGGAGATGGACCCGGCCGATGTGGATGTAAACGTGCATCCGGCCAAGCGCGAAGTACGATTCAAATCCCCGCAGACGGTGCGTGCCGCGCTGGTAGCCTGTGTGCGCGCCGCCATTGAGCATATGGGGCAGACGGTTTCCACTACACCGGGCAGGCAGGCGCTTGATGCCATGCGTCCGGCCGGATTCCCGAGCAGGCCAACGGCTTCCGCCACGGTACCGGGAGGCGCGCCGCAGGTGCTGCACAGCCTGTTTTCGGCGCCACATGCGCATGAACCGGAGCGCACCTATGCCGCGGATACGGCCCCTGATCTCGGTGTGCCATTGGCGCAGATTCACCGCTGTTACATCCTGGCTCAGACCGACAGCGGCATTGTGCTTGTCGACCAGCATGCTGCTGCCGAGCGCATCGGCTATGAAAAGATGAAATGTCAACTGGCGAATGGTGGACTGGCATGCCAGATGTTGCTGCCGCCGGTGGACTGGCAGCCGACGCCACGCATGGCGGCCTGGCTGCATGCGCATGCCGGTGAGCTGGCACAATTCGGCTTCGAGGTTGAGCCGCGGGGCGAGGAGGTGTTCGTGATTCGTGCCATGTCGGCCATGCTCGGAGATGCCCCGCCCGTGGAGCTTGTCGCTGAACTGACGGAAGCGGTTATGGCTATTGGTGTGGAGCAGGAGGGCGCGGGTCGCATTCTTGAGCGCTGGCTGGGCAACTGCGCCTGCAAGGGTGCCATCAAGTCGGGCAGAGTCCTGAAGCCCGAGGAGCAGGAGGCGCTGCTGCGTGAAATGGAGCGCACACCGAATATCGCCCAGTGCAACCACGGGCGACCTACCTACGTGCGTCTGTCGTTAAGTGATCTGGAACGCCTGTTTGGCAGAAGAGAGTAAAGGCGCGAAGGAAAGACGGGTGCGGTCAGGTTCACCACAAAGGCACGAAGACACTAAGGAGAGGTATGAATTCTTTGTGTCTTTGTGCCCTGGTGGGGAACTGGCTTTTATTCCAATC
>CAZROR010000126.1:0-3302 GCA_964601765.1 uncultured Zetaproteobacteria bacterium
GCCGCGCCCTCGCGCGATTGCCGGCATGCCGTGACATGCGTCTGATCACGCGCCACAGCCGGGACGGGCACCTTGGTGCAGGGATTCATCGGCACGAATCTAGGCCGGATATCCCCAACAAAAAAGCAAGTGAATGTAAGGGCATCAGCGCAGGCGTTCGTGGCGCGTGCCGCTCAGGCGCAGCAGCGTGGAAGGCCGGCCATCCGCCATGCCGCCCGCATCGCAGGCAGACAGATGGTGCCGCCAGCGCATGCGCAGGGTATGGCTCGGGCGTGTCGGCGGCTGACCGCTGCGGTTCAGGCTGCTGGAAATGATGAGGCCGCCACACAGATATGCGAGATACCGGGCTGCCGGACTGGCATCCACACGCACGGCAGTCTGGCCGCGGGCGCGACAGGAATCAGGCAGGCGCGGGCGGGAGGAAACGATCAGCGTCGTGCGCCCTGGCCAGCATGTCCGCATGGCCCGGCGCAGCATGGGTGAAAGCCAGCGGCAGATGGCCGCCGCACTGGCCGCCGAATCGGCAAGCAACAGAAAGGGGCCCCGTCGCTGCTTGAAGCGCTGCAGCCGCCGGATGGCGACCGGGCTTTCAGGGTGTGCCGCCACACCAGGCAGCGTGGCGGTATTGTGGGCAACGAGGCGGCCATGGCGAAGCAGGCGGGCAAGCCGCAGCAGCCGCAGCTTTTCCGCTCCCCTAGGCCTTCGGGGTGGCCTGCTCTGCACGTGCCTGACGCAGCTTCCCTGCCAGCGCCTCGTCATGCTGCGCCAGCATCTGGACGGCAAGCAATGCGGCATTTGCGGCGCCATTGATGGCGACGGTCGCCACGGGAATGCCGGAGGGCATCATCACCGTTGAAAGCAGGGCGTCCTGCCCCTGCAGCGGGCCGGATGCGATGGGTACGCCGATGACCGGCCGGATGGTCTGTGCGGCCACGGCTCCGGCCAGGTGCGCCGCCATGCCGGCGGCACAGATGAACACCTGGCAGCCGGCCGCCTCGGCCGCCTTCACGGCCTGCACGGTAGCCTCCGGCGTACGGTGGGCCGAGCGCACAAGCACCTCGTGGGGCACTTCGTAGTCCTCCAGCACCCTCACTGCCTTGTCCATCGTCGGCAAATCGCTTTTGCTGCCGACCAGAATCAACACCTTGATTGCTTCCATCATGCATACCCCATCACATCACCACGGCGCGCAGGGAAAAGAATGGCAATCTCCCCGCAGGGCCCGGTGAATCCTGTTGCTAGCCTTTTTCTTCCCACGCAATCGCGCGATAGCCGATATCCCTGCGGTAGAAGCCGCCGGGCCAGTCCAGCCGCTCAAGGGCAGCGTATACCCTGCGCTGGGCCTCGGCCACCGTCGCCCCGAGCGCGTTCACGCCAAGCACGCGGCCACCCGCATTGACAATGTGCCCATCTGCCTCCTGCGTGCCGGCATGGAACACCGTGGCGCCCGCGGCCTCCACGGCCTCAAGCCCGCCGATCGGCTGCCCCTTCTCGAAGGCGCCGGGGTAGCCCTCGGAGGCCACGACGACACACATGGCCGTTTGCGTATCCCACTCAAGCGTCACGCCGTCGAGTTCCTTTCTTGCAGCCGCCAGCAGCACCTCACCCAGATCGCTTTTCAGCCGGCTCATCAGCGGCTGGCATTCGGGGTCGCCAAAGCGGACATTGAACTCCAGCGTCTTCGGGCCGCTGTCTGTCAGCATGACACCGGCATACAGGGTGCCGATGAACTCGATGCCGCGCGCCTTCAGGGCCGCGATCGTCGGCCGGGCAATGGTCTCCAGCACCGTGTCGGCCACATCGGATGTCACGCAGGGCGCCGGTGAATAGGCCCCCATGCCGCCGGTGTTCGGCCCCTCGTCACCATCACGCAGACGCTTGTGATCCTGGCTTGAGGCGAGCGGCAGGATCGTGTCGCCGGAGACGATGAACAGGCATGAGGCCTCCTCGCCGACCAGGCATTCCTCGATAACGATCTGCGCGCCGGCCGCACCAAATGAATTGCCGGCAAGCATGTCGCGCGCAGCCGTCACGGCAGTCTCCACGTCCCCGGCCACGATCACGCCCTTGCCCGCGGCAAGCCCCGAGGCCTTGATGACAATCGGCGCGCCCCATTCGCGGATAGTATTTTCCGCAAGCCTGGCATCGTTGTGCACCTCGAAATGCGCTGTCGGCACGCCGGCCTCTGCCATCAGCACCTTGGAAAACGACTTGCTGCCTTCCAGCTCGGCGGCAGCCCGATCCGGCCCAAACACGTTGAATCCACCCGCGCGCAGCCGGTCCGCCAGCCCGGCCACGAGCGGTGCCTCCGGCCCGACGACAACGAGGTCGGGGCGCTCCGCCTCGGCGAGCTTCACCTGCCCGTCGATATCCTCCGCGCCGACAGGCACGCAGCGCGCATCGCGCCGGATGCCGGCATTGCCCGGCGCGCAGAGAACTTCTGTTACAGAGGGTGATCGCTTCAGCTTCCAGCACAGCGCGTGCTCGCGCCCGCCACCACCAACCACCAGCACTTTCATGGCCCCACCTCGCATTGAATTCAGCGAGCGCAGAGCCTATCCCGGATTTTTTACGAAGGCTATGCGCTGCGGACCGGCCCCCTTTCTTGACGGTATTCAGAAATCAGACCAGGCTTAGCTAAGTTCAGAGGAGTATACGCATGAAGCAGGTCAACATTCATCAGGCCAAGACGCATTTGTCCCGCCTGATCGAGGATGTCGAGAGCGGAGAGGAGGTTGTGATCGCTCGCCACAACAAGCCGGTGGCAAAACTGGTTTCCTATGTCGCGGAGAAAAAAGAGCGCAAGCCCGGGCAGCTGCGTGGCCTGATGCGCATCGGGGAAGACTTCGATGCACCCCTGCCGGACGATCTGCTTCGTGCCTTTTCCGGCGGAAAGCATTGAAGCTTCTGCTCGACACGCACGTATTGCTCTGGTGGCTGGCGGATGACAAGCAGCTGAGCCCCAGGGCAAGGCATGCCATTGCGGATACGGCCAACCCGGTGTTCGTCAGTGCCGTCAGTGGCTGGGAGATCAGCATCAAGCGAAAGCTGGGGCGGCTCGACCTCGAATTCGAGGCATTGGAGGCAGCCATCAAGGCAAGCGGTTTCTTCGCCTTGCCGGTTTCATTTCAGCACGGCCTGGCTGCCGGAGAGCTGCCGGAACATCATCGCGACCCCTTCGACCGCATGCTGGTGGCCCAGGCGCAGGCGGAAGAGATGCGGCTGGTCAGCTGCGACAAGGCGCTGCAAAGCTACGACGTAAAACTGCTTTGGTGAGGTGTTTCCCACTCTCAAAAAAAACA
>CAZROR010000127.1:0-3142 GCA_964601765.1 uncultured Zetaproteobacteria bacterium
GTATGAATTCTTTGTGTCTTTGTGCCCTGGTGGGGAACTGGCTTTTATTCCAATCCTTAGCCCTCAGTCCTCCTCTCCCCAGTTACCAATCACGAATCACCAATCACAGTCCTCCCCCTCTTTTTGTGTCTTGGTGTCTTTGTGGTGAAAGATTCCATGGTACCACGGGCCATAGCCCTGATGGGACCGACGGGTGCAGGCAAGTCCGCCCTGGCCATGGAAGTCGCACAGCAGCACGGCATGAGCATCATCTCCTGCGACTCCATGCAGGTATATCGGGGCCTTGATATTGGCACGGCCAAGCCCGATGCCGCCGAGTGCGCCGCCGTGCCGCATTTTCTCATCGACTGCGTGACGCTGCCGGAGGTTTATTCGGCGGCGCGTTGGGCGGCCGATGCACTGGCCGTGATCCGGCGTGAGAACGAGGCCGGACGCATCCCACTGATCGTTGGTGGCACAGGGCTGTATCTGCGCGCCCTGCTTCAGGGCTTTGCGGATATTCCACCGGTGGATGCGGAAGTGCGACACAGGCTTGAGCGCGAGCTGGTGGCATCCGGTGTTCAGGCCATGCACTGCCGGCTTGCCGCCTGTGATGTCGAGTCAGCATCGCGGTTGAGCCCGAACGACACCCAGCGCATCATGCGCGCACTGGCGGTATTCGAATCGACGGGCCGGCCGCTGTCCGCATGGGTGCACAAGCCACCAGTATCACCGGGGCTGGATTGCCGCGTGTTCGTGCTGGATGTCGATCGCGATGTGCTGGGTGCCAGGCTTGCGGCACGCTTTCATGCGATGCTGGAGCGAGGCTGGATGGCGGAGGTACGCTGGCTTGCCGGTCTTGGCCTGTCCGGTACGCATCCGGCCATGCGTGCTGTCGGCTATCGCCAGCTGCTCCGTCATGTGCGCGGCGCCTGCTCGCTTGAACAGGCTGTGTCCGATGGCATCACAGCAACACGACGCTACGCCAAACGCCAGCGTACATGGTTCCGTCACCAGACCCCGGATGCGATCCGGGGTGATGTCGATACGCTGCGTAAAAGGATTGGTGCACATTGAAGGCAATGTCTACGGCTGTGCCGCGTGATCGCGCCATCAGCGTGCATCCGCAGCTTGCTGCGAAGAGGCTCGGCGAGGCAGCCTGGCTGTCCCGCCAGAAGGAGTTCGACCGTCTCGTGACGGCCTGTGACTGTGAACTGCTATCCTCACTGCCGCTGCCGATACGCCGCCCGTTGCCCGGCACGCTGTTCGGCCGCGGCCAGGTGCACGACATCGCTGCCCAGGTGGACATCCACGGGGCGGATGTGGTGTTCATCGATCATCTGCTTACGCCGGTGCAGCAGCGCAATCTGGAAAGGGCGACGCATGCGAAGGTGGTTGACCGCACCGGGCTGATCCTCGAGATATTCGCGGCCAGGGCACGGACAAGAGAGGGTGAGCTTCAGGTGGAACTGGCCAGCCTGTCCTATCAGGTCAGCAGGCTCGTACGCTCCTGGACCCATCTGGAGCGACAGCGCGGTGGCTTCGGTTTTCTCGGCGGCCCCGGCGAGCGTCAGATAGAGCTGGATCGCCGCCTGATTCGTGAGCGTATCCGCCAGCTTGAGAAGGAGCTTGCCGGCGTGCGGTGCCGTCGCGGTACGCAGCGTGCCGGCCGCAGGCGCAAGGCGATTCCGACCGTGGCTCTGGTCGGCTACACGAACGCGGGAAAATCGACTCTCTTCAACCAGCTGACACATGCGCGTGTCTATGCGGCTGACAAGCTGTTTGCCACGCTGGATCCGACGCTGCGGCTGCTGGAACTGCCTGGCGGCGGCCGGCTGATGCTTTCGGATACGGTGGGCTTTGTGCAGGAGCTGCCGCATGAGCTTGTGGATGCCTTTCGCGCCACGCTGGAGGAGGTGGTTGAGGCCGACCTGATTCTGCATGTGCGCGACGCGGCTGATCCGCAGGTAATCGAGCAGGGTGCTGTTGTGAACGAGACACTGGCACGCCTCGGTCTGGATGGCGATGCGGCGCCACCTGTTATCGAGGTGTGGAACAAGGCGGATCTTGCCCCGAATGTAAAATCCCGCATTCTGCCCGGGATTGCCGGCAGCCGGATTGCCCTGTCCGCTCTGAACGGCTCGGGAGTGGATATATTACTGGCGCTGCTGGCCCGCTGGTATGAGCAAGGCATGGTCAGGATGAACCTGAGACTGGCGCATACGGACGGCCGTGCCCTGGCCTTTTGCCATGAACATGGCCGCGTCGTTTCCAGAGTTGTGCATGATGACGCGCTTGAGGTATGTGTACGACTTTCTGCCCGGGATGCAGCCCGCTTCGTACTCAACGAAGGCCTGCATCGCTTGCGTGATGACTGACTTCCCGCCCGGCCAGCGCACATTCATTATCCGCCACACGCGGTGCCTGCTTGCAAGCTTCCGCCACTGGACCGGTCGCGATCTGCTGCGTGTCCCGGGAAACGATGAGGCGGTTGCGCGTGCGCTTTATGCGTCCCCGATGGTCGTGGTTTCGCACGGCACCGGGGACGACCAGATACTGAATTACGGCAATCTTGCCGCGCAGGCGCTGTGGGAGATGGACTGGGAGGTACTGACACAGACGCCATCCCGGCTGACGGCGGAGCCGGTGGCGCTTGCCGAGCGCGCGGCCCTGCTGGCCGGAGTCGCGCGCGATGGCTAGGGCCTGTTCACCCAAATCCCGGTCTTGTCGAAGGCGTCGGATTCGATGCGGTGCAAGGCATTCCGAGCGAGATGTGCTGGTTGCACATGCGCGAGGAATAACGCCGCAACGCGCGAAGTCCGGCGCCTTCCCCAAAGGGCCGCGCCCCGAAACGGCGCCTGCCTGCGTTGCTCGCCGCTCATTTGACGCAGCCAAACCTCGCAGCTCGCGCCTTGGCATCCATCCATTCGGGGCAGCGGCGACTGCGCAGGGATTTGAGTGAACAGGCCCTTATCAACAACTATCGGGGTGTCCGTATTTCAAGTACAGGCCGGCGCTTCATGATAGAGCGCGCCGTTGTCTGGAACCTTCTCGATGATACAGGTGCACATTACGGCCAGGCTGCAGCCTTCAGCGAATGGCGCTACCTTTAGACATCATGGCTGCCCCTTGAAAGGAGGGTGACTCACCATCCTTGAGGTGC
>CAZROR010000128.1:0-2976 GCA_964601765.1 uncultured Zetaproteobacteria bacterium
AACGGCAGCGGGGCCACGACATTCCTGACATGCAAACAGGCGGCATCCCGGCTCGCGACGGACATCACGCCGGTGGTGGATGGCATGATCGGGCGGTTCGCGGACGCCCTGTTTGCCGGCAGCGGCCAGTCGCAGGTGCAGAACCGGGCGCGCCTCCTGGCCGCACTGCCCGCAACCTACGGTTACCTGGCGAACGTTTCCACGACCGCCGGCCGGATGGTGACCCAGACCGCGCTGTCGAATTTCTTCCGTAACTCCTACGGCCAGGTGGCTTCCATGGCGGGCGCCACGGCCGCCGCGACGGCGTGGTCCGTGGCCATCGCCGAGCGCCAGCAGCGCAGCGCGTACCGGACCATGGGCGAGATCGCGGCGCGGGCGCTGCCGGTCATGCAGACGGTCTTCCAGGTCATGATCTACGCGGCCTTCTTCATCGTGTTCCTCGCCTTGCTCCTACCGGTCACGGTATCCGGCAAGGCCCTGGCCACGTATCTCAAGATGCTGGTCTGGATCCAGCTGTGGCCCGTCCTGTACGCCATATTGAACATGGTGGTTTCGCTGTATGACAAATCGGCTACGCAGGGTGTGGTGGACGGATCCCTGGGCATCACGAGCATGGCGGGCCTGCAAGGCATGACCCAGGTAAACTCGGACATGGCCATCATCGCAGGCTACCTCGCGCTGTCCATTCCGCTCATGGCCTGGGGCCTTGTCACGGCGGGCGGCTTCGCCTTTTCGCAACTGGCGCAGCACCTGTTCATGCCCGGCACCCAGGCGGCCGTACAGGCGGGCGCGGAAATCGCCCGTGGCAATATCAGCAGTGGCAACCTGCAGGCGGGCAACCAGTCTATCCTGCAACAGCAAACGGCGCCGAATATGAATCTCGACGCGCGGTTCAGCGACGGCGCATTCGCGCAGCATTTCGGTCCCGGCGGCCGTGTGGCCAGCCAGCTTGCGAACAGCGACCTTGGGGTGGGCATATCGAGCCGGGAAACGCTGGTGCACAATGTTTCCAGCGCCAGAAACCATGCCGAGGCCGTGGAACGCCAGCACGCGCAAAGTGTATCGCAGGCCCGAACCGCGCAGAGCACGGCAGCCGATCAGCTTGTTGAAAGTGCGAGACGAAGCGAAGGCGGCACGTTGCGCAGCGAGGTGAGCAATATCGTTGGGGACGTGCAGAGTTTCCAGAGCAGCCGGGAAATCGCCCATAACTTCGCCAGGGAGCACAACCTGACCGATACCCAGGCGACCCAGATATTGGCCAACGCAAGTGCGGCTGCAAGCGGTGGTTTCGAGTTGTTTGGAACAGGAGGAAAGGTAAGCGCAGGAGCTGAAGTTCGGGGCATCTCGGATTCCAAACTCCAGGATGTGTACAAGGATGCCACATCCGGCAAGGCGGTGGAGGCCTGGTCGCACGCGCAGCAGGTGGAGAACCGTCTTGCCGAGGCCGCGTCCAGCGAATCGTCGGCCATGCACAGTATTGACGCCGGCAGAAGCCTCACGGATGCGCACACAAGGCTTTCCCAGGAGCAGGAGCAATTCAGCGCCGCCCACCGCAAGACCGAGGAGCTGCGTTCCGCGGAAGCGTTCGCTGCATCCCATTCCCGGGATATTCAAGCCACGGCCAACGATTACCTGGAGGAATTTGCCGCGTCCCGGGGCATCGATGTGCATGACACCGCCAGCCGTGGCGAGATCGAAAAACTGGCCAGGTCCAAGGCGTTCTCGGAATTCGTACTGCATAAATCAGGGCTGGATGTGGACATCAACGGCGATGGCAGGGTTGAAGGGTGGAAAGCCGATATGTCCTCACGTTCGGAGCAGCTCGGCCGCAATCTCCCTGCGGCACCAGATCCGACCGGCGCGGCCAGCGCTAACCAGAAGGCCGCCGGACTCGATCCGTCGAAGAGGCCGGATGCGCCGGAGGTGGGCCGTAAATTGGCTGCGGGCCGGGACCGTGCGACGGCTGATGCCGCAGGGGTACGGCAAGGCAAAGCGCACGTGGCAGACAATCTTGGCGAGGTCAAGGGTAGCGTGGACGGCCAGTCCACCCATGTTGCGGCCCGGGCCTTTGAGCACACTGCGCAGAACATCAAGGATCAGTTGCCAGAGGCCACCGGCGGATTCATCAACGGCGTGACAGACGGGAAAGGCGCAACGCTGAAAGACCACCATGTTCCGGGTACGCCGCTGTTTGAAACCCCGGAAAAGACCCGTGATATGGGTACGATCAAGGGATCCCCCGGCACACTGGGTGGTAAGAAGCCCGGTATGCATGTTGAGCCTCCGGAGAAAAAAGAAGATAAAAGAGACTAATCAGTCTTTGAAGATCGGGTTGGTTAGCAAATCCTTAGCAGCGTACTCAATTGTGCCCGGTTCACGTTTGGGGTCACTGCTTTCGACTACCTTTTGCAGTTCTTCTTTTGCCACCGAACCCTTCGACAGAAAAGCACCGACGACAAAGAAGGCAACCACGCCGATAAGCGCGTTGACAGCGTAGCCGGCGACAATTGCCGCCAGCAAGGTGATGGCTATTTCCCTGATGTATGACTGCTTCATTTGACTTCCCCCATCAACCCAGACCAATTACGATAGCCAGCATCCGGTTTAAGGCCGTGATTTCCGTCTCGGTTAATTGCCCGATACGCTGTCCGATTTCCTCCGTTGGGAGCGTAAGAATACGGTTTGCCTGAACCTGGCTGACTTTCTTCAGCCCGTTACCCGGTGCGGGGCGAACGGTTAGCCTCAGCAACGGCGCATCCACGATGGCGCTTGTCATGAGTGCTACGATTGTGCCCCGGGGATTGGCCTGGTTCAGGGTATTTCCCTGGATGACAACTGCGGGGCGAGGCTTGCCGTAAGCGCCGGGCGCGGCGACCGTGACGATATCGCCGCGTTGCATCAGTCACTCCAGTCAGCGGCATGTTCAATAAACGCCAGGGTCTCCTTATCCTCCGGCAATCCTTCGACCAGGGCCAG
>CAZROR010000129.1:0-2750 GCA_964601765.1 uncultured Zetaproteobacteria bacterium
AGCTGGCCCGTGATATTGATGTGCCGGCCAACCGCATCAGTGAAATCGTGGCTGGCCGTCGCGCAATCACGGCTGATACCGCGCTCCGGCTCGCCAAGTACTTTGGAACATCAGCGGAGGTGTGGATTGGCTTGCAAAAGGACTACGAATTGCGACTCGCACGCCAGACAAGCTGGCGCAGGTTGAGCCGCATATTCGAAGCCTGAAAGCTGCCTGAGCCCGTGTGCTGTCATCGGCTCATCCTGCGCCCGGGCCGTTCATCCTTTGTCCCGTAATGAAGCTGCTGTGAAGGGGAAAAGCGAGGTCATTGCCGAGGCATTTCAGGCCCTGACAGCCGGATCCGTAGCAGCGGCAGAAAAGGTTATTGGGGGAGCATACCCTTTTCAGGTGATTCAGCGTGTCGGAAGACGCTACCGTATAGAGGACAAGATGCGGATATTCTCATGCGGGATGGATTTGTTGATCGCTACTCTGGCGAGCACCTTGTTTTTCCTCCCGTGCTCCGATTGCTCACGGCGGCCATGCCCACGGTATTTCCATTCCACAGAAACTGGAAAATGAGTGATTGTCATGTGGCGTACTGGCATCTGATGCCGACTGTGGATCATATTGTTCCCATAGCCCGGGGCGTCGCCGATACGGATGAAAACCAGGTATGTACATCTCAGCTGCGCAACAGCGCGAAATCAAACTGGTTGCTGACCGAATTGGGCTGGATGCTGCATCAGCCTGGCGACATCAGGTGTTGGGATGGTTTGATGTCTGATTTTTTGAAATACGCACAGGAGCGTCCGGAGATTTTGGAAGATGACTATGTGCGGGCCTGGTACCGGGCGGCAAGGCGGGTGACAGGATAACTGTGAAGGTAGGAAGTTGTGATTGGATTGTTGCAACGGGTGAGTGAGGCCAGCGTCACCGTGGAGGGCAAGGCTGTGGCGAGTATCGGCAAGGGACTGCTGGTGCTGATCGGTGTTGAAAAAGGGGACAGCGAGAAGCAGGCGAAACGGCTGCTGGACAGGTTGCTGGGCTACCGCGTGTTTGCGGATAGCGATGGCCGCATGAACTTGTCCGTTGCGGATATCCATGGCGGGCTGCTGCTGGTGCCGCAGTTTACGCTGGCAGCGGATACGAAGAAAGGCATGCGCCCAAGTTTTACGCCGGCAGCAGCGCCCGGCGACGGCGAGCGTCTGTTTGCCCATCTGGTTGAGCAGGCAAGGCTGCGCCACGCGGATGTGCAGTGCGGCATCTTTGGCGCTCATATGCAGGTGCGCCTTACCAACGATGGCCCGGTCACCTTCTGGCTCAGGGCCGGATAGCCGGCTAGCGTTTCACCTTCTGATAGGTGCCGACAAGCGTGGCATCCGCGACAATATGGTCACGCATGGCCGCCTCCACCTCATCCTTGCCGGCCTTGCTGAGGTCGGGGAGGTGCCGGTCCAGCGCATACAGCTTGAAGAAATAGCGATGCCGTCCGATGGGCGGGCAAGGTCCACCGTAGCCGGTACGGCCCCAGTCATTGATGCCTTCCAGCGTGTCTCCCGGCAGATCAACCGAAGCGATGCCTTCCGGCAGGCCCGTGGCATCCACCGGGATATTGTACAGCACCCAATGCACCCAGGTGAGCTGTGGTGCCGACGGATCAGGGGCATCCGGGTCGTCCACAATCAGCACCAGGCTTCTCGCATTTTCGGGCACGCCGCTCCAGACAAGCTCGGGCGAGATGTCATTTCCTTCGCAGGTGTAGCGCGTTGGAATCGGCTCACCAAATGCAAATGCCGGTGAGGTCAGTGTCATGGCCATGGGCGTTTCTCCTTTGCCGCCGCCTGCAACAGCCGGGCCCGCCGGGATTGCCGCGGCAATCGCGCACAGGGCCAGCATCCGGTACAGGCGGGGGTAAATCCATGTCATCGGCATTCCAGCTCCAGAGGCTGAAAGCTACAGCAAATCATGTGGGCGGTGAATGTGTTGCGGTCGGTGCGCGCCCGGGCAGGCCACGATAGCATGGCAGGAATGAAGGCGGATTTTCTTATCGCAGGTGGCGGCATTGTCGGCCTGACCATTGCCTGTGCGCTGCTGGTGCGCGATCCGAAGGCGCGGGTGGTGGTGCTCGAAAAGGAAGATGTGCTCGGCCGGCATGCATCCGGGCGCAACAGCGGCGTGCTGCACAGCGGCATCTACTACCCGGCGGATACGATGAAGGCGCGCGCCTGTGCCAGCGGGGCAAGGCGCCTGGCTGCCTACTGCCACGAGCATAAACTGCCGATCAGCCATGTCGGCAAGCTGGTGGTGGCAACATCCGCGGCCGAAAGCGAGGCGCTCGAAACCTACAGGCAGCGCGCCGATGCGCTGGGCGTGCGCGCTGAATGGGTTGAGCCGGCACGCATTCACGATATCGAGCCTGCCGCGGCCACGGGGTTTGCGGCGCTGCACCTGCCGGATGTTGCGGTGATTGATGCCAGGCGCGTGCTGACACAGCTGGCGGACGACATCACCGGTCTCGGTGGCCGGATAAGGCTTGGCTGCCGGGTTACCGGGGTTGATGCGGCTGCCTCGGTTTTGCATACCAGTCAGGGAGATATGCCGTTCGGTCAGCTTATTAACGCCACCGGCGCGCATGTGGACCGGCTTGCCGCGGCCTACGGCCTTGCCGAACGCTATGTGCTCATGCCGTTCATGGGACGATACTTTCGCCTCGCCGGCGACTCAGGCCTGGAGGTGCGCGGGCTGATTTATCCGGTGCCTGATGCGCG
>CAZROR010000130.1:0-2746 GCA_964601765.1 uncultured Zetaproteobacteria bacterium
TCCTGCGGGTCCATGGAAATACTTTATAGCGCGCATACTATGCGTGGGGCAAGGTCTAAGTTGGTTGGACCGGTTGGCATTATGCCGGGATAGGCCATGATCAAGGTCGGTGTTGTGGCAATGTGGTCATGGGCAGGAACAGCCATACGGTGTGTGAAGCACAATTGGTTCCGTATAGGTGAAGCCTGAGATGTTCGGCTGGCTTGGGTTGAGGGTTCAGATACCATTAGCCACGCTCTTATTACTCTACTGTCGGTGTCAGCTCGCGAGTCAGCCTGGCCAGTCGGGTCTCGTCCAGGGTTTCCGCCTTCAGCAATTCGCTGGCACAGCGTTCCAGGGTTTCACGGTTTTCGGCAAGCAATGCCCTGGCACGTTCGAACTGGTGGCTGATGATGCCACGAATCGCCTCGTCGATTGCCTGTGCCGTACCGGCCGAAACATTGCAGCCCCCCATGGGCACTTCGGCCTGCTTGCCAAGAAAGCCCGGACGGGATGATTCGTAGACAACATAGCCGAGTTTTTCGTTCATGCCGTAACGGGTGACCATGTCACGCGCAATATCCGTCGCTTTGGCCAGATCATCGGCAGCGCCCGTCGAGAGATGCCCGAACACCAGCTTCTCGGCAGCACGACCACCGAGTAGCACAGCGATCTTGTTTTCCAGCTCCTCGCGCGTCATCAGATAGCGGTCCTCGGTGGGGCGCTGAATGGTGTAGCCGAGCGCACCGATGCCACGCGGGATGATGGACACCTTGTGCACGGGATCGGTGCCCGGCAGTGCTATGGCAACGAGCGTATGGCCCATTTCGTGATAGGCAACTACCTTGCGTTCGTGTGGGTTCAGCATGCGGTTTTTCTTTTCCAGGCCGGCAATGATGCGCTCGATCGCACGCGTGAAATGCGCCATGGTTACCGCAGTCGCGTTTTCGCGCGTGGCCAGCAGCGCGGCCTCGTTGACGAGGTTTTCGAGATCGGCGCCGGAAAAGCCTGTTGTCAGTCCGGCAACCTTGCCGGCATCGACATCCTGAGCCAGCTGAATACGTTTCATATGCACAGTCAGGATTTGCTCGCGCCCTGTTTTATCCGGCCTGTCCACCAGTACCTGCCGGTCAAAGCGGCCGGCGCGTAGCAGTGCCGGATCAAGGATCTCGGGCCGGTTGGTGGCGGCAATGATGATCAGGCCCGAGCCAGGATCGAATCCATCCATTTCCACAAGCAGCTGGTTCAACGTTTGCTCACGCTCGTCATGGCCACCGACAGGACCGCCGGCACTGCGTGCGCGGCCCAGGGCGTCGAGCTCATCGATGAAGATAATTGCTGGTGCTCGCTTTCTTGCCTGCTCGAAGAGATCGCGCACACGGGCCGCGCCGACACCAACGAACATTTCAACAAACTCAGCTCCGGAAATCGAGAAGAACGGGACATGCGCCTCACCGGCAACAGCCCTGGCCAGCAAGGTTTTTCCTGTCCCTGGTGGGCCAACGAGCAGTACACCTTTTGGGATACGGGCCCCGAGGCGTCCCCAGTGCTTCGGGTTTTTCAGGAATTCGACGACTTCCCGTAATTCCTGCTTGGCTTCGTCCACACCGGCCACGTCGTCAAAGCTGGTGCCGATATTCTGCTCCACCAGAACCTTGGCGCGGCTTTTGCCAATGGATACCAGCCCACCGCTGCCCATGCCCTGTTTCTCAGCTAGGCGGCGGATGAAAAGCAACCAGATGCCGAAGAAAATCAGCGTTGGTGCGACCCAGGACAGCACAGACTCAAGGAAGTGGCTTTCAATAACACGACCATAGGTGACACCGTATTGATCCAGGTGCCTTGCCAGCTCCGGATCAACGCGTGCGGCAACCACAGCACGGAGACGACTGCCAGAATCTTTGAGCTTGCCAGTGATGTAGTTCTCGGTAATGACGACGTCACTGATCTTACCGTCTTTCAGATACTGTTCGAACTGGCTGAACGGCACCTGTTCAGTCGGCGACATGGTTGAAAGCAGCCATTGCTGAAAGAGGAAGATGCCGATCATGGCTAAGATCACGTAGCCAATATTGATCTGGGACTGCCTGTTCATATTGTGCCTCCCGGACATTAGCGTGTTACTGTCTTTTTATCGGGATTCCCCAACACGATTTCAAGACGCTGTGTCTCGCCGCGCCGCCAGATGGTCAGATGAATGCGGTCACCGATGTGATGTTCATCGAGAAGTGATTGCAGCTCTTGCAAGCTTGTGATGCCCTGGCCATCCAACGCTACAATGATATCTCCGGGTATGATGCTGCCATCCCATGCCAGTCGCGTGGGCTCAAGTCCTGCGGTGGCGGCAGGTGAACCGGGTTCGACCTTGAGCACAAGCACCCCCTTCACGCCAAGCCGTGCCAGGATTGGGGCGGCAATCCGTGCATCGGTGAGTACGCCCAGCCATGGTCGGATGACTTTGCCATGCGCAATCAGCTGCGGAACGATACGGTTTACCGTATCCGACGGAATGGCAAACCCAATGCCGGCTGATGCGCCCGAAGGCGAGAAAATTGCAGTGTTGACACCAATCAGTCTGCCTGCCGAGTCTAGCAGGGGGCCACCCGAATTGCCCGGGTTGATAGCAGAATCGGTCTGGATGAGGTGACGGATGCTTCCGCCTTCGCTGCGAATGCTCCGGTCCAGGGCAGAAATGACGCCTGTAGTCAGCGTATGGTCAAGTCCGAAGGGGTTGCCGATGGCAAATGCCTTCTGGCCAACCTTTAAA
>CAZROR010000131.1:0-2454 GCA_964601765.1 uncultured Zetaproteobacteria bacterium
CATTCCGGCCATGAAGGAAACGGTTTTGTATGCCATTGGAGGCATTGCTTCGCTGTTTATCCTGGGGTACAGCATCCACATCTTTATCGGTGGCATGGTCAGCCCCCAAACCGAGCACATCGCCATAGCCGTGGCCGTCATCATCGGGGCTGTGGCCATCGGTCTCATGGCCTGGGACGTATTGCGCAGACGGCGGCTATAACATCAGGTGCGATAGGGCTCCAGCGCCCTGACAACAGCGTCGTAATCCTTGTCATCAGCAAACTGGCTGCGATGAAGCACAAATTGGCGCTTGGCCCCACGCGTATCCATGCCGCTCAGCCCAAACGACTTTCCCGCGTAATCCGTGAAGAAGCGCACATCCTGCACGAGTGATACCATTTCACCACCCTTCAGGCCGATTTGCACGCGCTCCCGATCAACATCAAGCGTTACCGGTGCGGAAGGCAAAAGCTGCAGGCGGCGCATCACACGGTTGCCTCCAGCCATGAGGAAGAAGAAGCCGAGAAACATCAGGGCATAGCCAACACCAACCTGCTCGCTGCCAGCCCACAGCTTCAACCCCCACAGCAATAGAAAGCCAACCGTTGGCACATACAGCAGCAGATCCCAGATAACACCACGGCTATCCCTGCGTAACTGGACACTGGCTGTCCGACCCTTCCTCGCCATCATGATCCTCCTGCTTTTGCAGCCGTGGCCGTAAGCTTCGCCAGCAGGGGGTCAATTTCACTGTACAACGTACGTCCCGGGAAAACGCGCACAACCGTCTTGTTTGCATCAATCAAAAATGTCCACGGCTCGCCACGTACCTGAAATGCATCATAGGCCTGCGGATTATAATACTGGTCCATGTGCAAAAAAATCAGCTTGTTGCCATACTTCTTCATCATTACCTTTAGAAGCTGCAGCTGCTGATCGCACTGCGTGCAATGCGCGGGTGTTGCAAACTCAAGCACAATGGGCTTGCCCATCTTCAGTGCCTCATCAAAGGAATAGCGATACATGCCGGGGTCCGGGTAGCGGTAGCTTGTGAGCTTGGCCATGTCCCCACCCACATCCGAAAGCTTCGCTGTCTTCACCGGTGGTGCAGGCTGCCCTTCAAGCATGATGCCGCCACCACCAACACTGAAGTCACAGCCTGTTGCTCCCGCCATCAGAAGCAGGGCGGAAAGCCATCGAGCATGATATTTCATGAGCGATACCCAGCACAGGTACGAAATATATTGTATGCCCAGATACCATTGGCAATGAGCACCAGTGTGCCAAATATGCCCATCGCCGCCAGCCATGGCCGCACCAGCATTTCCACCTCCTGCGGAGTCATGGACAGGCTGGCGTTGCCTCCAATCACACCCGCCACGGTGAAAAACACTACCATACCAATCAGACCAAGGTTATGCGTCCAGAAATGCACCTTGACAAGGCGTACGCTGTAAATCGGCCGCTTCACCAGTCGTGGAATAATATAATAGACGCTGGCGAAGATCGCCATTTCTACCCATCCGAGTAGATTGATATGGGTATGCGCGCGTACAATCAGGCGACCGAACATGCGCTGGTCAACAAAATGCCGGAACTCATGTATGCCACCCATCAGCGCCCCCCACGAAAAACCAATCAGGCTGTAGATTACACAGGCGAAGACAAACCATAAGGTATATTGGACATATTCTTCATCTTCCCACGCTGGCGTCATCATAACCCCTTTTGCTCCGCAGCCTCACGGGCCCGCTTGAGGGCCTCCGGGTCCTCGCGGATATCTTTGTATTTCTTTTTCCATTCATCCGGTGCCCACGTATCCACCATCGTATCAATAAAGGCCGATTTGCCCTTGGGTGGAATTGGCGAGGTGGATGAACCCTGGTCTGCCTTCAGCTCAGATAGGAAGGTGGCAATAGCGTGCAAGTCTTTCTTAGGCAGGGACATCACGTATGCAGCCTCCTTCGGTGGCGGGCCATGATCAATCGTGCGTGCGCCATAGGTCTGTTCCGGGCGCTGAAGAAACGCAAAGATCCAGTTGACATCATGTCGTGAACCGATGCCATCCAGGTCTGCCCCCCGCCCCATGTTAGTACCGCTGCCCAGCGCCCGGTGGCAGGACCGACAGTTCTTGACGCGGAACAGCTCGGACCCCCTGTTTCCCTCCTCAGAAAAGTCATAATGCGTCAGCTGTACGAACATCGGCTTATCGCTATGTGCACGAATGTACTCCATGATGCCAAACGCAATCACTGCAAGTACCAGAAATACGCCGGCAATAATAAACAGGATTTTTTCCCCGACTTTCAACGGTTGTTTCTGTGTCGTCATATGCAACCTCGACCTCTGAATCAGGGATGATGGCATGCTCGCACAAAGGGCGCGGCAGGTTAGCACAGGTCGTCAACCAGCATCAAACGCCACGCGTCCCCCGCCGATTTGGCGGGCGACCATGTGGCCATGCCGGTGTTG
>CAZROR010000132.1:0-2299 GCA_964601765.1 uncultured Zetaproteobacteria bacterium
ATGACTACATCAGGCATGCCGCAGTTTATCGGATCGGTGAATTACGGCGTGCTTGATGTACTTGCTGTCGTGAACGCCCCTGAAACACGAGTTACAGATCCCTTGTATCAGTACAGAAAACGAACCGTCTTCCCTTCCACCTTGCAGCGGTCGGCAAGTTCCCTGGCCTTGCTTCCTTCCGCCGCATGGATGAATAGCACCTCATCGGCCAGCGCCGCCACGAACGCGTTGCGTCGCTCGGCAAGCTTCGCCGTCATGCGCCGCTGCCCTTCGCCGAAAGGTGAGAGGATGAGAAGACGGCCCTGCTCCAGATGTTTCCGCCATGCCAACGGAATGCGCATGCCCTCAATGGAGCGGGCCGGGCAGATGATGAGGGGCTGCGTGCCGCGCAGCAGGATGCGCAGGCATTCCTTCTCCACCGGTGTGTGAAAACCGCCGATCACGGTGACGCCCTGCTCGCGCAGCTCGCGCGCAAGATCATAGGCCTTCAGGATCAGATTTCCGGGGCATTTGCGGGAACAGAACAGCGCCAGCTTGTCCTTCCTGAGAATATCCGGATTGCCGAGGCATGCAATCGGCTCGTCCCATTGGGAAACCCGAATGAAACGACGCTGATCCGTCATGCGCTCAGGTGGCGATGCGCCTCTGTGAACGCCGATGAAACTCCACCCATGCCAGCACGACCGGCCGCTCGCTTGAACCGTTAATGCGCACAACGCGGCCATGGACGTCTCCCGACTTCAGCCAGGAAATAAATTGCGCGTTCAGGCCCCGCATCACATAGCCGATATGACGCATGCGCCCGCCTTCGCCTGCGTACACAGCCACGGCTTCGGGATCAGCCTCATTATCCGGCTCCTGGCGAAAAGAGACGGCATCGCCAACACTCACGGGCTGGCCCGTGTAGCGGTGGCCCGCCACCTCGATGGTAAGGGAAACCGCTTCCACATCCTGTGCAAATACAGGCAGAAAACGGAATCCATCGCGCGGCAGCGCCGCCCCCGTATAGCCGAGCAGGGCAAAATCTGAGATTTCCGCCCCGGGATCAATGTTCCAGTATTCGAGGAACTTGCCGAAGTCCTCCCGGCTGCGCGGCGGCAGGCGCGTCATGAAGCTTTCCATCACACCCAGGCGATACACGGCCCTCATGTTCCGGAAGGCCAGATAACCCTTGAAGCCATGCTTCCTGGCTTGCTCAAGGTCTTCGCCTTCCAGATAACGGAAACAAACACCGGCCTTGTCCCGCCGAAGCTCGCCGACAACAAAGCGCCGGCGGCTGACGGGATCCTGCCAGGTCAGCAACAGGCGCTCCGGCTCAACGATGTGCCTGATCTTATGCATTGCCTTCCAGACCCTCCAGACGCTGCATCAACAACTTACGACGAACACAAACCATCCGACAGATAAACCTTGCCCGCTTCTCGCTCAGGCGAACGGGCATGTCAAAATCGCACAGGGGGAACACAGCATCTTCGATATCCTCATCGCGAAATGTAGCACAACCCTGAACCACGGGCAGCAAATCCGGGAAACGGCGCGCCAGCTCCGGCACGAGATCGAGCATTTTTGCGCCATTCCTGTCCTCGGCCTTGAGGCGAATATGGTGCCGGGCCTGCTTGTGCGTGGCATGGCGGACCAGCCATTCATCCGTCAGAAGCTCGGGCAAATCCTCGTCACGGCGCTCATATCCCATGCTCGTGCCATTGTCGAAGGCCGGAGTGATGGAAAGACGCAACCGTTGCCCTGCGCCCTCCCGATGCAAGCTCCAAAGAATACCCCAGTTATCGTGATGCCGATCCGTATTTGCGATCAATGTATCCAGCACAAACATGCGCGCAAACGCCTCTCTCCATGCTACGCGATGGCGCAAAAGGGGCATCAATGCCTGCAGATTGTGGCAATGGCCGGGGGCTTTCCCCTTCACGCGGTCGTATTCCGGATCCCGGTGAAGCATGAATTCCCCTCCCAACGTCAGCCCCTGGCGGATATCGCTGGAATCGAACATCCATTCGCAAAGTGATCCAGGTTCGCCGTCGAATCCAATGGCCGCATGGGTGGGCGGAACAGGAACCCCGGTCACGCGACCGATGCGGTAAGCCACGATCTCCATCCAGAACTGCCACGGGCAACGCCTGCGCGACTTCTTGAACAGATAGCGCCAATCCGAACGAACGAATACGGGCGAGCGATCCGGAGCTTTGACGGAATATTTGCCCCGCGTGCCTTCCGGATAGGCCACCTCGCCTTCCCATGCTTCCCAGCCATCACGAAGAACAATGATTTCGGATGGGGGCTGGAG
>CAZROR010000133.1:0-2274 GCA_964601765.1 uncultured Zetaproteobacteria bacterium
CGCGCCTTGGCCCGCATCCATTCGGTGGCAGCGGCGACATTCGTCGGACGTAGCGCGAACAGGCCCTAGTCCTCGTGTTGGATTGATGCGCCTGATACCGTGCCATGCTGGATAAGGATATCGGCCAGCGCCCGGATATGATCGTCTCGCGCATTCAGTGCCGGGATGTAGTGAAACGCCTTGCCCCCGGCCTGCTGGAAAACATGCCGGTTCTCCATGTTGATTTCCTGGAGCGTTTCCAGGCAATCAGCGGCAAAGCCCGGGCAGATCACCTGCACGTGGGCCATGCCCTGCGCTCCCCACTTGCACAGCGTTTCGTCGGTGGCCGGTTTCAGCCAGGCGTCGCGCCCGAAACGCGACTGAAACGCCATGGCCCAGGCATCGTCTTCCAGCGCCAGCGCCTCTGCCACCAGCTGTGCAGTGCGGGCGCACTGCCCGGGATACGGATCACCACGGTCAGCATAGCGCTGGGGGATGCCGTGAAAGGAAAACAGCAGGCGGTCCGGTTGCCCATGGTGATGCCATACCTCACGGATGCTGGCCGCAAGTGCGGCGATGTAGGCCGGATGCGCGTGATAGTCGTGAATCTGTGTGATGGCTGTTTCCGTCGGCAGGGCACGTGCCGCGATAGCCACGGCATCGGACACCGAGGCTGTTGTGGAGTGCGAATACTGCGGGAACAGCGGCAGCACGCATATGTGCCGGCAGCCTTGTGCCGCGAGCATCTGCAGACCTTCACGGATTGATGGCCGGCCATAGCGCATGCCAAGCCCAACATGCACATCGGTGAGTCCGCGGGCATGCAGCTCCGCTTGCAGCGCAGCCTGTTGCTGTTTTGACGTGACCAGTAGCGGAGAGCCTTCCGGTGTCCAGATCTGCCTGTACAGGCGGGCAGAGCGTGCGGGTCGTATATTCAGGATGATGCCGTGGAGAATGGGCCACCAGAGGATGCGGGGAAAATCCACTACCCGACGGTCCCACAGGAATTCCTTCAGATAGGCGCACAGCGCCGTTGATGTCGGGGCATCCGGCGTGCCGAGATTGACCAGCAGCACCCCCGACGGTGAGCGTGTGTCGGATGATGCCATGTCAGCCAGGATGACTGCCCGTCCCGATCAGGTTGAGCAGCTCAAGCCGCGAGGAAGGGTTTCTCAGAAAGGCACCTGTCAGCTTGGAGGTGGTTGTCCAGGAATTCGGCTTGCGGACACCGCGCTGGCACATGCAGAAATGCTGACAGCGGATAATCACGGCAACCCCGGCAGGATGCAGGACATCCTCGATTACGTCGGCAATTTGCATGGTCATTTTTTCCTGTACCTGAAGGCGGCGGGCAAAGACATCCACGACACGGGCCAGCTTGGAGAGTCCCACGACGCGACCGTCCGGGATGTAGGCCACATGCGCCTTACCGACAAATGGCGCGAGGTGATGCTCGCAATGGCTGTGCACGTCGATATCGGAGACGAGCACAACCTCGTCATAGCCTTCAACTTCTTCGAACGTGGTCAGCAGGTGTTCACGCGGATCCTCGCGGTAACCGGAAAAGTATTCGTTGAAGGCGCGAATCACACGTTCCGGTGTGTTCTGCAATCCCTCGCGCGCCGGATCATCACCGATATATTGCAGCAGCCCGCGCACATGGGCCATGGCGGCGGTGTTTTCCGGTGTCGTGGGGTCAAAATCCTGCATGGTATCCTCGATTGGCGTCGTGCTTCGCGCACGTTAGCGTATTTGCACGGACGGAAAAACCCTGGCGATTCCGGCACTCACAACCGGGCCCGATTTTTTGTGGGTCTTGGGATGGTTGGTGCGGGACAAGTGAACAGGAGGAAAGCGGTTGCGTGATACCGTGGTGGATTTGCTGCGCCATGGCGAGCTGGTCGGAGGCATAAGGTATCGGGGAAACACCGAGGCGGCACTGACGGAGTCCGGCCGGCACCGGATGGACGCTCTGTGGCGAAGGCTGGAGAAAAGCGTGCAGTCCATTGTGACCTCACCGCTGGCACGCTGCCGGGAGCCTGCCGAGGTGTGGGCGGCGCAGGCCGGGATTTCCGTAAGCATCGAGCCGCGTATCCGGGAAATGGAATATGGCGCCTGGGAGGGCCTGAGCAGAGAGGAAATCGAGGCGCGATTTCCCGGCATGCTTGCAAGATGGCGGGCCAATCCGGTGGGTATGCAGATTCCGGAGGCGGAAGATTTTGAGGCGTTTGCCCGCCGGGTGCAGGCCGGCTGGCGGGATATCCTGCGCACCCGGCAGGGGAAGCACGTGCTCGT
>CAZROR010000134.1:0-2230 GCA_964601765.1 uncultured Zetaproteobacteria bacterium
TGTTGACAGGGGCAGCCATATCAGCCCGGATTTTTCGTGAGAGCCATGCGATGGCAGGCGAGATGCCGAGTCGGATTGAGAGGTTGTGCACCAATGAAACGCAGCTTAATGAGGGGTAGCTTGCATGTTGCGGCGCCTGGCTTGTCCATGCGGGCCGGCTGCGCGCCCTGGCCTGCATGCACATCCCGGCCAGATGAGTAATCTCCGTGGACGGAATATCCGGACGTGGCTGGTTGCCCACCGTGGCGACCACGAGACAGTGCCGGAAAACACGCATGCTGCATTTGTGCGTGCCGTGCACGCGGGTGCTCGCTGGCTGGAATGCGATATCCAGTTTACACGTGATAATGTACCTGTCGTCCTGCACGATACACACCTTGGCCGGCTTTGCGGTATCGACCGTGAGATTGGTGGTTACACGTTGAGAGCGCTTGCCGGGCTTTCCGTATCCGGCCCCGAAGGTCGGGATGAGCCAGTGGTACGACAGCCGATTCCACTGCTTGCCGATTTCCTGCGATGGCTGGATGTACAGCCGGGCGTTTCCCTGTTTCTCGAAATCAAGCCTGAGCCGCTCGATCGCCTGTCTCCGGGGGATATCGTACGACTGCTGTTGCCCATAATCGAAGCCAGCAGGGCGACAATCATCCCCATCAGCAGCGTGGCCATGATACTTGAGGAAATGCGTGTGTATACCACCCTACCGGTTGGCTGGGTGGCAGGAGGCGAGGTGCCGTCTGTGACGCCGGACTATGTATTCATTGAAGGCTGCAACAATGCGGCCATTCGACACTGGCACGCACGCGGCGCGAAGGTGGCCGTCTATGTAATCAACGATGCTGCCGGAGCCCGGGCGTGCCGGACGGCGGGTGCGGATTTTGTTGAGACGGATTGCTTTACGTCACTGGCCGGGGAGTTGAGCGCTGACTGATACGGACATCCTCATCATTGGCGGCGGCATCTACGGCTGTGGCGTGGCACAGGCCGCGGCAGCACGCGGCTATCGCACCATGCTGGTCGAGCAACACGATATCGCTACCGGCACTTCGAGCCGCTCCAGCAAGCTCATTCATGGTGGCCTGCGCTATCTGGAAAGCGGTCAGTTCCGGCTGGTGGCCGAGGCCCTGCATGAGCGCCGGGTACTGCTGAAGATAGCGCCGCACCTGGTGCGTATGCGCCGCTTCTACATCCCGGTTTATGCGCATCACAAGCGCCCACCCTGGAAGATTGCCGCAGGCCTGTTCCTGTACTTCGTGTTTTCTGGCTTCTCCAGCCCCTTCCGGCGTGTGCCGAAGGACAAGTGGCTTGAATCCGTACCGGGGCTGAAGCTCCAGGGACTGAAGGCGCTGTTCGAATACGAGGATGCAGCAACTGATGATGCCGCGTTGACGTGTGCTGTTGCGGCCTCGGCCAGGGCCATGGGAGCACGAATTCAAACCCGTACCGCCCTGCAACGCGCTGAACGCAAGGCGGGTACGTGGCATGTGGAGCTCGATAATGGGGAGAGGCTTACGGCCAGGTTCATGGTCAATGCGGCCGGGCCCTGGGTAAATCAGGTACAGGAGCGCTGCCATCCGCTGCCGCCGATGCTCCTGGTCAGCCGCGTGCAGGGTGCGCACATTGTGTTGCCCAGGCTGCAGAACGCCTATGTCTATGCCGAGGCCCCGGATGGCCGTGAGGTGTTTATCATGCCATGGCACGGTTCCACGCTTGTGGGAACAACCGAAACTGCCTTTGATGGCGATCCGGCTGCATGTGCCCCGACCGAGGCCGAGGTGGATTACCTGCTCGACATCTACAACAGCTGTTTCCCGGGCAAACGGTTGACCCGCAATGCGGTGACCCAGCAGTTTGCCGGCATTCGCGTGCTGCCCGAATCAGAAGGTGACTTTTTCAATCGCCCGCGTGAGACGATATTGCTGCCGGATGATGTAGCCAGGCCGCATCTGGTGGCGATTTACGGCGGCAAGCTGACCACCTATCGCCGTGAGGCGGAAAAGGTCATGGCGCTTGTTGGCCGCACACTGCCCCCGCCCAGGGGCGGTGTGGACACATCCTGCATCCCCTTGCCCGAGGCCTGACCCGGCAGGGTCTGAGCAACCACAAAGGTATGGAGGAAAGGCAAGCGAGGCTGGACTCACCACAAAGACACCAAGGCACAAAGGAGAGGCATGAATTCTTTGTGTCTTTGTGCCCTGGTGGTAAACTGGCTTTTATTCCAATCTTCAGCCCT
>CAZROR010000135.1:0-2210 GCA_964601765.1 uncultured Zetaproteobacteria bacterium
TCCCGCAAAATCCGGCGGCGCTACTGCCGTGAGTGAAAAAATGGGGAGACGCCAGCATCTAAAGGGGCTTGACCGCCCTGTCCCCGGCTGCCTAACATCCACACGCTTTCACGCGGGCATCGTATAATGGTATTACCCCAGCTTCCCAAGCTGGCGACACGGGTTCGATTCCCGTTGCCCGCTCCACCTTCTCTCCTGGTCTTCAATCGCGAGGCGCTGCTGGACAACGTCCCGGATAAGCTGACAATCTCGCTGACATGAATGAACTTGTTCGCTTTTCTTTCTCGCTCAGCCCTCGCATGCAGGCCTTTCTGATGCTGCGTGATGGCCTGCGTTGCCTGAGCGCAGCCGAGCAATCCGGACAACCGTACCTGTGGCTGCAGGCCTGTGTGGATGTGCGCGCTTCCCTGCTCGGCGAGCAGGGCAGAAAACCCGCCCTGCCCGAGGTACTCGGCCTGTTTGCATCAATGCGCCAGCATCTCGAAACGCTGGCCGAAGAGCATCCCCGCTTCCGCACCTCCATCGAGGCCTCCTGCGAGGACATCGATGTCCGTATCCAGGGGCTGCGCGACATTACTGATCGCGCCACGCGGCTGCTCGGCCAGGATGCCCTGATTGAAACCTATTACAACGCACTGAAAAAGCAGGACTGGCTGGCGCACAAACCATGCCTGCCGCAAAGCCTGGCAGCGCTGTGGCATGGCTCGGGGGACAGGCAGCAGCAGCTACACGAGGAGCTGGCCGACATCACGGAAGCCGTATACCGGCTCGATGGCATGCTGCACGATTATGTCATGTGGGAACAGCGTACGGCCACGGAGGGCCACGATCAGATTATCCCGGAGCGGGGTATCCAGTTCGGCCTCATCGTTATCGGGCTTGCACCCTCCGATGTGGGCCAGGGTATCGTACCGGACATCTCCGGGAACCGGCTTGCGATCCGACTACGTTTTCAGCAATGGCTTTCAGGCCTGCCCACACGTCAGGTCCAGGAAAACGTCGACTATGCCATGATGCTGGTACCCATTGCCTGATGGCTACCAGCCGGTTCCGCTGCCCGCAATGCGGCAAGCCTGTTAAAAAAGATGAAGCGGTCTTTCCTTTTTGCAGTCGACGTTGCCGGCTAATTGATCTCGGCCGCTGGGCGGGTGAGGAATACCGCATTGCCGGTGAACCGGCCACCGTTCCCGAGGACGATGTCGAATTCTGACACCAGTCACGCTGCCCAGCTCTATATTGCCATCAGCCTTGCACTTGCGCTGCCCGTACTGCTATGGCCTGTTGCCTGGCTGAGTGGTGGCTGGCCTGAAACCGGTACAGGCATCCAGCAACGTTGGCTTGCCGCCGCCATCTGCCTGCTGATGGCAGGCGTTGTGGCCGACACGATGCTTTCCGGTATGCGCAGCACCCGCCAGATTCTGACTGGAACTGTCTGGATTGTGCTTGTCAGCCAGATCGCAGGACTGGCACTGCGTACACACGCCGGTGTATTCCTGATCGCGGGCCTCTTCGGCCTGCATGCCCTGCGCGCCGCCATCCCGCTCTGGCGAAATGAGCAGGCATGGTGGCTGTGGCCGGCATGGATACGTGATACGGGCACCGCCCTCATGCTGTTCGGCTGGATGATCATTCTCCGCCATGGATGAAACAGCCCGGCTCATTCTTGCCTCAACATCATCTTACCGGCGCAACCTGCTGAGGCGACTGCATCTGCCATTTACGGTGGAAACACCGGATTTTGATGAGGCGCTACCGGGCAGCATGCCGGTGGAAACACTCATCCGGCACAACACGCTGGGCAAGGCACGCAGCGTTGCAATGCACCATCCGGAAGCGTGGGTGATTGGTGCGGATCAGCTGGCTGTCTGCGGCAACGAGGTACTGGGCAAGCCGGGAAGCGTTGATGCCGCCTGCACACAGCTGCAGAAGCTGTCCGGCAGGCGCGTGGATTTTCTGACCGGTGTGGCATTGCTCGGACCCTGTGGAGAGCATTTCGCGATTGTGCCGTTTCGTGTGCACTTCCGTGAGCTGAGCGAAGTAGAAATTCGGACCTATGTCAGCATCGAGCAGCCATGCGGCTGCACCGGCAGCTTCAAGTCCGAGGGACTCGGCATCAGCCTGTTTGAGCGACTCGAGGGAGATGACCCCACGGCACTCATCGGCCTGCCGCTGATTTGTCTCTCAGGCTGGCTGCAACCGCTCAGGCGCCA
>CAZROR010000136.1:0-2206 GCA_964601765.1 uncultured Zetaproteobacteria bacterium
TCATCGGGCCCTTGTTACAAATCTCACAACGCTTTGCCATGGCTCACCTCGCTTGAAAGGTGGCGCACTTTAGGCGAAGAGCGGGCGAAGCTCAAGCCCCCTTTGCCGGGATATTGTTCCGGTGCGGAATGTCAGACAGGCTTCCGGCATGTATTCGCTGTTGCAGCAGCCCCTGACCAGGCTGCCCGGGGTTGGCCCGGCGCTGGAGAAGCGGCTGGCCGCTCGTGATATTCGCTGTCTGGGGGATTTGCTGCTGCACCTGCCAAAGCGGTATGAGGACGACCGGCAGACCATTCCCATCCGTCAGCTTCAGGCAGGCATCGAGGCGCGCACGCAGGGTTGCATCATGCAGGTCGAATCCCGTGGACGTCCGGGCAGGAAACAGGTGGTGGTGATGCTGGCGGATGATGCCGGCGCGGAATTGAGCCTGTGTTTTTTCCGTTCGCCATTTTTGTTGCGTGATGCGCGGCTTGCGCCGGGGCGCATGCTGTCCGTACGCGGTGTGCCTGAGTGGTGGCGCGGCGCGTGCCAGATGATTCATCCGGACTGGCAGCCTCTGGAGACATACAGGGGAGGGTGGCAGCCGGTATATGCCGCGCTGGCCGGTTTGCCGTCCCGGCGTGTTTCGGGCCTTGTGCAGCGTGCCCTTGCGCTGCTTCCTCCCTCCGGCAGCAGCCCCCTGGATACGGTACTGACGGGGCTTCCTTCCCTGCGACAGGCGCTGATGCTGGTTCATGACCCCGGCGATATCGGTCCGGATGCGCCGGAAGTCCGCCAGGCGGTTGAACGCCTCAAGCTTGAGGAGCTCTTTACCTACCTCTATCTGATGCGGGAAAAACGGCGTCAGGCACAGGTGCCTGCCCCCTCGCTGCCCGCCACGGCTCTGGTGGAGCATTTGCGTGCTTCGTTCCCCTTTCCCCTTACGCCAGCGCAGGAGCAGGCATGGGAGGAAATCCGGCACGATCTTGTCTCTGGTCAGCGCATGCATCGCCTGTTACAGGGGGACGTCGGCTCGGGTAAGACCTGGGTGGCAGCACTTGCACTGCTAGCGGCTGTGGACAGTGGCTGGCAGGCGGTGCTGATGGCGCCAACTGAGGTGCTGGCCAGTCAGCATGCGGAAACCCTCCGTGACCTTTTCGCACCGCTGGGAATCGGTGTGAGCCTGCTCTCCGGGGGACTGCGGGCAGCTGCCCGCCGCAAAATCCTGGCCGGCCTGGCCGATGGCGACATCCGCATTGTTGTGGGCACGCACGCCCTGATCTCGGCGGATGTGCGCTATGCGCGGCTGGGTCTGGCCATTGTGGATGAGCAGCATCGCTTTGGTGTGCGTCAACGCTGGCAGCTTGCCGAGAGGGGTGAGGCCGTTCATCTGCTGGTGATGACGGCCACGCCAATTCCGCGCTCGCTGGCCCTGGCGCTGTATGGCGATATGGACTTGAGTCTGATGCGCGGCATGCCGCCTGGTCGGAAGCCGGTGACGACAACCGTGATCACGCATCACCGGCGTGCCAGGCTGGCCGACGGCATACGGCGCATTTTGCGTGGTAGTGGCCGCGTTTACTGGATTGTCCCGCGCATTGATGAGGAAGAAGACGGTGTGTCCGTGATGCAGCGAGAGGCAGCACTGAAGGAACATTTTCCCGAGGCGGGTGTCAGGGGGCTGCACGGACGCATGAAGCCGGCAGAAAAGCAGGCGGTACTCGATGCCTTTGCGCAGGGCGACTGCCGCATACTCGTTTCCACGACAGTCGTGGAGGTCGGCGTCAACGTGCCGGAGGCCAGGCTGATTGTCATCGAGCATGCGGACCGCTATGGCCTTGCCCAGCTGCACCAGTTGCGCGGCCGGGTCGGGCGCAGCAGCGATCAGGGCTATTGTGTGCTGCTGCCCGGGAAGGAGGCAACGGAGGCGGCGCTGGCCCGGCTGCAACGCATGGCCAGCCTGCATGACGGGCTCGAGCTTGCGGAGCTGGATTTGTCACTGCGCGGGGGGGGCGATGCACTGGGCGCAAGGCAGAGTGGTGAGGCAGGCTTTCGTCTGCTCGATATTGCGGCGGATGCGGCGCTGATCAGGCACTGGCACGCCCATTTCCCGGCATTTCAGCCTACAGAAGCCATGATCCGCTTCTGGCGGCCGCTGGCCGAGAGTGTGGATTAGACATCATGGCTGCCCCTTGAAAGGAGGGTGACTCACCATCCTTGAGGTGCG
>CAZROR010000137.1:0-1977 GCA_964601765.1 uncultured Zetaproteobacteria bacterium
CCGATCTTTCCGCCAACCACTTCAGCCCTTGCAATGCGGGGCGGACCATATATGTACGAAGGTATTGAGGTGGGCGGCCTGTTGCACCTCGACATCAAGAAGCTTGGCCGATTCATTCGTCTTGGCCACCGGGTGATCGGCAGCTGACAACAGAAGTCAGCAGGGGCCGGCTGGGAATACATCCATGTGGCTATCGATGATCACTCTCGCATCGCCTTCGCCACCCGCCATCTGGACGATAAGGCAGGCAGCGTGTGCCGGGCGCTGATACGAGCCATCCGCTTTCAGCGCGTACTCACAGACAACGGCCCGCCTACCACTTCCGCCGCTTCCGGAAGCTATGTCGCCGCCTAGGGCTGAAACACATCTTCACCCAGCCCTATACACCACGAACCAATGGCAAAGCAGAACGTTTCATACAGACCCTGCTAAGAGAATGGGCCTATGCCCGCACCTACCAGAGTTCAGAACACAGGGCACACCACCTGCCCGTCTGGATGCATCACCACAACTGGCATCGACCTCATGCCAGTCTCGGCTATGCGCCGCCCATCTGCCGATAGACCAACTCCGTGATAAAGTCCTTGTGGATATCCAATCCAATAAATCTGATTCTTCCCCGCATGGTGACTCACTTCCCTTGATTATGGCTCTGTCTCGGCAACAAAGCACATGCCGAGAATAATCCACGATCCTCAAGGATGGTGAGTCATCCTCCTTTCAAGGGGCCGCCATGATGTCTAGACGGCCAACAGGTGTCAGCCTTTGGATCAGACGCTCACTGATTCTTGCAGCGATACGCTCACTCAGGCGCTCGTTATAATGTACATTGTCCACGAACATTTTTTCAGAAGCACCTGCGATCATATTGCCGAGAAAGAGAAAATCCGGCTGGCTATAGTGTTCAAGTGCCGAATAGACGCTTCTGAATGCCTTTAGCCAGTGGGCGTCATAGCGCAACGTCTTCAGCAAGCTAGTGTCATATTTGAAAAACGGCACGGGCTGCCATACGAACAGGGGGCGAACCCCATATGCAGCACAAAGCGCCCGGATTACCTTCATATTTTGCTGGTAGCGTGAAATAACGTAGGCCGTATTTTTTTCGTCTTCAGGCCCGATAGCCTTCAGAGCGCTGTCATCCTTTCCGGAGGGGTGCACGCGACGGCTTAAAGCAAGGGCAAGGCGGATCATCGGAATCCAGGCATATGCGTCCAGGCCTGCTTTGTGGTTTCCAGCCCTGTCCTGCCATAGCCGTACCAAGGCATCGCTGAAGTAGGGCTGATCTGTTCCCAGAGAAAGCTGATGTGTGTCATTTGCACCATCAATGAACACTGCGATGTCCGGAATATCCCCATCCTTGAGCCGCGACAGGAACAGTATCATCTCCTGCGATGAATAATAAAAACCCTGCCCGAAATTGCGTACCTGGATAGGCCGGTCAGGTATCAAACGTTCCAGGATATGCTGCATATAGCTTGGAATTGTATAGTTGTCCGGCACACCGTAGCCAAAGGTGGTTGAGCCACCAAATACGAATATCTTCAAAGGATCTCCCTGTCGCTGCATAGATGGAGCAGCAGTTTTCCTCCAGCCATGTGAATCCGTATTGAGATATATGCCATGTACCTCGGGGTTACGGAATTGCACCCATGGCGCGTACTGAAACCCTTTGGCCTGCATGGCATCCTGCTCGTCGAGATAGCTATTGGCCTCTTGCTTCGTCAACACGGTATAGGCGTTCAGGTCGGCAAACTTCTCGCGGTAGGTTTCGATGCGCTGATCAGCGGGGCCGTGCATCCGATCATAAACGAAAAAAATGATGGCCAGCCCGATGTTGATAGTCAGCAGGAATACAAGAAGGTTGAACACCATGAGTGCGGTAGATCGATAGGCATTTCCTATTTTTTCCAGTTTATTCATGACAACGCGTGCCTCCCAGGTGGAATTTGGGGTACATGCTGACAGTAGTCAATGCGG
>CAZROR010000138.1:0-1967 GCA_964601765.1 uncultured Zetaproteobacteria bacterium
GATGCCGTGCTCGCGCGCATGGGCTTCGGCATCGAGCGGAAGGACGGGACGATCAGCGTGCGCGTGCCGACATTCCGTCACGATGTTTCAATTGCCGAGGACATGTCCGAGGAATACGCCCGCGTCATCGGATTTGATGCGATTCCGGCCGAGCTGCCGCCGCTGCCGGGCCGTATCCCCGCCCGGGGCGATACGGCGATCGCGGACGCCGTGGCCGGCGGCTTCGTGCAGGTCATCAGCTACGCGTTTGTGTCACCTGAGCAGCAGCGCATGTTTATGCCGGATGATGGCTGTGATATCCGGCTTGAGAACCCGATATCCGAGGATATGGCGGTGATGCGCCGCAGCCTCTGGCCGGGGCTGCTGGGCGTGGCGCGCCACAACCTGAACCGGCAGCAGCCGGGGGCAGTACTGGTCGAGCAGGGCCGCGTCTATGTGCGCGATGATGGCGGCCACAGCGAGCGTGATGTCATCGGCTGGCTGATGACGGGAGAAATCGAGCGTGACGAGTGGTATGCGGAGGCGCGGCAGGCGGATTTCTTCGATCTGAAGGGCGCGCTTGAGGCATGGCTTGCCGCCCGGGGGCTGCAGGCCCGCTTTGTCGCGGATGACGGGGTGCGCGGTCTGCAGGCGGGCCAGAGCGCGAAGGTGCTTGTCGGGCGCACAGTAGTGGGCGTGATTGGCAGGGTGGATGCGAGTATCGCTGCGCACTTTGACATCGAAACAGGCGTATTCGTGGCCGGGGTCACCCTGGAGGCACTGCCGGCAGGCAGAAGGCCGAAGTTTGAGCCGCTGCCTGAGTTCCCCGGTGTCGAACGCGATCTCGTGTTTCTGTTTGATCGCGGCACCAGTGCTGCGGATATCGTCCAGACAGCGGCGAAGGCCGGCGGCAGGCTGCTGACCGAGGCGCGCATCTTCGACCGCTATGTCGGCAAGGGCGTGCCGGAGGGCAAGGTGAGCCTGGGCGTGCGCTTCACGCTCCAGGCGAAGGAGCGGACGCTGACCCAGGAGGACTCCGATGCCGCCTCCGAGGCCATCGTCGCGGCAATGCGTGAAAAGTTCGGTGCCGAACTGCGCGGCGGGTGAGAAAAGGAAGATAAACCACAAAGGCACCAGGACACCAAGATAAGTGGTGTGAAAAGAGTCAGGGAGGGATGGGGTTGATGTTTTTCCGGAATGCTCCTGGTTTCCCCTGCTTTTGTGCCCCCGTGTCCCTGTGATGAGCTCTTTTCTGGCCGGGGTGGATGAGGTAGGCCGTGGACCCCTGGCCGGGCCGGTGGTGACGGCCGCCGTGATTCTCTCGCCGGATGACCCGCTTCTGGGCACGTACCGGGATTCCAAGAAAATCACCGAAAAGAAGCGTGAGCGCCTGTATCATCATATTCGCAGACATGCACTGGCCTGCGCGGTGGCCCAGGCCACGGTCGAGGAGATCGACAGGCTCAATATTCTGCATGCCACGATGCTGGCGATGCGGCGTGCCGTGGCCGGGCTTGCGCTTCAGCCGTCCCGGGTTGTCGTGGATGGCAACCGTTGTCCCGAGATGCCGGTGCCGGTAAGCGCCGTGATAGGCGGCGATGATACCGTGCAGGAGATCGCCGCTGCCTCGATCGTCGCCAAGGTGGTGCGCGACCGCTTTATGCGGCGTCTTGACGCGCTATTTCCGCAGTACGCATTTGCCAGCCACAAGGGCTACGGCACGGCCCGGCACCTGGCAGCACTCAGGGCGCACGGCCCCTGCATCTGGCACCGTACTTCTTTTGCCCCGGTGGCGAGATTTCAAAAAGATGCATAATGTTGGGTGCCACGGCTATCTGGGAGGTTGTAATGACTGATGAAATGCTGCCGCCAATTCCGCCGGGAGAAATCCTGATGGAGGATTTTATGGCGCCTCTTGGCATTAGCTGCAACAAGCTGGCCCGTGATATTGATGTGCCGGCCAACCGCATCAGTGAAATCGTGGCTGG
>CAZROR010000139.1:0-1902 GCA_964601765.1 uncultured Zetaproteobacteria bacterium
GCTCATGGCCTCTGCCAGGGATATGGTGGCCAGATCCCGGCCTGCCTCAAAGAGTCTGGCCACATCCTTTTCGCTCAGAATCCCGACTGGCCTGTCTTGCTCAACCACAACAATGCAGCTGATAGCGTTCTCGGCCATGGTGTCCACGGCAGCCTGCACGGATTCTGCCTTGTGCATGGTCACAAGCTCCCGGTGCATCACGCTGGAGATATCTTTCATTTCGGTGAAATATTCGGATTCGAGATGATTGATGATGTCTGTACGTGAGACCACACCCGCAATGTTTTCGTTTGTATCGACAACGACCAGGTGACGAAGGTGATGGGACTTCAGTATCTCGTAAGCTTCATCAATGTCCGTGTCCGCGACAACCGTAAGTACCGGCTTGCCCATCCAGTTGCTGATTTCAGGCCGGCTGGGTGCGCGCCCGATCTGGGCCAGATGTACAATGTCGCGGACCGTGAACATACCCAGCGGGCGCTTGTCTTTGCTGACCACCAGGCAACTTACGCCTCGGCTGCTCATCAGACCGGCTGCGTCCATGACCGGTGTGTCCGGTGGCACACAGAGCACGTCTCTGGTCATGATATCGCCGATTTGCATGCTCGCCTGCCTCCCTGTGCCCCGGTCCACCCCACCGAACGGGCAAACCTAGATGAATCCCGTCACCGAGGGAAACCTTGCGCCTTGACTGCCCTGATCCAGAGCAGCAACGCTTCAATCAACATTAGCGTGAATAGGCTCCATCTATTCGGAGGCAGCTGAATAGAACCTGTACCGATTTCTTCCCTTGCGTTTAGCCAGATACATCGCTTCATCTGCCCGGCTTACAAGGCGGTCGCCGTTGTCTCCGTCGTCCGGATAGCATGCGATACCGATGCTGCCCGTAATCGTGCAGGTGTGACCGCTGATCTCGAAAGGCTCAGCCAAGGTCTTGAGGATTTTGCCTGCCACCAGTCCGGCATCCTCCCTGTTCTCCAGCTCTGTCAGAATAACGGCAAACTCATCACCACCCATACGCGCTACCGTATCGGCCGCACGCACGCAGCTCCGCAGACGCGAGGCCACATCTCGCAGTAGCGCATCCCCCACATCATGGCCAAGTTTGTCATTCACCGGCTTGAACCCATCCAGGTCCAGATAAAGTACTGCGAAAACACCCTTGTGGCGGCGTGCCAGGGCCAGGGCCTGCTCCAGACGCGTATTGAACAGGGCGCGGCTGCCGAGCCGTGTCAGCACATCATGCTGGGCCAAAAAGCGCAGCTGCTGCTCATATTCCTGCCGCTTGACGCTGGCTACGGCATATAGCCAGGCGATCACCAGCAGCATGGCCCCGATCAGGAGACTCCACAGCATAATACTTCTGCGTGTCGGCGCCGTCCTGCTCTCAATAATGCTGTTCGGGTACACGGAGACGAGTTTCCAGAAATAACGATCCAGATTACCGGAAAGATGCAGCATCGGTATCGTGGCCAAATCCCGGAATGGGTAAATTGTGGAAAAGGCGTACAGCTTCCCATCCACCTCAAACTGACCGGACTCACTGGCCATGATGTGCCCCCACATCTCGGGCGATTGTCGGGCGAGGTTGAACTTCCTGCGCTCTGCGAGCATGAAGCCCCATTCGTATTCCGGCCTGGGGCCGACAAGCCAGTAGCCCTCACGGTTCAGCATCATGAGACGGCCACCATCACCGCTTGGCCTGCCAAGCACGTCCAGTAGGTGCATGGCCAGATAGTTCAGCACGAGAACGCCGACCTTCTTCCCCTGCTGATCAAACACCGGCACGCCGAAACGGATCGTCGGCTTGAAAGGCCGTTCGACCTGGCCATGCTCCATATTCAGATCAAGCGGCGAGATGTAGACATCCCCGGGCTTGAACTTGATGGCTGCGCGGAAATA
>CAZROR010000140.1:0-1830 GCA_964601765.1 uncultured Zetaproteobacteria bacterium
CAGCGTTGATGCACAGCGTGCGCAAAGTAGACTGCGCCGCTTCCCGCGCTGCCCGCGGGCAAGGAGCACTAGCACATGACATCCCCGATCTTTGACCGTGCCGCCAGCTATTTTCAACAGCTGCGCGACCGCATCTGCGAGGCCTTCGAGGCGCAGGACACCGCCCGCTTCGAGCGCACCGCCTGGCAGCGCGAGGGCGGTGGTGGCGGTGTCATGGCCGTCATGCGCGGCAGCACCTTTGAGAAGGTCGGCGTAAACTTTTCATCCGTCGAAGGCGAGCTCTCCGGGGAGTTTCGCGGCCAGATTCCCGGCGCAGCGGAGACAGGCAGGTTCCGCGCCTGCGGTATCTCGCTCGTCGCGCACATGCAGAACCCGAAATGTCCGGCCGTACATATGAACCTCAGGCGCATTGAAACCGAGCAGGGATGGTTTGGCGGCGGTACCGACCTGACGCCGTATTTCCCCTATATCGAGGACATTGAGCTCTTTCACGGCAGGCTGCGCGCGGCCTGTGATCGTTTCGATGCGGCGTACTATCCGAAGTTCAAGGCCTGGTGCGACAGGTATTTCTTTCTGCCACACCGCAACGAGCCGCGTGGCGCCGGCGGCATCTTTTTCGACAACCTCGACAGCGGCGATGTGGAGCGCGATTTCGCCTTCGTGCAGGCGGTCGGCGCAGCCTTTCTCGAGGCCTATCCGGGCATCGTTGCCCGCCGCAAGGATGAGCCATACACGGAGGCGGACCGCGACCACCAGCTTGTGCGCCGCGGCCGCTATGTCGAATTCAACCTGCTGTACGACCGCGGCACGATGTTCGGCCTGAAAACAGGCGGCAACCCGGAGGCAATCCTGATGTCCATGCCGCCCGTGGTGCATTGGCCATGATGGCTGCCGCCGCAGCCATCCTCATTGGCTTCGGCCTGCTTGTCTGGGGGGCCGATCGCTTTGTCATCGGGGCTGCGGCTATTGCCCGTAATCTCGGTGTTTCCACGCTGATTATCGGCCTGACCATCGTCGGCTTCGGAACCTCCGCGCCGGAGATGCTCGTCTCCGCCGTGGCCGCCTGGCAGGGCAATCCCGGGCTTGCCATCGGCAATGCCCTGGGTTCGAACATCGCCAATATCGGCCTGATTCTCGGCGTGACAGCGCTGATTTCACCGATTGTCGTGCAATCAAACATGCTGAAGCGCGAATTCCCGGTCCTGTTGCTCACGATGCTCGCCGGGCTCGGCCTGATGGCTGACGGCGACCTCGGGCGGACGGACGGCATGCTGCTGCTTGCCGGGCTGGTGTTGATGATCTTCTGGCTCGTGCGTCAGGGCATGCAAACGCGCAGCGATCCGCTACAGACCGAGATCGAGGCCGAGATTCCGGGCCGGATGCGTATGAGCCTGGCGCTGATGTGGTTTGCGGTTGGACTCATCGTGCTGCTGTTCAGCTCGCGGCTGCTTGTCTGGGGCGCGGTATCCATCGCCCATGCGCTCGGTGTCAGTGATGTGGTTATCGGCCTGACCATCGTCGCGCTCGGCACGAGCCTGCCGGAGCTTGCCGCCTCGGTAGTGAGCGTTCTCAAGGGAGAGCACGATCTTGCCATCGGCAATATCGTCGGCTCGAACATGTTCAACCTGCTGGCCGTGCTCGGTATGCCGGGTGTGATCCGCCCCGGTGGTTTCCCCACCGAAATTCTGAGCCGGGACTTCCCTGTCATGATCGGGCTGACGCTGCTGCTTTTTGTCATGGCCTACGGCCTGCGCGGCCCGGGCCACATCAACCGCTATGAGGGCAGCGCCCTGCTGGCTGTTTATGTCGGCTACATGGCCCTGCTGTATG
>CAZROR010000141.1:0-1824 GCA_964601765.1 uncultured Zetaproteobacteria bacterium
CCGATCGCTTCCTCCAGGCATCAACTCATGCTTGACTTGGAACAGAGTATCTCACAAATCATCATGAAACATCCTCACGAACAGGATATCGCGGTGCTTCCCCAGGGAGAAAGGCTAAAGCTTCCGGGCCCACCTCACCTGCAATCCATGAGCACGCACCGGTATCATGTGCTCATCGCCCTGTTTGACAGCAAAAGTGGAAAGCGCATCACGGACGCCCGTGTGACCGCCACGGTATCGATACCGGGAGTTGCCGAGAAAAAGCAAAGACTCAGGCCCATGCACATGGAAGGCGCCATGAATTACGGGGCCTATTTCCTTTTGCCCAGCCCCGGGCAGTATAATATTCTGCTGGATATTCGGCGCCCCGGTGCGAAACGATCGATACGGGCAAGCTTCATATACACCCGGCCACGGGCCTGAAAGAGCAGCGTCTGACATCAAAGGGAATGGCCCATGGGCAAAGCCAAACACAAAAGTGTGAGGCCAGATGCCTGACGGGATCCTGACAAGCCCGTGATGGAGAAACAAGCCGCTGCTCGGCGGGAGTGTGTGGAAAAACCGGGTATCATGAGCATCTCAGGCATCATCCCGGCGATGAGCACACCACTGGCCTCCATCTTTGGCAGTGGATTTCTTGTGATTGTCCCCATTCTGGCCAGCAGCGTCGGGCCTTATTCCGTCCTGGCAATCCTTGTGGTGGCCTTTGTCGCCTTTCACACCGGCGCTATCGTTCGCCACAACATTCTCTGTGCCGAACCGGTCCTGGCGGCGGGCACCAGGCGGATTACCACCGTGCTGGAAACAGTGTCGGATGCAGCCCTTGTTGCGGCCTATATTGTATCAATATGCCTGTATATCCATATTCTGAGCGCCTTCGTTCTTGGGCCATTTTCTGCAGACTCGGCGTTCAACAAAAGCCTGCTGACCACGCTGGTGATCGGGCTGATTACCTTCATCGGTGTCATGGGAGGCCTGAAGCCGCTGGAACGGCTGGAAAGCGGGGCCCTGTACCTGACAATGATCATCCTTGTTCTGCTGCTCGGCAGCTTTGCCATTTATGACTTCCAGATCCTTCTTCACACCGGGCAGCTCGTGCTTCCCGCCATGCCACAGCGCTCTGCCTGGGAGATGGTAACCATCGTGGCTGGCACCCTGATCATTGTACAGGGATTTGAAACGCCTCGCTATCTAGGCCACAGGTTCGACACCTGGACGCGGATCCGGGCCTCGCGATGGTCGCAATACGTTTCTCTTACAACCTACGTTGCCTTTGTGGCCCTGGCACTACCCGTCGTGCATATCCTGAAGGGGGAATACACCGACAACAGCCTGATACTTCTCGCCGCTGAAGTTTCCGTGCTGTTATCCGCCCCGCTTATCGCGGCGGCAGCTTTCTCCCAGTTTTCCGCGGCGGTTGCGGACAGCATCGCGGCCGCGGAAAACATGAGAGAAGTGTCGCGCAACAGAATCAGCCAGCGGCAGGGCTACCTGCTCGTCGGTGGTACGGCCATGGCGCTGGCCTGGTCGGGTTCCACCTTTGAAATTATTACCCTGGCGTCAAAGGCCTTTGCGCTGTATTACCTGTTGCAGTGTTTTGTCGCTTTCACGGCATGCCAGAACCGAAAGGAGCGAATAAGGTTCTTCCTCATTGCATTGTCATTGATCTTCGTTCTGCTGTTCGCAGTTCCTGCCGGATGAGCTATCAGCTCATGCCACTCCAGCCTCCCGGGTTCTGCCCTGAACATCAGCTTATGCCCTGTACAGAGCAGATCAAGTCCCAGATCTGCTGTAAATTCATTTTCCGTCAGGTTTGGATTTGTC
>CAZROR010000142.1:0-1758 GCA_964601765.1 uncultured Zetaproteobacteria bacterium
TCTTCTACACGCTGATCGCCTATGTGTTCAATCTCGTGATCGCACGCTACGAGGGGATGCTGATGCACAGGGTGGATGAGCGCGGCCATGAGGTTGAGGCTGAACGGAACAGGCTGGCCGCGGTCATCGATCACGCCAACGAGGCTGTGTTGCTGCTCGATGCGGAGGGGCGCATTCTGCGCACCAATCCGGCCGCCGATATGCTGTTCGGCTACCGTGATGAACAATGGCGGGAGCTGACCGTGCATGCATTGGTTCCTGAAGATGTAAGGGCGCTGCATGGACGCTGGTTTTCGGAGGAGATGTCGGATGGGCGATACGGCATCATGGGGCGGATGCGGGAAATTCGGGCAGTGCGCGGCGATGGCGCGGGTTTTCCCTGCGAACTGACGGTAAGTGCATTCGATGTGCGCGGCGAACGCCAGCTTTCCGTTATTTTGCGCGACCTGACGGAGCTGCGTCTGCATGAATGGTCGCGGGAAACCGTTCTGGCCATGCGCGGCATCAGTCAGAAGGCCCTGCCGGTCGGTGAACGCCTGGAACAGCTTCTGTCATGCATGTTCGGGCGGTCATGGGATTTTCTTGCCGGGCGCGGGGCCGTTTTCTGGCTGATGACGATGCCCTGACACTCGCCGCCAGTTACGGATGGAGCGAGGATGACAGGAGGCGGTGCGCCACGGTTGCCTATGGCGAATGCCTTTGTGGAAAGGCGATGGAAAACTGCAATCCAGTCCTGTGTTCCCATCGCCCGGAGGAACACAAGCTGGCTGCGGATGGCGGGCCGGATGCGGGCTATCTGTGCATTCCGCTGATGCGGGAGGGCACGCGCCTGGGTTTGATTCATCTCCAGCTGCGGCCAGGCATGACGCCCCCGCATCCCTTTCGTGACTTCTGCGCGCTGGCCGAGGAAGTGTTGAGCGACATGTTGTGGCAGGAACGGATGCGACATCGTCTGGTCGAGAGCGAAGCCAGGCACCGGGCCCTGGTGGAAGCCATGCCGGTGGGCGTGGTCGTCCATGAGGGGGGAATTGTGCGCTATGCCAATCCGGCCATGGCTGCCATGCTGGGTGCTGCGGATACAGGCATTTTGCTGGGGAGGAGTGTGCTTGATTTTGTGCCCGGGGGTGCCCGGCCGGCCATCAGGAAACGGTTGCGGCGCCTGCAACGGGGAGAAGATGCGCCCCCTGCCGAGGAGCGCCTGCTCAGGATGGATGGCTCGCGTTTCTGGGCGGAGGTGCGTGGCATTCCGACCAGTTACGCCGGCCGGCCGGCCGTGCTGGCCCTGGTGCATGACATTACGGCGCGCAAGGAGGCGGAATTCGAGCGCGAGCGGCTGATGTCCATCGTTGAAACCAGCCCGGACTTCATCGGTATGGCGGATGGTGAGGGCCGCGTGCTTTATCTCAATCCCGCGGGCAGGAAACTGGCCGGTCTGGATGCGGGTGCCGATGTGCGGGGTCTCCGCATTGCCGACTTTCATCCGCCGGCGGAGGTGAAACGCATGTTGGCCGAAGTCTTCCCCCGTGTGAAGGAAGGCGAGGGGTATCAGACCGAGATCACGTTTCTGGGTCGGGATGGAGAAGAGATTATCACGCTGGCGGCTTTCAGCGCCCAGAAGGGACGGGACGGCAGGGTGACATCCTATGCCGTGATTGCCCGTGATATCCGCAGGGAACGCGCTGCCCAGCAAAAAATGGCACATGTACAGCGGCTGGAAAGCCTGGGTGTGCTGGCTGGCGGCATCGCACATGACTTCAA
>CAZROR010000143.1:0-1753 GCA_964601765.1 uncultured Zetaproteobacteria bacterium
GCCATGATTCCGCCTCGCTGTGTTATCGCTTGCTCGCGTGCGGCAAGCACGCCACACGCGCGATGCCTTGCGCGGACGAAATCATGGCCGAAGTCGCCGCCGTCAGCATAAGTGTGAACAGGCCCTAATAAATCAGGTCCAGCGCAGCCAGTAACGAATTGTCTCAGCAATCTTTTCCGGTGGGCTTGTATGCGTCATAAATTCAGCGATGTCTCCATCCGGCCGTACGATGATAATGAATGAAGCATGGCTAACAGTATAGTTTCCTTTTGTGTCAGGGGATGCTTTCTGGTACCCGGTCAAAAAGGACTTTGCCGCAGTAGCAATGGCCTGTTCGCTGCCGCTTAGGCCCAGTAGATGCGAGTCGAAATGACGGGCATACGTCGCCATGAGTTCCGGTGTGTCACGTGCAGGGTCCGTGGTGATAAAGACGGGCATCACCTTGGATAGCTCTTCCTCATTCAGCTGGTTTAGTGCCGCACCAATTCTTAACAGCGTATCCGGACAGACATCAGGGCAGTGCGTGTAACCAAAATAGATTACGCCAACCTTGCCCCGCATTTGATCGGATGTCACGGGCCCGTCTGCACTAAGCAGAGAAAACTTCCCATGAATGTCCGGATATCGGCTTGCCGGCATCTTGTTCAGTTGGTAGGCACCAAAGCTGATGAACAGGATGGCGAGTCCGAGAAGCGTCAGAGGCAGGATGTTACGTTTGATATCCATGGGCGTTAGCTCCGCAACAGGGTCAAAAATGAGCCGGCAACATACCACACATAGTTTAATTTAAAACTGTTTCAGGTATTCAATGATAGCAGCCCGATCCTTTGCTGACTTGATGCCGGGGATAGCCATCAGGGTTCCCGGTTTGATACCCGCTGGATCCTCCAGCCATTGATCCAGGGACTTTTCATCCCATACGGTAAAGGGAACGCCGGAAATACTTGGTGCACGGCCTACAATACCCTTCAGTGGAGGACCTACCTTGGTGATGTTGCGGTCAAGATAGTGGCAGGTGCTGCATTTCCTTTTCACGAGCGCCGCGCCCGGGAGCGACTCGCGTTTCATGTTTTCCAGGCTTGCATCAATCACCTTGCTCATCTGCGAGGGCTCGTCGCTCTGGTTGCAGGCAGCCATCAGGGGCGCCAGCACGAAGATGAGTGATAGAAGCAGGCGTGGCATCGTCATTCCTCCTGATGTTGATAAAAGCAAGACGGCGCGCATGCTATCCGTTTTGTCATGGTTTTGCATTTCGGCCTGCAGCGTCATATGCTCTGTGTATGCACACATATCTGGTATCCCTGCTTGCCTTTGCCGTTACCGCAAATCTGGTTGCCCTGCCATTGATTTATCTGGGCCGAAGAAAGGGGCAGCCTTGCAAGGCTATGGAATACCTTATGATTTATCTGACCTGGGTGCTGTTTGTCGGTCTGCTTGGCTTCATTTTTCATGGCCTCGATGCAGCCTTTACCGAGTGGAAAATCAGCCAGTCGTTTGCCGTTGTTTTCTTCGCCATTGCCGGGGTCATCGGCGGGCTCTCGCTGCTTCCCAAGCTGTTGCCCGTATGCCGCAAGTTTAACCCGGTTGTGGTTACGACGGTGACGTCTGTGCTCATCGCGGCAACGTTCACGAAATTTTCCGTTCTCGTATTCCTGTTCACCGGCGACTGAAAAGGCCCTGAAGCATTTCGCTTGCAGGGCCTTGGATTTGGTTGCGGGGGCCGGATTTGAACCGACGACCTTCGGGTTATGAG
>CAZROR010000144.1:0-1724 GCA_964601765.1 uncultured Zetaproteobacteria bacterium
GTGCCCTTGCCGGCCGTGCCGGTCACGATGCCGAAGCCGATCAGCGTATCCCAGCCGCCCACATCGAGCGTGGCGATACCGCGCACGAGCTTGCCGAGGCTGGTACCGACGTTCACGGTGCCAGCGGTGGCGGTGGCTGGTGCTACGAGGGAGAACTGGAGAATGCCGAGATCATTGCCGATCCAGGCGCCAATGCCCGTCGTACCAGCTGCGAAGCCAGCGGCCTGAATACCGGAGATGCCCTTGCCGGCGAGCTTGCCACCATGCTGGCCAAACACATTCGAGATCTCCATGACACCAGAGCCACCGAAACCGGACTTGTGGGCACCGATACCAGCCTTGAAGCCACCGACGTCAAATGAGTTCAGCAGCTGCCAGTTGGCGGCCCCGCCATCAAACTCGATGAAGGCACCGCTGTTGGAGCCGATACGGCCGGCGACCATCAGCACGGCATCCGCCGGAATCGTATATGTGCCGTCGCTTGCTACGCCCGTCTTGCTCGTGCTCGTGTAGTTACCACGAACAACGAACGTGGCGTTCAGCACGGCCGGGATGGACAGATTGTCGTCCTCGACAAGGGCCTGATCGCCCACATCCGTGAACGAGCCCATCTTGAAGGCGCGACCAAAGGCATTGATAGCCGGGAAAGTCTGGAAATGGCAGGAAAGGCAGGCCGCTCCCGTCTGGCGCGCAAACGCCGGAATCGCTGATGCCGTGGTCGGGGCCAGCGTGATGCCGGAAACCGCGACGAGGGCAAAAGCAGCAGCAGAAAGAATAAACTTCTTCATGTTGTTGTAATCCTCCGAAATAATTTAGCCCCGCAGGGCCAGTGAAAGGTGTCCCCCTCCGTTCCCGCTGCCTCTTCGACCTGCTCCCCGGGATCAGGCCCGGCGTAAGCAGAGAACATGCAGTCCCTTATGGGAGGACTGGCGAACCATGGTCGCCACCCATGCCAGAGTCAAGCCGCCACACAGGGCATGTGTCATTTTGCAACACCCGCAGCCTCTGCGGTGAGCAGTTCACCACAAAGACACCAAGACACAAGGAAGAGTTTTTCGCTTAGAGGCCCAACACGCGGTGGGTGCCGATCATCTGTCGTCGCGGGGCAAACACGGAATCCCGACCATGCATGCATTTCCCTTGCGGAACCTTGCGCCCTTTGCGGTAAGTTGAGGCTGAGGACTGAGGGCCGGGCAGAGATTGAAAACCATGCCACCACCAAAACGCAAAGAAAAATGCGGGCAATGCCGCAAAAAGGGAAGGCGCAAGGCCCTCTCCCGGCAATGTGCGGATGTCCGCGCGGCCCTATGGCCCTGCGGGGCCAACTGTTAGATAGGGTCGAATCTTCTCCAGTGTTTTAGTACCGATGCCCTTGACAGCCGTCAGCTCGTCCAGTGACCTGAAGTCGCCATGTGCTTCCCGGTAGGCCAGGATTGCTGCTGCTATTTTCGGCCCGATATGCTTCACGGTCTGGAGCTGCTCAATCGTGGCCGTGTTGACATTCACCTGGTCCATTGCCACAGCTGTTGGTGCCTGCCCAAGCAGCAGGACCAGCACAGCCATCATGGTGATTCCCATACGCTTGACTTGCATATGCACTTCCTTCCTCGCTTTACGTCATGTTGTTTTTTAGCAGCCATCAGAACAGCCTGCAACCCGTATCGGATCACTGGCGTCTCCCCATTTTTTCACTCACGGCAGTAGCGCCGCCGGATTTTGCGGGA